>JAGQIK010000227.1 GCA_020431405.1 Myxococcales bacterium
AACGCGCGGCGAGGTGCGTTCGCGCGCACTGGCGATCGAAGATCCCGTCGAGGCGGCTCGCGCCGCGGCACAGCAGCCGCTCCGCGTCGAGCCGGGCCGGGCCGAGGCGCGTCGTCGAGCCACGCCGCCGCAGCGGCGACGACCGTCGCGAGCGTCACCAGCACGACCGTCGCCGCGAGCAACGCGTGGCGCGGCCGCAGCACGAGCACGGCGCCCGCGCTCGCAGGCGGCTCGCCGATGTGCGGCGCGCTGGGCAGCTCCGCGGGTGCGACGAGACTCTCGGTCGGCTGCGAGGCCAGCGTCCCGCGAGACGCAGCCGGCGACAGGCCGGCGTCCTCGATCTCGCTGGCGAGCGCGTCCAGGCGCGCGCTCAGCCGCGCGCTGCTCGGGCGCGACTGTGGATCTTTGGCCATCATCGCGTCGAGCAGGTTGTCGAGCGCCTGCGGCAGCTCGGGGCGCAGCTGGCGCAGGCGTCGCGGCGCCACCTCGACGTTGGCGCGCAGATACTTCATCGACTGGTCGGCAGCGATCGGCGGCTCGCCCGTCAGGCACTCGAAGAGCATCACGCCCAGCGCGAACACATCCACAGCGCCGCTGATGGCCTGCTGCTCGATGTGCTCGGGCGCCATGTACTTGGGCGTCCCCAGCAGCGAGAGCGAAAGCGACGTATCGGGCAGCTGCGCGATGCCGAAGTCGACGACCTTGGCGAAGTCTATGGCGCCTGATCTGCGAGTCACGACGACGTTGGCCGGCTTGAGATCGCGATGCACGATGCCGGCGGCATGACACTCTTCGAGCGCGTTGGCGATCTGTGCGCCGATGCGCAGCGCGCGCGCCGCGTCGAGCGGTGCCTCGCGATGCAGCACCTCGCGCAGCGAGCGCCCCTCGAGGTACTCCATCACGATGTAGGGCGCGCCGTCCTCGTCGAAGTCGAAGTCGAAGACTTTGACGACGTGCGCGCTCGACAGTGCACGCGCCGCGCGCGCTTCGTTGATGAAGCGCCGCCGTGCCGCAGCGGTCGAGGCCACGCTGGACTGCAGGAACTTCAGCACGACCGCACCGAAGTCGTGCTCGCGCTGAACGTGGCGTGCGCGCAACACGACACCGAATCCGCCCTGTCCGAGCTTTGCTTCGATGCGGTACTTGCCGCCGATCACGCGGCCAACATGCGGGTCTTCGGGCCATCCCGACGACGGCCGCGTGTAGTCGCACGCGGCACACCGTGATGCGTTCGACGACACGACGCCAAGACAGGCAGGACAGAATCGATGCGAGGGCCGCACCCCCCGCCCGCTGGGGACGGACGACCCGAAACGACGCGGCTGCGCGTCGCTCGCGCTGCTGCGGGTCACGGGATCCGACGCGGTTGTCGCCGCCAACAGATCCGAGCACGGTGCCATAGCACCGGAAAATGCAAACCAAGGACCAGCGGCGCGAGCGCGCTAGCGGTAGTCCTTGGCGTTGATGCCGCGCGCGGCGAGCATGCGATAGAGGCGGCTTCGACTGATGCCGAGCTCGGCGGCGGCGTTGCCGACGTGACCACCGCAGGCGCGTAGCGCGCGAGCAACACGCGCCGTCTCGTCGTCGTCGTGGTCGTCGTCGTCGTCGTCGTCGTGTTGGTCAGACGTCGCCGCTGCGGAGCGGCCCCCGACGACGACGTCTTCGCGCAAGTGCGTGGGCTCGATGCGTTCGCTGCCCGCGAGCGACGCGCTGGTGGCCCCCTCGAAGATCACGTGACGGAGCTCGCGCACATTGCCCGGCCAATGGTGAAGACACAGCCGCTCTACCGCGAGCGCTGCCAGTCGCTTGCTCGAGAGATCGCCTTCGAGCTGCGACAGAAGGCGCACCGCCAACAATGCGATGTCCTCGCGCCGCGTGCGCAGCGGCGGCAGCGTGATCTCGCTCGCGCGCAACCTGTAGTACAGATCGGCGCGGAAGCGGCCAGCCTGCGCTTCGGCGGCGAGGTCGCGGTTGGTCGCCGCCACGATACGCACGTCGACGCGCCGCTCGCTGTCGCCGCCCACCCGGCGCACCACGCCGCTCTCCACCGCGCGCAGCAGCTTCGGCTGCAGTGACAGTGGCAGCTCGCCGACCTCGTCGAGAAACAGCGTCCCGCCATGCGCCTGCTCGAAGAGCCCGCGCCGCGCCTCGTCCGCGCCGGTGTACGCGCCACGCGCTGCGCCGAAGAGCTCCGCCTCGAAGAGCGCCTGCGGAAGCGCCGCGCAGTTGACCGACACCAGCGCGCCGCCGCGCTCGCTGCGCGCGTGCAGAAGCTGCGCGGCGACCTCCTTGCCGACGCCGCTCTCGCCGCGCACGAGCACGTCCACGGTCTGCTTGGCGAGCAGCTCGATCGCGGCGCGCGCGCGTTGCATCGCCGCGCCGCCAGACAGCGGCGAGTCGAGCGCGCTCTTCGGCCAGCCCGCATAGGGCGTCGCGTCGTCGACCAACATCAACAGCGTCGAGCCGCAGCGGACGATCGCGCCCGCGTCGAGCGCGCGCTCGCCGTCGACACGCTCGCCGTCGACGTATGTGCCGTTGTGGCTGCCGAGGTCGCGCAGCACGAAGCGCCCGTCGCTGCCGCGTGCGAGCGACGCGTGCTCGCGCGAGAGGCCGCGGTCCTCGAGGTAGACGTGCTGATCGGACTGGCGCCCGATGCTGGCCGCACGCGTGTCGGCTGGCAAGACGAACACGCAGTCGCCGAAGGTCCGTGCCTCGCTGAAGATCAGCAACAGCGCCGCTCGGGCGGCCGCATCGGCGCGAGCCGCCGTCCTGGCGCCGCCGCTCGCGTCGACCGTCTGCGTCCGATCGTCTGCGCTCACGTGCGAGAAAATACCACGCTGTTTGTGGGGCGAGGCAACGCCACCTCGCCTTCGACCGCGTCGTGGTAAGAAGCAGCCATCATGTCTGCTCACAAACCCCGGCGATATCCGCCGTTCGGCCGCGCCTTCTGGATGCTCGACATCATGGAGATGTGGGAGCGGCTGGCCTACTACGGGCTGCGCGTGGTGGCGCCGATCTACATCATGCAGGCCGACGCCAAGGGCGGGCTGCGCTGGTCGGCGCGACGCAAAGGCATCATCTACGCCGCGTGGAACTACACGCAGTCGCTGCTGCCGATGTTCACCGGCGGCTACGCCGATCGCTACGGCTACAAGCTGACGATCTTCGCCTCGATCATCATCAAGGTCATCGGTTACGTGCTGATGGCGACCCAGCGCAACTTGCCCGGCTTCATGCTCGGTACGCTGACGCTCGCCGCCGGCACGGCGATCTTCAAGCCCGGCATCCAAGGCTCGCTGGCGCAGACGCTCGAAGGCAAGAACACGTCGCTCGGTTGGAGCCTGTTCTACGCGCTGGTCAACCTCGGCGCCTGGATCGGGCCCTATCTGGCGCACTACCTCAAGGGCATCGGCTGGCCGGCGGTGTTCTACGGCTGCGCGGCGATCGTCTCGCTCAACTTCGGCATGTTGTTCACCTACCGCGATCCGCCGTCCAAGGCGGCGACCGAGGACGGCTTCGTCGACGTGTTCGTCAAGACGATGCGCAACCTGTGGGACGCGCGGCTGATCGTGCTGATCCTGATCCTCGCCGGCTTCTGGATGATGATGTACCAGATCTGGGATCTGCATCCGAACTTCATCGTCGACTGGGTCGACAGCCGCGCCGTCGCCGAGTGGCTGCGCTGGCTGCCCGACGCCGTGCGCGATCGCATGATCGAAAAGACGGCGCGCGGCGTGATGGTCTCGCAGGAGCAGCTGCTCAACCTCAACGCGTTTCTGATCATGCTCGGCGTCGCAGGCGTCGGTCAGCTGGTGCGCAACTGGCGCCGCCTGGTGTGTATGCAGGCGGGCATCGTGATGGCGATCTGCGGCGTGCTGGTGGCAGGCCTGACCACGTCGGGCTGGGTCTTCCTTTTGGGCATCGTGTTCTTCTCGCTCGGCGAGATGCTCACCGGCCCCAAGAAGAACGAATATTTCGGCCTCATCGCGCCCCAGGGAAAGAAGGCGCTGTACCTCGGCTACGTCAACATCCCGGTGGCCATCGGCGCCGGCACGGGCGCGCTCATCGCCGGCTGGGTCTACGGCAACTACGGCGAGAAGGCCGTGCTGGCGCTGCGCTACATCGCCGAGAAGACGCCCTTCGGTCAGGCCAAGCAGTGGAGCGGCGACATCGCCGCGCTCCAGTCGACGCTCGGCATCGCGCGCAAGGAGGCTGCCGCCAAGCTGTGCGCGATGCTCGACAAGACGCCGCAGCAGGTCACCGAGCTTCTGTGGAACACCTACGATCCGTGGGTGGTGTGGCTGCCCTTCGCTGCCATCGGCGCCGCCGCCGGCATCGGGCTGTTCTTCTATAACCGCCGCGCGAAGCACTGGGCCGACATGAACGTCTGAGCGCGCGTTATAATGACGCGTGCTCGCTGCCGTCCTCCGCGCCCTCGCGCTGGTGCTGATCGTCTGGTGCGCGAACGGCTGCATGCGCCTGGGCTTTGGCGACGAGCCGTTCCAGGTGACCCGCCCGCTCGACGCGAGCAGCGAACGTGGCGATGACGGCGCCGCCAAGCGCGACGGCGGCGCTTCCGGCGACGCGCTCTCTAGCGAAGGCGGAATCGGTACGGACGCGCGTCAGCCGTTCGACGTCGCTGTCGATGGCGACGGCAACAACGTCCAGCTCGTCATCACGTCGCCCAAGGCCGGCGATGACTGGCTTCGTTGTGGGCTCGTACAGTGGACCTCGAGCGGGCTTGCCGGCCAGGCGCAGGTGCAGATCTTCGAAAACGGCACCCCGCTGCTCAGCGTCGCCGTCGCCGTGCCTGTCTCCACCGGTGAAGCCAACGTCTGCGAGGCCGCGCGCGGTTGCAACCCCTGCATCGCCACGGTCACCGTGGGCACCGTAGCGGTCAAGAGTCCCGTGTTCGTGATCACGCCGGACTGAGCCGCGTGTGCGCTCGTCAGTTCTTGACGATCTGACAGGGCACGGCGGTGAAGCCGACGCCGAGCGAGAGCGAGTCGGGGATCATGTCCGGATCGCCCGAGAGCACCACGTCGGGCTTGAGCAGCTTGGCGAGGATGCTGCTCCGTATTTCGTCGGCGGTGATGACGTTGTCCTTGTTGGCGTCGAAGATGCCCAGCACGTCGCGCAGCTGCTGCGAGGAGTTGGGGTCCTGCAGAAAGCCGGTGACGAGCTGCGCCAGCGCTGGGATCAGCACGTCGTTGACCTCGGTCATCGGGATCGCGCCGCTGAGCAGGCCATTGGCGATGCCGGCGCTGCTGACCGCGCCGCGCACGCGCGCGCGCTTGAGCGTGAGGGTGATCGGCGGCTGATTGGGGATCAGCGGCAGCGGCACGGCGAGGATGCCGGGGCCGCTGTCGAGATTGCCGCCGGAGAGCGAGCCGGCGAGGCGGATGTCTTTGGGCGACTCGGGGTGCAGCCCGAGCGGCGCCGTGCCGTCGAAGTTGTTGGATGGGATGTTGTCGAGGTCTTGGCCGCGATGCACCACCAGCGTGGCGTTGGGATCGCTCGACAGCGAGTTGGCGTGAAGCTCGGCCATGATCAGCACGGTGCCGGTGGCGAGCGCCGCGTCGGTCTCGGCCTGCAGGTCGACGCCCTGCCCGCCCGCCGTCGCTGCCACCAGCGCGATGATGGCGCCGAGTCGGTTGTCGGTGGTGCCGTTGTTGTCGAGGTCGATGGCGAAGTCTTTTTCGCTCTTGGGCAGGATCAGCTTGTTGACCACCACCGAGAGTTGCCGCGGCGAGGTTGGCGGCGGCGGCAGCACGTCGGGCACCGGCGACAGATCGCCGCTGCGGCTGTCCGTCGGGACGCTGCCGTCGGCGTCGCTCTTTCCGTTGAAGGTCGTCTCGGCGCAGCCGCCGGCGCACAGCGGGATCAGCGCGACCAGGGCGATCAGTCGATTGCGGCGCATGGGATGATCATACGACACGTCGAAGGTCAGGGCCGCGGGATGCAGACGTCGACGTCGGCGGCCGCGCCGTAGCGCGCGCCGATGTCTTTGCCGCAGTAGAGGCCAGGCTTGCACTGGTTGCTGTTGTCGCAGTCGCCCTGACCCGCGTCACACGGACACGCTTCGCTGCAGTATTCGTAGTCGAACACCTTGCCGAGGTGACACGTGCTCGTCGGTCTGGGCAGACACACGTCGACGTCAGCGTTGGCGCCGTAGCGCGCGCCGATGTCCTGTCCGCAGTAGAGGCCGGGCTTGCAGTCTCTGCTGGTGTCGCAGTCGCCTTCGCCGACATCGCAGGGGCAATCCTCGCTGCAGTAGTCGTAGCCGAACACGTCACCCACGTGACAGCTCGCCGGCTCGGGCGGCGCGGGCTGCACGGCCGGCGCGGCGTGGTTGGCCACGGCGTGCACCCAACCGGCGGGCGTCCAGCCGAGGTGGCGGCCAACGCGGCCGTTGCTGTAGGTCAGCGTGTCTTTGCCGTCGGTGCCCGCGACGTTCTGCTCGATGATGTCGACGGCGTCGGGGCGCACGCCGACGATCAGCGCCGCGTGTCCCACCGAGCCGTTGGTCCAGACCAAGATGTCGCCCGGCACGGGCGGGTTTTGCGTGTCGCCGTTGTTGTAGACGGCGACGTCGGCGCTCGCCTTGTCCATCAGGTCCTTGGCGTCGCCGTAGAGCATGATGTTCCACTTGCGCTTGAAGTGGCGCGTGGTGAGCTCGACGCACTGGTAGCGGTAGCCGTAGGTGCCGAGGCCCGCGCACGACGTGCCGGTGCCACTGGCGTTGCCGTTGGAGTAGGCGCGCGTTCCGTCGAACGTGGCGAGCACCGCGCCGCAGGGCTTGGTCGCGGCGGCGCTCGCGGCGCTGCGCACGCCCGACGGGTTGACGATGTTGGCGCCGAGCTCGGGTGCGAGAGGCTCTTCGTCGCGATCGCTTCCGACCTCGCCCACCACGCCACAGCCAGCGAGCAAGCCGCTCGCGACGAGCATGGCCAGCCGCTTCGAATGCCGTTCGAGTCGCCTCATCGTTACTCCCTTCGATGTCGTGTAGGCACATCGGAGAGCAAGTGCGACGCCAACTCCCAAGTGTGTTCCTTTTCGATGGGTTCGCGCCGAGAGGGCCCTACGCCGGGGTCACGTGTCCCCGCGCGATCGGAAGGTCGGGGAGCCGGCGAGTCAGCTAGTCCCAGTAATATCTGGGACGTAGCGCGCTATCGCGTGCCAGCAGATGCTGGCCGCTGTGGCGGCAACGCTACGCGAGATCGGCGCTGGTGGGCAACTATGGATGGGTCTCGGTGACCTTCTGCAGCTCGTAGCCGTAGAACGTGTTCACGCTCGTAGCAGGGCGCGGAATCATGACCAGCAGATAAGCCGCGTAGCTGTCGTCGAAGCTGCCGGTGGGCGCTGGCGGCGTCAGCGCGGTGATCGACGCGCTCGCCGTCTTGCTGTAGGCGAGCTTGCCGCACAGGTGGTGACCGGTTGCCAGCGAGCGGTAGCAAAGCTGCGCCCAGGCGGGCTGAGGCGTGCTCAACAGCTTGACCCAGACCACGGCGCGCGTGATCTGCGAGGGCGCCACGGTGACCGTGTCCACGGCGCAGAAGAAGCCGGTGTTGGCGCCGTTGGTGCCGACGCTTTGAAAGCCGTCTCCCATGGACGCGCTGCTGCCCGATGCGGTGCAGCCATTGGTCGCTACCTTGCGAGCTAGCGGTGTGATGATCCAGTTTGGCGCCGCGTGCAGGCTGGCACCGCCGAGCGCGACGCACACGACGGGTGCGCAGAGGACGAGTAGCTTCTTCATCGGTCGGTTGCTCCTAGGCAAGAGTCGAGACACCGATCCGATGTGCATCGCGTACACAGGTCGCAGCCGCTCAGACGCCGTAGCGCCGGCGCCATCGCGCATAGGCTTCGAGATACCGTGGCGCGTGGGTCTCGAAGAGCCGCTGGTCACGATCGACGACGGCGCGCTCGAGCGCGCGATGAAGCGCGAAGCCGTCGCCGCCCGCCGTAGCCGCCGTGTCCTGCGCCACGCCTTCGAAGCGCGCGCGCACCGCTGGGTCGGTGAGCACGTGCGTCGCCTCGTGCACGATCTGACAGAGCAGCTGCTCGGGCTCGCAGTCGAGATCGACCGCGATACGCTGTGCGCCGCCGACGAAGACAGCGCGACCGTGCGTGGCGCGCGCGCGCCCGTCGTGATGATCGTGGCCGAGCGATGGCGCGTGAAAGAGCAGCAGCGGAGGCGGCGCGATCGAAGCGCCGCGCTCCTCGCGCCACAGCGCGGCGCGCAGCGCGCAGACGGTGTCCAGAAGCCACGGCGCGACGCGCGGCTCAGCGAGCGCGCAGCCCGGCGGCGAGAGCTCGGCGAGCGCGCGCGCGAAGCGCTCGCACAACACGCCCCCCGCCTCGTCGCGCAGCCCCGCCCAGGGCGGCTCGGCGAGCGCCGCCTCGAGCGCCGCGCGATCGTCGAACAACAGCCCCACCACCTGCAGCACCAGCCGCCCGCGCGCCGCGCAATACGCCGCGAGCAACCCCTCGACCCACGCCGGCCGCCCGAGCTCCGCCCGATAGATCGACGCCGCATCGGCCCCCAACGGAAGCCGCGCTAGCACCGCAAAACACCCCTCCACCCAAGGGGTCACTCTCTGCTTTACAAACACCCGATCACAAAGGCGTTCTAACCCACAATGACATAACCGCTCCGCGAGCAGCCGTCAGGCGCGCAGCCAGCCCGACGGCCCGGCCACCACGGGCACCTGCACGCGCGCCACCAGCCGCTCGCCGAGCGCGCGCCCTCCGTCAACGTCGTTGCGCGTCAGGCACACTAGGTCTTGCGCACGAAAGCGCGGGCCGAGCAGCGTGACGAAGCGTCCGCCCGGATGCAGCACGTCGGCCGCGCCGCGCGGCGCTCGTGGCAGCGCGGCGCCGAGCCACACGCCGTCGAACGCGCCCTCGAGCCCTGCCGTCGTCGTCGCTTCGCCGCTGACCACGCGCACGCGCGACAGCTCGCCGAGCGCGCGCTTGAGCCGGCGCCGCTCGACGAAGCCGCCTGGACACACCGCAACGACCTCGCCTTCGGCGCCGACCATCGCGGCCAACAGCGCCGCCACGTAGCCGCGTGTCGCCAGCAGATCCGCCGCGCGATCGCCGGCGCCCACACCGAGCGCCTCGAGCGCCAGCGCCGTGCAGCTGATGCCAAGCCATGGCGGCGCCGCGCCCTCGCGCGCCACCGACGGCGCCCCATCGCGCAGCATCGCGCGCGCATCGTCGTCGCCGAGATACGGCTCCGGCGCCACGGCGAGCAGCGCCTCGATGACGCGCTCGCTGCGCAAAAGACCGCGCTCGAGCAGTCGCCGCACCGCGTCCTCGCGCCGTCGCACGCGCTCGTCCTTGACGTGAAGGCCGATGGGAAAACGCAGCGCCTCGGCCGCGACGCTCGCGCCTTTGGCGTTGCGCGCCGCACCGTTCGATCCGGCCGCGCTGTGCGCGCGCGCCTGCTCGCCGAGGGCGATGATGCGATCGCGCATGGCGGGGCTCATCAGCTCGACCTGCTCGGCGAGGCTGCGCTGGAAGACGCGGTCGATGTCGCGCCCCTGTCCGCGAAAGCGCGTCACGATCTCGCGCACCAGCGGCGCGTAGCGCTCGTACATGAAGCGCACGCGCTCGGCGAAATCGACCTCGCTCGACGGGTCGACGTGCTCGGCGCGAAACGGCGCGTCGTACCAGCTCTTCCACCACGTCTTATGGTGAAACACCGTGCCGTATTGCTGCTCGTAGAACCCCATGCGCTCGTGCACGTCGGAGCCGGGATAGAGCCTGAATGGATCGATGCTCAGCCAGCCGCACGTCTCGGACGCGGTGGTGAAGAGCTTCTCGAAGTAGGCGTGCGTCTCGGCCATCGACGCGCGCGTCTCGCCCGGGTGACCGATGATGATGTTGGCGGCCCAGTTGAGCCTGTGCTTGCGGCTCAGCTCGGCGAGCCGCTCGAGCGCGCCGAGATAGCGCTCGGGCTTCTTGGCCTTCTGCATCAGCTGCAGCATCTCGGGCGTGCCGCTCTCGACGCCGATGCCGATAGAGAAGTTTGCGCGCGCCAAGAGCTCGACGTCGACGTCGCTGAGGTCGTCCGAGCGCGTCAGCGTCCAGTACTGACGCGGCAGCAATCCCCGCGCGATGATGCCTTCGAGCACCTCGCGACGCCACGCGCGGTTGAAGCCAAACAGCGGGTCGGCGATGTTGATCACCCAGCGCGACAGATCCGTGAAGCGCGCCAGCCGCGCGAGCTCGTCGACGGCGCGCCCCGCCGAGTAGCCGCGCCAGGCGTAGCCGCTCTTGGCGCGCTCCATACAGAACGTGCAGCGATAGGGGCAGCCGCGCGCGAGATAGATCTGAAACTTGCGCCCGATCTCGTGCGCCCGTGGCCAGTAGCGCGCGAGCAGCTCCCAGCGATAGGGCGGCAGCGCGTCGAGCTCGGGCACCACGCCCTTGTCGTAGACGCGCCCGGGCTCGAGGCGCCCGCCGCCGAGCAGCGTCTCGACCATCTCGCGCATGGGCAGCTCGCCCTCGCCGGGCACCACCGCGTCGAACGGCGAGCCGTCGAAGACGACGTCGTCAGGCAGCGCGCTGGCGTGATAGCCGCCGCTGACCAGCGGCACGTCGGGATACAGCCGGCGCACGAAGCGCGCCAGCGTCATCACGCGCAGGTAGTCGTAGCTCGAGTAGCACGACACGCCGATCATCAGAAACGGGCCGAGCTTGTCGAGCGTGCGCTCGAGGTGGGCATGGTCGCCGCCCTCGTAGGACAGGTCGAGCAGCTCGACGCGCACACCGGTGTGCTCGGCGAGATAGCCGCCGATGCTCACCAAGTGCGGCAGACCGAAGTCCATGTCGGTCCACTTGATGATGCCGGGCGAGATCAGCAGCACGCACGGCTGGCGCCCAGCGACCGCGCTCACCCGCCGCTCGCCTCGCGCGCCACGCTCGACTCGCTCGACTCGCTCGACTCGTTCGACTCGCTCGCCGCGTTCGCCTCGCTCGCCGCGCCGCGCGCGCGATGCACGAACGGCTCGGGGTGATCGAAGGCGCCGTAGGTCGCGAAGGCGCTCTCCTTGCAGCCGCCCTGACACGACGTCTCGTAAGCGCAGCCGCGACACATCTCGGGCACGTTCTTCTTGAAGCGCTGCTGGTAGGGCTGAATCGTCAGATCCGACCACTCTTGGCGCGCGATGTTGCCCAGCAGCCCGCTCGAGAGGTTGCACGAGCGCACGTTGCCGAGCGCGTCGATGACGATGTTGGGCGAGTGCGTGCCCGTGCTGCAGAAGCCGAACTTGACCCACGGGTAGCGCTCGATGCGGATCAAGCAGGGCGGGATCGGCATCGCCGTGGCGACGTGGATCTTGTAGCGCCGGCCGAGCCGCTCGGCGGTCTCGAGGTTGGCCTCGACGTGGGCCACCTCGGGCATCAGCTTGTCGACCTGGTGCACCGCCCAGCCGGTGGGCGACATGCGGTTGTACGACAGCGCGCGCACGCCGAGCGCGAAGCAGAGCTCCATCACCTCTTCGAAGTCGCGCCAGTTCTGGCGCATGGCGACGAAGCAGACCTGCACCGGGACGCCGCCGCCCGCGAGATCGAGCACGGCGCGCACGGTGTCATCGAAGCACTTGGCGCCCTTGAGCAGGTCGTGTTTGGCCGGGTGCGCCGACAGCAGCGTTAGCTGCACCGAGGCGACGCCGGCGCGCGCCAGTCGCTGCACCGCTTCGGCGGTGACGTGGCTGCCGTTGGTGATGAGCTGCACCTGCGAGACGAGCGAGCAGGCCTTCTCGATGATGTCGAGCGCGCCCTTGCGCAGCAGCGGCTCGCCGCCGGTGATCGTGATGTGGTCGGCGCCGCTCTGGCGCACGGCTTTGTCCATCATCTCGATGTAGGCCGCCGTGTCGAGCTGCCCGCGCGGGTAGTCGCCTTGTGGATCGTCGGGCGACGCATTCCAGACGTTGTAGCAGTGGCCGCACTTGTGATCGCAGCCGGGCGTCAGCTCGAAGTCGAGGCGCGGATAGCGCGCCGTGCTGCCGCGCTCGAGGATGCTCACGCGCTAGCTCTTGGCGTCCTCGCCACGCAGGCGCGCCAGCACGTCGGCGGGCAGGTTGGCCGCCAGCTTGTCGACCACGGCGCGACGCTCGCGCTCGCCCGCCGGCAGCGCGTCGCCGCGGGGCAGCTGCTCGGCCGGTGCGAGGGCGCTGCTGGCGTCGGGCGGCGGCAACGAGAGGCACGGACCGATCGGCGCCTCGCGGCCTTGGTCCTTGGCCCCGCCTTCGGGACCGACGTCGGGCGGCGGCAGCGAGAGGCACGGGCCGATGTTGACGTCGCGGCCCTGATCGGGATTCGCGTCGGAACTCGCCTCGGGCCCAGCGTCGGGCAGCGGCGGCTGCAAGCACGGGCCGACGTAGATGTCGCCTTCGCCGCCGGCGTCCTTGGCGCCGTCGAACACCGAGGCGTCCACCGAGAGGCAGGCGTTGACGGCGGAGTCGCCGCAGCCGCTCTGCGTCGCGCCGGCGCCGACGATCAGCGCGCCGACGAGCAGCAGCGTGCCGATGATGCCGCCCACCGTGCCGGCGCCCGCCGACAGCGTGCAGCCCACCAGCGTCGAGGCCAGCAGCACGACCAAACCCGAGACGACAAGACGTCGCCGGCGCGCCGAAGGCGCCTGACGGACAGAGAGTGCGTGCCTAGCCCGATTGTTCATGGCTCACCAGTATACAAGCAGTTAGCCATCACAACGCAGTACGGGGTGCGAGTTATTCCTCGCGTCGCGGGCTCGGACTCAGCTCTGCTCGCCACGCAGCCGCGCCACCACATCGGCGGGGAGGTTGGCCGCCAGCTTGTCGACCACCGCGCGACGCTCGCGCTCGCCAGCGGGCGCCGCGCGCTCGCCCTCGTGCGCGCCTTCGCGCGCGCCCGACGGCGCGGGATCGAGGCGGCTGCTGGCGTCGCCCGGCGGCAGCGACAGACAGGGACCGATCGGGATCTCGCGCCCCTGGTCGCGGACGCCCTGCTCCACGCCGGCGTCGGGCGGCAGCGGATCGAGACACGGCCCGACGCGCACGTCGTTCGTGAAGTCGCCGGGCGGCGCGTCTACCGACAGGCACGGCCCGACGTCGGGCATCGGCATGCCGAGACACGGGCCGACGTCCGGGTTGACCAGCGAAAGGCACGGCCCGACGTCGGTCTTGACCGTGCGCGAGTCGTCGCAGCCGCTCTGCGTGCCGCCCACGCCGACGATCAGCGCGCCGACGAGCAGCAGCGTGCCGATGATGCCGCCGATGGTGCCGGCGCCCGCCGACAGCGTGCAGGCCACCAGTGTCGAGGCCAGCAGCACCACAAGACCCGAGACGATCATATGTCTGCGCCGGCTCATCGTCACGGACCAGTATACAGGCTAGATCACCTTCGCCTCGCGCAACGCGGCGATCTCTTCGTCGCCAAGGCCGCAAAGCTCGCTCAGCACCTCGGCGCTGTGCTGGCCGACCAACGGCGGTGGGCTCATGGCGGCGCGCTCGCTGCAGCGCAGCTTGATCGGCGAGCCGACCAAGCGCAGCGGACCGAGCGCCGCGTGCTCGACGGCGCGCGCCATCTCGCGCGCGGCCACCTGCGGGTCGCCGAAGACATCGGCGAGGTCGTTGATCGGCCCGCTCGGCACCGCGGCGTCCTGCAGCGCGCGCACCCAGTGCTCGCGCGGCTTGGCAGCGAAGCGCGCGGCGAGCGCCTCGACGAGCGACGCGCGGTTGACCACGCGCGTGGGGTTGTCGAGGTAGCGCGCGTCGCGGCTCAGCTCGGGCGCGCCGATGACCTCGCAGAGCCGGGCGAACTGCGTGTTGTTGCCGACGGCGACGATGAACGGCCCGTCGGCGGCGACGAACGTCTCGTAGGGCACGATGGTCGGGTGCGCGTTGCCGAGGCGCACGGGCACCTCACCGGTCAGCAGGTAGCTCTGCGCCTGGTTGACGAGCAGCGCCACGGCGCTGTCGAGCAGCGAGACGTCGACGTGGTCGCCGCGCCCCGTGCGCTCGCGCCCGACGAGCGCGGCGAGGATGCCGGCGAGCGAGAACATGCCGCAGGCCAGGTCGGTGATCGCCACGCCGGACTTGGTCGGCGCGCCGTCGGGCTCGCCGGTGATGCTCATCAGCCCGCCCATGCCCTGGATCAGCGCGTCGTAGCCGGGGCGCTTGGCGTAGGGCCCGTCGAGGCCGAAGCCCGAGACGGTGCAGTAGACGATGTCTTCTTTGATCGCGCGCACGGCGTCGTAGCCGAGGCCGAGCTTGTCGGCCACGCCGGGCCGGAAGTTGTGCACCACCACGTCGCCGCTGGCGACGAGCTGGCGCGCGATGGCGAGGCCGCGCTCGGAGCGCAGGTCGAGCGCGAGGCTGCGCTTGTTGCGGTTGACGGCGATGAAGTAGGCCGAAAGCTCGCCGATGAAGGGCGGGCCCCAGCTGCGCGTGTCGTCGCCGCGGCCGGGGCGCTCGATCTTGATCACTTCGGCGCCGAGGTCGCCGAGGATCATCGTGCAGAACGGGCCGGCGAGGATGCGCGTGAAGTCGATGACGCGCAGCCCCGAGAGCGGCGCGGATTGAAGGGCGTCAGACATGCCCCGGTGTTAGCACGGCGCGGCTCAGCCGTCGTGGGGCATGCGCAGGCCGGCGAGGTCGTGCGCGATCGTGGCGGCGGCGACGCAGCCGGCGGCCGCCGAAGTGATCGCCGTCTGCATGCGCGTGGTCAGATCGCCAGCGGCGTAGATGCCGGGGCGCGAGGTGCGCTGCTGTGCGTCGACGGCGACGTAGCCGTCTTGCAGCGCCAGCTCGAGCGCTTCGACCAGCGCCGTTTGTCGCTGCGGCGGGTGCAGGAGCAGCACGTCGCGTTCGAGGCGCGAGCCGTCTTCGAGCAGCAGCGCGCCGAGGCGCTGCGCGTCGTCTGCGCGCGCGGCGACGCCGACTACGTCGCGCGTGTCGATGACGATGCCCGCGCCCTGCAGTCGAGCGCGCGTGTCGTCGTCGAGGCCGATGCGATCGACGAGCAGCAGGTCGTCGGTCCAGGCGCGCGCGAGCAGCGCCAGCTGCGGCATGTGCGGGCTGTCGGCGTAGACGGCCCAGCGCGTGCCGCGCACCTCGTGGCCGTGGCAGTAGGGGCACTGAAAGATCGTATCGCCCCACAGCGCGGCGAGGCCCGACCAATCCGGCAGCACGTCGCGCACGCCGAGCGCCACCACGATGCGCCGCGCTTCGAGGCGCGTGTCGTCGTCGACGTCGACCGTGAAGCCGTCGGGCTCGCCGTGAACGCCGCGCACGAGACCTTGCACCAAACGGACGCCGTAGCCCTCGAGCTGGCGGCGACTCTCGGCGCGAAAGTCTTTCGGTGGGATGCCATCGCGCGAGACAAAGTTATTCACTTGGACGGCGCGTTGATTGCGAGGCGCGCCACCGTCGACCAGCGCGACGCGGCGCTGGCCTCGCGCCAACGTCAGGGTCGCTTGCAAGCCGGCGGGGCCGCCGCCGATCACCACGACATCGAACATAGAGGCGCTGCTCCTTATTGCAATTTGGTTGCAATAGTAGCCTGATCGCGACAGAAAGCAAGCGCATGCGCGATCGCGCGCGGGTGCTAGCATCGCCAGCCGATGGGTCTCGGGCACCACCACGGTCATGGTCACAGCCATGATCACGACGACGGCCATGGCCACGGCCACGGTCACGATCACACGCACGGCGCCAGCGAGCGCGCGCTGTGGATCGCGCTGGTGCTCAACGCCGTGCTGCTGGTCGTCGAGGTGGTGGTCGGCCTCATCTCGGGCTCGCTCGCGCTGCTCGCCGACGCTGGGCACATGGCCTCCGACGTCGGCGCGCTTGGCCTCGCACTGGCGGCGCAGCGGCTCGCCAAGCGGCGTACGCGCAGCGCCGACTACACGTTCGGCTTACGGCGCGTGCCCGTCATCGGCGCGCTGATCAACGCCGCCACCCTCGGCGCCATCGTCGTGCTGGTCGTGCGCGAGGCCATCGGCCGGCTGTTCGCACCGGCGCCCGTGACGGGCATGCCGGTGCTCATCGCTGGCGCCGTCGGCCTCTTCGTCAACGTCTTCTCGGCTTGGTTTCTTCACCGCAGCGGCGACCGCTCGGTCAACATCCGCGGCGCCGTGCTGCACCTGGTGGCCGACGCGCTCGGCTCGGTGGCGGCCGTCAGCGCCGCGGTCGTGATCATGGTGACCGGCTGGACGCCCATCGATCCGATCCTGGCGCTGATCGTCGCGCTGCTGATCGGCTTTTCCAGCGTGGGCCTTCTGCGCGACACGGTGCGCATTCTGCTGCAGCGCGCGCCGCACGGCGTCGACGTCTCGGCGATGCGCAGCAAGCTGCTCGAGCTCGACTACGTCGCCGCCATCGACGACTTTCACTGCTGGGAGCTCAACAGCGACGAGCGCATCATCAGCGCCATCCTGCGCACGCCGGGTGACCCCACACTCTCGGAGCTCGACGCGCGCTCGGCCGCGATCCGCGAGCTGATCGCCTGCCAGCACACGACCATCCAGTGGCGGCGCGCCGACGCGGCGCACGAGGGCTGCGGCCACGAGCACCACGACCACGACCACGACCACGACCACCACGACCACGACGAGGCCCAAAAAACTTAACCGCGTCGCTGCGGGTCGGTATCGTCGCGGCGTTTGGAGGTGGCCGTGGCGGACAAGAAGCCCTCGCGCAACATCGATATCTGGCTCGTGATGGTGATCATCTTGGTGGTCTCGGCGATCGGCGGCGGGCTGTGGATGGCCAGCAAAGGCATCCACGCGCGGCTCGATCACCTCGCGATCCGCACCACCAGCAAGATGACGCAGGTGCGCACCGAGATGTTCGGTCTGGGCAACCAGGTGCAGAGTCTGACCATGGAGGTCAGGAAGCTGCGCAAGCAGATCACCGCGATGCAGTCCGCCGCCGCGGCGGCAGCGGCCGACAAGAAGCGCTAGCCGCCCCACGGCGTGCGCGCACGCGGCCCTCGCTGCCGGCGCTTGACACAACTGGGTTGCAACTGCTACCCGATCAGCGTGCGCCCCGCGCGGACATATGCAGCCTGCGTTTGCGCGTTGCTGCTCGTCGGCTCGCAGCTGGCGGGCCTCGCTCACCGCGCCTTCGTCGAGCACCGTCGCTGTGCAGAGCACGGCAAGCTGGTGCACGCCGACGACGGCCACGACGCGGCTGGTCCGCGCGCGGATCGCGCCGACCACGCGCGGCTCGCCGAGCGGCCGAGCGCGAGCGCCGAGCACGAGCACGACCACTGCCAGCTTACCGCGCCGGCCCGCGCCACGGTCACGCGCGCGGCGCCGAAGCTGGCACGCACCGAGCCACCGTCACGCGCGCAAGCGCCGCCGGTCGTCGCCCCGCTCGCGCAGCTGGCCCTCTGGCGCCGCGCGCCGAAGACCTCACCGCCCGCCTAGCGCCCTCGTAGCGAGCGCTCGCTCGCTCGCACGACGCTGCGTGCTGCCCGCCAAGGCGGCCGCCGGACGTCGTGCGCGTGCGGCGCTAGGGTGTCGCGGCATCGGCCGCGGCGGGTTTTGTCAGATGGCCCGAGAGCGCCATTGAATTCAGCTGCTTACAGATCGAAGAGTGACCCCCTGCTGCGGCCGCTGCTGGCGCTGCTGCTGCTGGCGCTGGCGTGGCCACGCACGGCGGTGGCGCAGCCGCAGGGCGTGACGGCGCCGCTGGTCAAGCATCGCGTCGAGGCGGTCTATCCACCCGAGGCGCTGGCGACGCGCCGTGGCGGCAGCGTGGTGCTCGAGGTGGTGGTCTCGGCCGCGGGCAAGGTCGAGAGCGTGCGCGTGCGCGCGTCGGCGGGCGCGCGCTTCGACGCAGCGGCCACCGCCGCCGTGATGCAGTGGCGCTTCGAACCGGCGCGGCGCGGCGGCGTCGCCGTAGCCGCGAAGATCCGCGTGCCGTTTCGCTTCGTGCCGCCTGCCGCCGCGACATCGCGCCCGAGCTCGCCACGACCCGCGTCCCAACCGGCGTCACAACCGGCGTCGCAGCCGGCGCGGCAACCCGCGGCGCGACAATCCGCGGCGCGACAACCCGCGGTGCGAGAGCCCGCGCGCGGCGACGCGGCGCCCAAGCGAAGCACCAGCGCCGGCGCCGATGACACGCCCATCGAGGTCGACGTGCGCGGCAAGCGGCAGGTGCGCGCGCGCGCCGCGAGCGACTTCGTCTTCGACCACGAGGTGCTGACCATCGCGCCCAAACAGAACGCCGCCGACCTGCTGCAGCGCGCCCCCGGCATCTTCGTCGCGCGCCCCGCCGGCGAGGCCGTGGCGCACCGCATCTTCCTGCGTGGCTTCGACGCCGACCACGGCCAAGACATCGAGATCTACGTCGGGCCGGTGCCGATCAATCAGCCCTCGCACATTCACGGTCAGGGCTACGCCGACATCAACTTCGTCATCCCCGAGGTGGTCAGCACGCTGCAGGTCACCGAGGGCGTCTACGACCCGCGCCAGGGTGACTTCGCCGTCGCCGGCAGCGCGCGCTTCGTGCTCGGCGTGCGCGAGCGCGGCATCTTGCTGCGCGGCACCTACGGCTCCTTCGGCCGGCTGCGCGTTCTGGCGCGCTGGGCGCCCGAAGGCCACCCCGACGAGACCTTCGCCGCCGCCTTCATCTCGCGCACCGACGGCTTCGGCGAAAACCGCGGCGCGCTGTCGGGCGGCGCCATCGGCCAGTACGCCTTCGCGCTCGGTCGCTGGCGCGCGCTGCTGCACGCCGCCGCCTTCGGCAGCCGCGCCAACCTCGCCGGCGTGCTGCGCAAGGACGACCTCGACGCAGGCCGCGTCGGCTTCTACGACAGCTACGGCGACCCCACCGCCACGGCGCAATCGGCGCTCTCGTCGCGCGCGCAGCTGGCGCTGTCGCTCGAGCGCGCGTCGAGCTCGGGCGCGCGCACGGGCATGAGCTTGTGGCTGTCGCTCGCGGCCTTTCGCCTGCGCGCCAACTTCACCGGCTACACCGAGCGCTCGCTGGTCAACCCCGACTGGGTTGGCCGCGGCGATCTCAACGAGCAGGAGAATCGCCACCTCGCCATCGGCGCGCGTTTCTATCACCGCACGCGCCGCTTCGCGCCGTGGTCGTGGCTCGCCGGCAACCTCGAGCTCGGCGTGCAGCTTCGCACCGACCTCGTCGACCAAGCCCAACGCCTGCTGCAGGCGCCGCAGAACGAGGTCTGGGACGAGCGCGTCGACGCCACCATCTGGGGCGCCGACATCGGCCTCTACGCCGATCTCGATCTGCGCATCGCGCGCTGGGTGCGGCTGCGTGGCGGCGTACGAGCCGACGTGCTCTACTACGATGTCGAGGACGCGCTGGGAAACTTCATCCCGCCCTACCAGAAGCCGAACCACATCGTCGGCTTCAGACGCACCGCGATCGGCGTCGCGCTCGGCCCGCGCACGACGCTCGAGCTCGAGCCCTTGCGCTGGCTCAAGGTGCACCTCGCCTACGGCGAAGGTTACCGCTCGCCGCAAGCGCGCCAGCTCGAAGAGGGTGAAAACGCCCCGTTCGTCAAAGTGCGCGGCGCAGACCTGGGCGTGCGCCTGCGCCTCTTCGACGAGCGGCTGACGATCTCGGCCGCGAGCTTCCTGACGTATCTCTCCACCGACCTCGCCTTCGACGCCGCCACCGCGCGCCTCGAGCGCACCGGTCGCAGCAGCCGCAAGGGCTTCGTCACGCACGTGATGGCGCGCCCGTGGCGCTGGCTGACGGCGTCGCTGTCGGTGACGTTCGTGCACGCCACGCTCGATGCCCCCCCGCCGGCGCGACCGGACAACCCCGACCCGCCCTTCCAGCAAGGGCAGCTGCTGCCGCAGGTGCCGCCGTGGGTCGTGCGCGCCGACATCGGCGCCAACCACCGGCTCGTGCGCGTGGGCGGCGGTGCGCTCTCGGGGCGCGTCGGCATCGGGGCGAGCTTTCTCTCGCCGCGACCGCTGCCGTTTTCCGAGCGCGCGGACGCGGTGTTTCTGCTCGACGCGTCGGCCGCGCTGCGCTGGCGCGCCTTCGAGCTGGGCGTCGAGATCTTCAACCTGCTCGGCAGCGAATACGCCGCGACGGAGTTTTCCTTCGCGTCGCACTGGGACCCCAACGCCATCCCGTCGCGCGTGCCGGCGCGCCATATCGCGGCCGGTCCGCCGCGGCGCGTGCTCGCCACGCTCAGCGTGCGGTTCAAATGAGCGGAGGACGACCGAGATGAAGACGTTCAACCGCGTTGCGCGCTCGCTGATGCCCGCGGCGCTCGGGCTCGCCCTCGCGCTGGCGCTCGGCGCCGGCTGCGGCGACACCGGACAGCAGCGCGTCGAGTTTCCGTTGCGCGCGGTCGGCAACGCGCGCGCCGCCAGTTTCGACGCCTTCGGCTGGCAGATCACGCTCGATCGCGCCGAGCTGTCGTTCGGCCCGCTCTATCTGTGCGCGTCGGAGGGCGCCTCCGCCGAGCTGTGCGCCACCGCGCGCGCCGAGGTGCTCGCCGCCGCGCGCGTCGACCTGCTCGCCGCGCGCGAGCGCGAGATCGGCATCGCACATGGCACCAGCGGCACCATGCGCTCGGCGATGTACGACTTCGGCATCACCTGGACCACCACGCAGCCCGTGCCCACCGTGCAGCCGAGCGCGCCGGGCGGCCACTCGCTGCGATTTGAAGGCCGCGCCACACGCGGCGCGCAGCGCTTCGCGTTCGTCGCCGACGTCGACCTCTTGCCGCCCGCGCGCGGCTTTCGCGCCGTGCAAGGCCGCCGTGTCGACGCCACCGACGCGCTCGACGCGCGCGCGCTGGTGGTCGGCTTCGACGCCACCGCCTGGCTCTCGCAGATCGACTGGGACGCCCTCGCCCAGCTCGCCCAAGACCCTGTCGTCATCACCCCCGATTCCAAGGCGGCCAACGCGATCGTGATCGCGATCGCGGCCAGCGCGCCGCCCACGTTCCGCTTCCTAGGAGATACGCCATGAAGAGCAAGCTCGCCCCACTACTGCTCGCGCTCGCCCTGACGCTCGGCGCCTGCGGCGGAGACAGCGGTGGCCCCGGCACCGTGCAAGTGTTCATCGAGGCCGAGGACACGATCCCGGGCGGCCTCGAGCCCGGCAGCGGCGACGAGAACGTCGTCGACGGCTGGAAGGTGACCTACACGAAGTTCCTCGTCGGCGTCGGCAACTTCCGCGCCGCGCGCACGTCCGATTCCACCGACCGCTTCGACAGCGACCGCGTGCTCGTCGTCGATCTGACCAAGGTGCCGAGCTCGGGTCTGATCCTGGCGACCTTCGAAAACATCGCGGCGACGCGCTGGGACCAGATCGGCTACGACCTGATCGGCGCCGACACAGACTCGGTCAAAGCCGACGGCACCGCGCAAGCCGACTTCGACGACATGGTCAACAACAGCTGGTCGCTGCACGTGGTCGGTCAGATCGAAAAGGCCGGCGACGTGGTGACCTTCGACTGGGGCCTCAACGCGGCGACGGCCTTCGACGACTGCGCGCCGCCGCAAGGCGACGCCGGCTTCGCCGTGCCGTCGGGCGGCACGGTGCAGGTCAAGCCGACGATCCACGGCGACCACTGGTTCTTCACCAACATCACGCAGGGCGCCGAGATCACGCAGCGCCGCGCGCAGTGGATCAAAGACAGCGACCTCGACAGCGACGGCAACGTGACGCTCGACGAGCTGGGGCAGGTCAAAGCCTCCGACGTCTTCCCCGCCGCGCAGTACAACCTGTCGGGCGCGCTGATCCCGATCACCACCGCGCGCGACTACTTCGTCGCGCAGGCGCACACCCTCGGCGACTTCCAGGGCGAGGGCGAGTGCCCGACGCGCAAAATCCTATGAGCACCGTCGAATCGATCAAACAGCTGGTGCTCTCGGCGGGGGCCGGCTGGGTCTTGTGGCTGCTGGCGGGCCTTTCGGTGCTGGCGTTGACCATCGCCATCGAGCGCTTCTTGTATCTGCGCTCGCGGCGCTCGGATCTGCGCGGCCTCGCCGAGCGCGTCGGCGAGAAGCTCGACGCCGAGGACTACGACGGCGCGCGCGCCGAGCTCGAGCACTCGCGCGCGGTAGCGGCCAGCGTGGCGGCGGCGGGGCTCAAGCTGGCGCATCTCGGGCCGACCGCCGCCGAGAAGGCGATGGACAGCGCGCGCGCGCTCGAGCGGCGCGAGATGGAGAAGCGGCTCGCGTTTCTCGGCACGCTCGGCAACAACGCGCCGTTCGTCGGGCTGCTCGGGACGGTCATCGGCGTGATCCACGCCTTCGAGGAGCTCGGGCACGCCGCGCCGGGCCACGCGGCGCCGGGCGGCGCGGCGAGCGAGGTCGTCTCGCAGTCGGTGATGACGGGCATCGCCGAAGCGCTGGTGGCGACGGCCGTCGGCATCGCCGTCGCGCTGCCCGCGGTCGCCGCCTACAACGCCTTTCAGCGCCGCATTAGCTCGCTGCTGAGCAGCACCGACGTGCTGAGCAAGCTCGTCACGGCGTATCTGGCCGGACACCACGAGCGGCGGCGCAGCGGCACGGCCGAGGAGTAGCGTCATGGCAGCACAGGGCGACGACCCGCAGGGCCTCATCTCCGGCATCAACATCACGCCGTTCGTCGACGTGACGCTGGTGTTGATGATCATCTTCATCGTCACCGCCAAGGTGGTGGTCACGCCGGCGGTGCCGCTCGACCTGCCCAAGTCCACGCGCGCGAGCAAGGTGCAGGTGGTGTTCTCGGTGATCGTGCCGGTGCGCGGGCCGACGCTGGTCAACGGCGAGCGCGTGGTCGACGACGCGGCGCTCGTGCGCGCGGCCAAGGCGGCGCTCGCCGATCACCCCGAGCTGCGCGCGGTGATCCACGCCGACGGCGGCGTCAAACATCGGCGCGTGCTCAAGACGCTCGACCTGCTTCGCGACGCTGGCATCTCGCGGGTCGCCTTCGCCGCGCTGCCCGAAGGAGACGGCGCGCGGTGAGCGTCGGCGGTCAACACGGCGGCGACGGCGGCGGCGGCGACGGCGGCATCTCGCGCCAGATCAGCGCGCAGGTCTTCGGCGTGGCGCGGCCGACGCGGCGGCGCTACGTGCTGGTAGCGGCGCTGCTAGCGCTCGGTCTGCACCTGCTGGTTGCGGGCTGGGCGCGCTTCGGTGGACCCTCGTTGAGCAGCTGGGGCGCAGATCTGGCCGTGCGCATGCACGCCTTCCTGCGCCATCGCGAACGCGCGCAGACGCGCATCGATCTCGCGCGCAAAAAGCCTGCCCCGCCGCCCAAGCCCAAAGCGCCCACGCCACCGCCCAAACCCGCGCCGAGCAAACAGACCGCGCCGAGCAAGGCGCACGCACGCGCGCCGGTGCGACGCGCAGCGCCTGCGCGCGCGCGCGCTGGGCGCGTGGTCAGCGCCAAGCCCGACCCCAACGCGCCGGTGGACTTCGCCAACGCCTTCGTCAGCGGCGACGCCGACCGCTACGCCGGCGGCGTCACGGCACCCGAGGGCAAGAGCAAGCAAGCGGTGCGCGGCGAACCGCAGCCTGCCGCGACGAAGCCGGCGCGCAGCGCGGCGCCGCGCCAGCGTCAGCCCACGCTTCGCCGCCGCGTGAGCCTCGACGACGCGCGCTGGTCGTGTCCGTGGCCCGCCGAGGCCGACGCCGAGCGCATCGACGCCACCAGTGTGGTGATGCGCGTGCGCGTGGCGGCCGACGGGCGCGTCGAGCGCGTCAAGGTCGTCAAGGACCCAGGCTTCGGCTTCGGCGCCGCCGCCAAGCGCTGCGCCCTGCGCGCGCACTTTCGACCGGCGCTCGGTCCCGACGGCAAGGCCGTGCGCAGCTGGTCGCCGCCGATCCGCGTGCGCTTTAGCCGCTAGCGGCGGGTTATGTCATTGCGGTCCAGGGGCCCAGTGATGGCGCGGAGTTACGGATCGGAGAGTGACCCCGTGTTTTAGAGGCAGTCGTGGACGAGCTGCTCGGCGCTGCGGGCGCGCGCCACGCAGCGCGCGAGGTCGCGCTTTTTGCGGCGCCCCACGCAGCGGCGGATCACGTCGCCGAAGCGGCGGCGAAGCTCGCGGCGACGACGCGCGAGCAGCGCTTTGTCGCGATAGCCCAGCTCGGAGAGCTCGAGCCCGAGGATGCGCTCGAAGACGCGCTCGCAGTCGGCCCGCGTAGCGGGCTCGCGGCAACCGCCGAGCGAGACGAGCGTCAGCGCCGCGAGCAGCGCCAGAGCGGGCCACGCGCGGAGCCGCGAACCGAGCGCGAGCACCTATTGCTCCGAGAGGCCTGCGGAGCGACGGCGCAGCGCGGGGCGCGCGTGGCCGATGGCGATGTGCGCGATGGAGCCGCCGACGAACGCCTGCAGCAGCGCGAGGCCGTCGACGTGAAGGTGCGCGTGCAGGCCGGCGCCGTGCGCCGCGTAGCCGAGCAGGGTGGCGCCGCCGACCACGCCGACGAGCGCGAGCGCCGCGCCGAAGCCGAAGCGCGGACGCACCAGCCGCCAGATCAGCAGCGACAGCGTGATGCGATGCAGCACCACGCCCGAGCCGAGCAGCGTGTCGCCGACGCCGAGCGCGGCGCCGTCGACCATCGCGTGCAGGCCGAGACCGATCAGCGCCAGCAACGTCCAGGCGCGCGCGAGACGCGACTCGCCGGAGCCGAAAAACGAGCGCTCGAACAGCACGGGCAGCGCGAAGCCGACCAGCGCCACGAGCAGCGCCAGCGGACCGGCGTGCATCACCGCGTGCGGCAGGATGTGGATGCAGACCAGCGCCACGACGGCGACGGCGATCAGCGCGTCGATCCCGGCGAGCAAGCCTTCACGCCGCTGAGCCGCAGCGACGAGCAGCGGGCCGGCTAATAGCGCGAAAAGACTGGCGACTAGCAGAATCATCACGATCTCAGGGTAGCGATCCGAGGCCTAAGTGCAACTCAGTATCACTTTCCTGCCGACTGCGTCTAGCGAAATTCTTCGCGAGGAGGCTGTTGTTAGGCAGCCTCCTCGCGAGCCCGAAGGGCGAGCCGGCGGAGCCGACATTGGGGGGTGAGGCGGCGAAAACCGCGCTTTTCGCCGCCGAGGGGGTCTGGGACAGATCCCCCTTCGTAATTAGCAGACGTTGGAAAAGTCGCGAAGCGACTTTTTCAACAGGCTGCTAGAAGACGTGCACCAGCCGCGCCGTGCGGCCAGGGAAGACCTTCACGGCGCGTTCGACGCTGCCGTGGCGCTTGTTGGACAGACGCACCCGGTGCACGCCGGGGCTGAGCACGATGGGGCGGATCGGCGTGATGCCGTAGCCCTTGCCGTCCACCGAGACCCGCGCCCATGGGCGCGCCTTGATCTGCAGCTTGCCCGGCGGGAGCCGCACGCGCAGCGTGGCCGTGCCGCGGCGCCGCACGCGCAGCACGCGCCGCAGCTCGAGGCCCAGCGCGCGATGCCGCAGCAGCAGCGTGTGCCGGCCGACGGGCAGCTTGATGCGCAGCGGCGTGGCGCCCAGCGCGCGCCGGCCGAGGGTGACGCTCAGACGCGGCGTAGCCTCGATCATCGCTCGCCCGCGCGCGACGCGCCGGCGCGGACGACGGTTGCGCGCAGCGCCAGCGCCGCTGCCGCTCGCGCTGCCCGCCGCGCTGCCTGCCGAAGCGCTCGCCGCGTCGGCACTGGCCGTACCCGCGCGCGCATCGTCGTCGGCAGCGGTGGTCGCGGCCGATGTGTCGAGCGCCGCGCTCTGCGGCGCGACCCCCGCGTCCGCGACCGAGCGTGTCACCGCATCACGTGACACTGCGGCGCCGCCGATATTCGACGATGACGACGACGTGCCGTCGCCCGCGCCCGCGCGGCGCCGGCCCGTTCGCGACACGCCGACGATCACCAGTCCCGCCGTCATGCCCACGGCCACCGCCGTCAACACCAGCCACAGCAGAACGCGCCGCTGCCCGACGACGCTCGGCCGCACAGGCCGCGGCTCCTCGGCAGCGCGCGACACCGGCCGCTGCTCCGCGTCCGGCGCTTTGAGCTGCGTGCGCTGCGCGTGCAGCGAGCGCCGCGGGCGCGCCTCCTTCGGTGGCGGCGTCGGCGCGGGCATCGGTGCAACCGCCGCGGCGCGCGCGCGCAACGGGCGCCGTTCGGTGTCGGTCTCGCCCGTTTCGACAGGCACTGCCTCGCGCTTGAGCGGGCGCGTGGTCATGCGCTCGTGGGCGATGGCCAGCGTCTGCGGCTCGGTGCTGTCTTCCTCGGCGAGCAGACCCGCCACGAACGGCTGCGCGTCATCGCGCACGTAGGTCTGTGCTTCCTCGAGCTCGTCGCTGACGCGCGCGTGCAGCGGCTCGAGCAGCGTCTCGGGCTCGTCGCGAACCTGCGTCTCGGCGCCGTCGAGCGCGTCGCCGTGTCGCGCCACGGCGGGCGGCACCACGGCATGCCGCAGCGCGCCGACCAGAACCGTGGGATCGTCTTTGTCCGTCGTGCGCGTGGGGTCGTGCACGTCGGTGACCGGTTCCGTGTCGTGCTCCTCGGAGAACACCGAGGTGCGCCGCAGCAGCGCCGAGTCGAGCTCCTCGGGCACCAGCACCGTCGGGATGGCCGCCACGCGCATCGGCGCTTGGCTCGCCGGCTCCTCGAGCACCATCGTCTTGACGCGCGGCGCGCGCGCGAGCGCGGCCGCGTCGTGGCGCGCGGCGCTCGGCACCGAGTCGGGATCCGTGTCGGACGGCTGCATCGCCGGCGTCTGACGCCCCTGCAGCGCGTCGGTGTCGTAGGCGCCCGAGACCGAGCCGCGCAACGACACCGCGGCGCCGATCCCCGCCGCAGACGCGCTGACAACCTCGATCCGCTTGCGCGGCCGGCGCGCCGTGCCGCCCGCGCCGAGCGGCGGCGGCACGCGCAGCGGCGGACGATCAGCCGTCTCCAGCGCCGACTGCGGCAGCGGCGTCTGTCCGTAGACCACCTCGGTGGGCACCACCGGCTCGTCGGCGCCGCTCGGCTCGTCGTCGCTGCTGAACAGCTCGCGCATCAACGCCGACACGTCGCGCTGCGTGCGCAGCAGGTCGAGCTTCGTCTGCACGTCGAGGATCGCGCGCCGCATCTCGCGCACGTTGCGGTAACGCCGCTCGCGATCGCGCTCGGTGGCGCGCGCGAAGATCGCCGCCAGCGGCGCCGGATAGCCTGGCAGCACGTGCTCGGGCGTGCGCGTCTCGCCGCGCCGCGCCGCGCGGATGTAGCCGCTGTCGCTGCCGCTCGAGACCGCCGGCGCGCCGGTGGTCGCTTCGAACAGCAGAAGCCCCAGCGAGTAGATGTCGCTGCGCTGGTCGATGGGCTCGCTGCGCGCCTGCTCGGGCGACAGATAGCCAAGCTTGCCCTTGAGCACGCCCACCTGCGTGCGCGTCACGCGCTGCGAGACCTTGGCGATACCGAAGTCGGTGAGCTTGACCGCGCCGCTGTACGAGACGAGCACGTTGTGCGGGCTCAGGTCGCGGTGCACCAGCTCGAGCGGCCGGCCGCGCACGTCGCGCGCCTCGTGTGCGTAGGCCAACCCCTCGCAGATGCCGCCGAGGATCGTCAGCGCGCAGCCGAGCTCGAGCGGCCCATCGTGGCGCTGCAGCACCTGGCGCAGATCGCGCCCGTCGACGTACTCCATCGCCAGGAAGTAAGCGCCGTCGACCTCGCCGAGCTCGTAGATGTGCACGATGTTGGCGTGGTCGAGCAGCGCCGAGACGCGCGCCTCGTCGAGAAACATCTGCACGAGCTGCGGATCGCGCGCGAGGTCGGGCAGGATGCGCTTGACCACGACCTGCTTTTCGAAGCCGCCGACGCCGCGACGACGCGCCAGAAACAGCTCGCCCATGCCGCCCATGGCGATGCGCCGGGTCAGCACGTAGGGGCCGAAGCGTTCTTCGTTGCTCGTCGTCATCGATCCGCGGGCTACAGTGCTAGCACCTGCGCCTTCGGGCTCCTAGAATAGCGGGTGCAAGTGTCGTTATTACGCAAGCATACCGTGGCTGTGGTGTTGATTGCGCTGCTCGCGCCGGCGCCGGCGATCGCCCAGGTCGAAGACGCCGCCGCGGCGCTCGCCAAGGCGCGGCGTCTGCTAGGCAAGGCGCGCGATCGCGCGGCGCTCGACACCCTCGTCGCGTCGCTCAAGCACGGCGGTCACGCCCGCGGCATCACGGCGCGGCTTCATCTGTGGGTCGGCGTCGCGCGCTACAACCTCGGCAAGCGCAAGGCAGCGCGCCGCGCGCTGCGCATCGCCCTCGAGCTCGATCGCAAGCTGACGCTGCCCGACGACGTCTCCCCGAAGATCACGGCGCTGCTCGACGAGATCCGCGCCACGCTGCCACCGCCCGCGGCGCCCAAGCGCGACGAGCCCGCGGCAACGGTCAAGCCGCCGCCTGACAAGGGGCGCTTCGGCTTCACCGTCGGTGCGCGCAGCAAGCCGGCCACCAACGCCGACGACGACGACAGCGA
>JAGQIK010000228.1 GCA_020431405.1 Myxococcales bacterium
CCCGAGCCCGCGGCTCGGCCGCCAGCGCCGCGCCCACGCTCGCGCCCACGCGCTCGTCCGCGTCCGCGCCCGCGCCCGCGCGCGAAGACACCACAGCCCGCCATGCCGTCGCTGGATATGAGCAGCCTGCGCAGCGCGGACATCAAGAGGCGCTGTGCGACGGTCTTCGAAGGCGTGCCCCGTCCGTCGAGACACCGCGGCGCCGGCAGCTGCGGTGTGCTCTCGGTGGCGGTCTACTGCGGCTGCAAGCGCAACCGCCTCTCCTACGCCCGCTCGGCCTGGCGGGCGGTGCAGGCGCTGCGCTCGTCGAGCTGCCGGCCGCAGTGGGCGCAGCGCAGCTGCCGCGAGCGCGGCTACTGGCTCGGCAAACAGCCCACGTTCAAAGACGTGCTGTGGTTCTTCAACAGCAAGAAGTGCTCGTGGGTCGCGCGCGCGACGCCGCTGTTGCTGCGCCGGCCGGACGTGACGATTCACTACAAGAACCGCGCGCGCGCTTTCTGGGGCATCTGCATCTGTCGCGACAAACGGCCCGACGCGCGGCGCCGCGCGCTCGCCATGCTCGGCCACATCACGATCAAGGCCGACGCCGCGCGCCTGAAGTATCATTGCCAGCGGGCAGGCATCTCGCTCGCGCCCTGAGCTGCCGCGAGCTATGCTTGGTGAGCCATGACACTGCGCCGCCTGAAGCTGACGCTCTTCATCATCGTCACCGCCGTGGCGTTGATCCGGTTCTTCACCGGCAACATCATCGGCGGCGTCGTGACGGGAATCATCGCCGCGGCGCTCGGCAGCTGGGCGCTCGACTGGCCCGTGCTCAAGCGCCTGCGGCAGCTGCGCAAGCTGATGCGCTTTCGCTCGTCCAAGAAGGACGAAGACTAAGGGTCACTCTACGACCCGTAAGTCCGCGATCTCGAAGGGCTCACAGCCCACAATGACAAAACGCTATTTGGTCGTCTCGAGCAGCTGCTCGACGGTGGCGATCTTGTACTCGTCCATCGAGCGCGCGACGGGATTCTTGGGATCGCTCCAGTCGTAGAAGCCCTTGCCCGTGGCGGCGCCGTACTCGCCGTTCTTGACCATGCGCGCGAGCATGCGCGGCGGATAGAGGCGCGGGTCGTTGGAGCTCTCGAACATCTCGAGCGAGACGCGCAGCATCGTCGGCGTGCTGATGAAGTCGCACAGCTTGAACGTGCCCTGCGGGTGGCCGAGGCAGGTGAACAGCCCGTCGTCGCCGTCCTTGACGCTGACCTGATCGATCTCGAGCAGGCGGATGGCGTCGAGCATCTGCGGGATCAGCAAGCGGTTGACCCAGAAGCCCGGGATGTTGGGTGCAGCAAAGGGCACCTTGTCCATATCGAGCAGCAGCTTGCGCGTCATGTCGACGGTCTCGGGGCTCGTCTCGCGCCCCGGCACGATCTCGACGCCTTTCATCATCGGCACGGGATTCATGCCGTGGCTGACGATCGAGCGCTGCGGTCTTCCCGCCGCGCGCGCCAGCACGTCGATGTCGAGGCTCGACGTATTCGACCAGAACACGACGCGCTCGGGCAGCTGCGGCACGATCTCGCCGAGCACGCGGCACTTGAGGTTGAGATCTTCGACGATGATCTCGAAGAAGATGTCGCACCCTTTGGCGGCGTCGACAAACTGCGACCTGTCATCGTGAACGACGATGTTCTGGCGCGTCTTGGCGGCGATCTCGGGGTCGTCGATCTTGAGCCTGCGCGCGCTTTTCTCCGACAGCCGCGCGCAATAGTCGACCGTCGTCTCGCGCGTCTTCTTGTCGACGTCGTGGCAGTGCACCGTGTGGCCATACATCGCGAACTGCGTGATCCAGCCGCGGCCCATCACGCCCATGCCCAAGATCGCAATCTTCATCGTCTCGCTCCTTAGCCCTAGTGCTGCGCCAGCAGCGCGTCGCCTTGCACAGAACAGAGCAGCGGCGCGCTGATCGCGTTGATCAGGTCTCGGTTGCTCGGCGCTTCGACGAGCACCTTGAGGTAGTTATCGGTCAGCCCGACGCACGATCCCTCCGCCACCGTCTCCCAGAGCACCGGGCGGCGCGCGCCGACGTATCGTTCGAGCGTCTCGCGCCGCATCGTCTCGGCCAGCTCGTGCAGCGCGCGGCTGCGCCGGCGCTTCTCCTCGCTGTCCACTTGGCCGCTCATGCGTGCAGCCGCCGTGCCTTCGCGCGGCGAGAACGGAAAGATATGCACGTGCGCGAAGTCGAGCTCGCGCGACAGCTCGAGCGTCTGGTCGAAGTCGGCGGCGCTCTCGCCAGGAAAGCCCACGATCACGTCGGTGGTCAGACACAGGTCGGGGATTGCAGCGCGCGCCGCGTCGACCAGCGCCCGAAAGCTCGCGCGCGACGTGCGCCGCGCCATGCGCGCCAGCACGCGATCAGAGCCGCTCTGCAACGGCAGATGAAGATGCGGACAGAGCCGCCGGTCCTGCCAGAGCGCGAAGAACCCTTCGGGCAGGTCCCACGGTTCGAGCGACGACAGGCGCAGGCGCTCGACGTCGGTGGAAAGCAGCACCGCCTCGACGAGCTGGCGCAGGTTGGCGCCGATGTCGCCGCCGTAGCCGCCGAGGTGAACACCCGAGAGCACGACCTCGCGATGGCCGCGCTGCACCAGATCGCGCACCGTCTCGACGACGTTGCCGATGGGCACCGAGCGCTCGGCGCCGCGCGCGACGGTGACGATGCAGAAGGTGCAGCGGTTGCGACAGCCGTCCTGCACCTTGACGAAAGCGCGCGTGCGCGCCGCGCGATAGAGCGACTGCTCGTCGCGTGCCTGCGCCGGCATTGCTGTCGCGTCGAGGTCCTCGCACAGCCGTGCGACGAGCGTGTCCTTGTCGGCGTTGCTGACGACAAGATCGACCCCGGCCAGCTCGGCAGCACGCGCCGGCTCGAGCGCGGCGAAGCAGCCGGTAAGCACCAGCTTGGCGCGCGGGTTCTGGCGGTGCAGCCGCCGCGCCAGCTTGCGCGACTTGCGGCTCGCCTCGGCCGTCACGGCGCAGGTGTTGAGCACCATCACGTCGGCCTGCTCGGGCGCGTCGAGCACGCGATGTCCACCGCGCGCGAAGTCGCGGCCCCACGCCTCGAGCTCGGCCTCGTTGAGACGGCAGCCCAGCGCTGACAGGTAAACGTCCATGGCGCGGGGACTATACCGTTCTACTCACCCGAGTCGAGCCGCTGCCTGCCGCTGCCGCCGCGGCTCCGAGGATCGCCTAGACCTCGCTGCTTTTCGGACGTTGCCCGGTCGCTACAAGCGCCGCCGCCCCGGAAATGCCAGCACATTGCAGCCTCGACCTGTTGGCGCGCCGGTTGCTTCGACGAGGCGCATGCGTCTGCGTTTGCGACGGTCGCTCGGGCTCCAGCTAGTCACGGCGGCGCTCGGGCTCGGGCTGCTTTGCACCTCGTCTCCGGTGCACGCGCGGCGCCGAGGCGCCATGCGCAAGAGCGGGCGCGTGCGCTGGATCGAGCCGACGCCGACCGGCGACATCAAGCCCTACAGGCCAGGCTCGCCCCTGCGTTTGCCCAACAAACGCACGCTGTGTGTGATCCCCGCGCCGCCGGTGCGCCAAGGCCACGACTTTTCGTGCGGGCTCGGCAGCGGTCAGTCGTTGCTCGCGCTATTTGGCAAGCCGAGCCTTCGCGAGGATCAGCTCATCAAGCGCACGAAGACGAGCAAGGTCTACGGTGTGCACGAGCGCGAGCTGAAGAAGCTGCTGCGTCAAAACGGGCTCGACGTGCATATGAAGCACCGCATGAGCCTTGCCGAGCTGGCGCACTACCTCACGCAGGGCGTGCCGGTTGTCGTGGGCTATCAGGCCTGGGCGAGCAAGCCGTCGCAGTGGAACGCGCGCGCCATGAAGGGCTTCGACTGGCGCCGCGAAAACGACAGCGGCCACTACTCGGTGGCCATCGGCATCGACCGCAAGAACATCTACTTCATGGACCCCGCCATGGACCTGGGCAAGCGGGGCTACATCCCCATCGCCGAGTTCATGAAGCGCTGGCACTGGGAGACGGGTCAGCACTTCGGCATGGTCGTCAGCAGCGACGCTCCGGCGAAGAACCGCGTGTTCTGTGAGCAGGTTGACCGCATCTACTAGCACTCGCCGCAGCGGGTCGCGCTGCCGACTGACGCTGGTCGCGCTCGCCGCGTTGTGCACCTGGGCTGCGAGCGGCCCGTCGCTAGCGCGCGCGCGCACGTCGCGCCCCGCCTGGCAGCGCGAGGTCGGTCGCCGCCTCGAATCGCGCGCATCGCGGCGCCAGCAGCGTCGCTTCGCGCTGGGGGCGATCCACGACGCGCCGATGTCGCCGCACGCCATCGTCGCGCAGCTCGAGCAGATGGCGAAACAGCCGGGCAGCGGCCTTTCGCTGCGCTGGTTGACGCCGAAGAACTGGAGCTATCCGGTCGTGCGCGTCGATCTACCGTCGACAGGTGCGCGTCCAGTGCGCGCGCTGATCAACGCCGGCACCCATGCCGAAGAGGTGCAGCAGTCCATTCCCCAAGCCCTCGGCCTTCTGCGCTTCGCGTTGCGCGACAAGGCGTTCCGCCGCCGCTACGCCACCACAGTGCTGATCAAGCTCAATCCCGACGACCCCGAGCTCGCCAAGAAGCCGTGGTACATCCGTCGACTGACGCGCTATCGGGACCTCAATCGCAGCTACGCGGCCGGCCGTTGGATGGTCGAGAGCCGGCTCATCGCGCGCTCGCTGCGCGGCCAGAAGTTCGACGTCGCCGTCGATCTGCACGCCGACAGCGACCTCGACGGGTTCCTGCTCGTCGACGGTCGCTCGGACGCGGCGAAAGCCAACTGGCCTGTGATCGGCCGCGCCCTCAGCGCCCTGCCCAACGTGGCTTTGCTCGACGCCCCGCGCAAGAAGCCCATCGTCACGGGCTATGCGCTGTCGCGGCTCGGCGCCGGCATCACACCGTTCGCCGAGCACGCCGTCGGCTGCTTCGACACGTACCTCGCCGATCGCGGCGTGCCCTACAGCTTCACGATGGAGACGCCGCAGAAGCTCGATCCGAGGCTGCAGGTGCGCGGTGGCCTGCGCTTGCTGCGCTCGATCCTCGACAACGTGCGCGTGCACGGCGGTCTGGGCCGAGGTCAGCGCTAGCGCCTAAGATCGGCGGTGCCCCCCGCGCTGGCGTAGACTGACGCCATGCGCTGGCGCATCCTCGCCGCCGCCGTCGCCTCGCTGGTCCTCGCGTACTCGGCGAGCCACTGGCTCGGATCGCGCACAGAACGGCCCCCGCAGCGTCGCGCCAGGCCGCGGCGCCCAGCGTTTTCGACGCTCCGCGAGCCAGCGCGCCGAGCGCTCGCCGCCGCCCAGAGGCAGTGCACCCAGCGCGTCGCCGCGCTCGTCGCTGCCGATGCGCGCGTGCTGGTCGATAGCGTGCCGACTTCGTTGCCCGCGCTCGCCGGCGGCGAGGTGCTGCTCTCCTTTTTCACCCACCGCTCGCGCGTCTTTCGTTTCGTGCAGCGCGGCCGCGAGGTCTACGAGCTGCCGCCGCTGCGGCGTGATCTCGTCGCCGCCCTCGTCGCTGTCACGCGCGACGAGATCGAGCACGGCGTGCTCGGCGGCTCGCACCAAGCGCTCTTCGACAAGCTCGCGCGCGCCTATGCCGTGCTGCTCGCGCCAGCCGAGCGCTTCATCAGCCGCGCGACGCGACTATCGTTCGCGGTCAACGGCCTGCTGCGTGCGCTGCCCTTGCACGCGCTGCTGCGCCAGCGCGACGGACGTCGCGAGTTCGTCGGCGCGCGCTGGGCCGTCAGCTACATGCCGTGTCTCGCGTGGCGCGGCGCGCCGCGGGCGCCCGACCGCGCGCAGGTCGTCGCGCCTGCCTATGGCAACGCCGGCCAGACCGCCACCATGCTCGAGGGTGCGATGGTCGAGGTGCGCGCCATCGCGCCGCACTTTGCCGACAACACGTTCCGCCAGGGCACGAACGTCAACGCCGCCGACGTGCAGCGCGCGCTGAGCGATCCGCACGCCGTCGTGCACTACCTCGGCCATGGCCTCAGCGATGTGGACGACCCCAAGAGCCAGACCGCGCTGGTGCTCGGCGGCGGCGCGGAGGTCGGCGTGGCCGAGCTCGTGCGGCGCGGCCGTCTGCGCGCGCCGCTGGTCGTGCTCGCCAGCTGCGACGGCGCCTACGCCGCGCGCTTTCGTGACGGCACGCGCAGAGTCGTCGCCACCAACCTCGCCGAGGCGCTGCTCGCCGCCGGCGCCGGCGCCGCCGTCGCTTCTTCGTGGGCCGTCAAAGACAAGCAGTCGGCACGCACCATGCGCATCTTCTACAGGCACCTGCGCGCGCTCGGGCCGGCCGCCGCCATGCAGCGCGCCTACGCGCATCAGATCGCGCGCATCAAGCCGCCGCACCCGCGCTTCTGGGGCGCCTACGCGATCTACGGCGCCGCGCGCTGGCGCTGATCCACCGCGACGCCGGCGCGGTGATTGCTGTCAGGGACAAGAGTCGGCAAGATGGCCAAGCTCGCAAGGCGCGAGCGTGCCTGCAGTGTCGGCAAATGGAGGGATGATGCGCACAATTGTCGTCGTCGCCGCCTGCACTCTGGCCGCTCTGACCGCTTGCGGCCCGACCACGCCGCCGGTCAACGGCCCCTCGCTCGCGGCACCCGCCACGCCGCAGTCGGCGTTCTGCGCCCCCGAAAACCCCTGCCCAGGCATGTACATCAAGAAGTATCAGGTCTGCGGCGAGTGCGACCCCGAGACGCGCTACTTCAAGCAGCGCATCTGCTCGCTCGGCGAGAAGCTGCGCAACGTCGTCAACTCGTGCGTCAAGGGCAAGGTCGGCGTGCGCTTCGCCGGCAAGGAGCTGTTCGGCTCCAAGGTCCAGGGCTGCGTCAAGCAGCAGCTGCAGAACGAGCCGTTGGTCCTCAAGAGCTACATCGCGCTGGCCAGCGAGCACAAGGTCAGCGACAAGGACAAGCGCGAGTGGCGTCAGCAGTGTGACGCCAAGTGGTCGCAGTTCATCATCACGCACCCTGACGCGATCACGGGACCCAAGACGCGCCCCGTCGCGCAGGTGACGCCGATCTACAAGAAGTGGTGGTTCTGGACGATCATCGGCGCGGCCGCGGCGGGTGCCGGCGCCGCGGTGGTGATCGGCACGCAGGTTGGCGGCGCGTCGTTGACGCAGGTGCCGTGGAGCTCGATGCAGCAGGGGCTGCGCCGATGAGGCCGCCGGCAACCGCACTGATCACGCTGCTGGTCTCTTCGGTGCTGGCCACCGCGTGCGCCAAGGACGAGACGTGCAGCGCGCCGGGCGTGCTGGTCAGCATTGGCGTCGACGCCAACGTCAAGATCGAAGACATCGTCAAGATCGGCATCGAGGCGTCGCTCGACACGTCGCGCCGCACGGGTGAGCTCTCGGCCGGCGCCGTGGGGCTCGGCAGCGGCGACGCCGACCGGTTCGCGCTCACGTTCACGAACAAAGAGATCACGAGCACGCACACCCTGGAGCTAACGCTCAGCGCCTTCGACCGCGATGGCGCGCTCGTCGCCATCGGTCGCGCCGATCCAGCGATCACGGTGCGTGCGGGTGAGGCCTGCGCCTCCGCGGTCGTCACCCTGCTGCCACCCACCGGCGGCAACGCGGCCGTGGTCGACCTCTCCAAGCCCGGCGCGAAGCCCGATGTCGAGCTGACGGCGACGGCCGGCACGGGCCCGATCGTCGTGTGTGACTTCAATGGCGACGGCGTTGACGATATCGCCTTCGCCGCGCCACAAGCCGATGGGGAGCTCGGCAGGCAGAACGCAGGCGAGGTCTACCTGCTCTTCGGACCCGAGCTCGGCGGTGCGCAGGGAGTGACGGAGGTGACCAAGGCCCAGGTGGCGATGAAGGTCGTGGGTGGCGCACCGGGCGACGGCATTGGCGCGTCGCTCGCTTGTGCTGACCTCGATGGCATGCGCGGAGACGATCTGATCATCGGCGCACCCGAGGCTGGCAACGCCGGCAGGGTCTACGTCTTCTTCGGCAGGACGAAGCCGACGTCGTCGGTGATCGACCTCTCTACCGCGAGCGCCGACGCCGAGATCGGCAGCGCTAACGCCGGCGATCGCTTCGGCGCCGCCCTCGCCGTCGCGCGCGGCTTCGCCAGCGGCAAGCTCGGCTCGCTGATCGTCGGTGCTCCGGGCGCCGGCTCGGGCGGCGCGGCCTACATCATCGGTGGCCGTGACGAGGCGGCCTGGGGAGCGGGCGTCGATCTTGCCACGGACGGCGCGCTGCTGACCGTCGTCGGTGCGGCAGGCGAGGGGCTCGGTGCGGCGCTCGCCAGCGGAAACCTGCTCGGAGACACCGACGATCGCCAGGACGTGGCCATCGGCGCCCCGCAGGGCGGCAAGAGCGGCTGCTCTGACTGCGGTGTCGTTCGCGTCGTGGCCGCGAAGGTCATCGCGGCAAGCGCGACCATCGACGTCGCCCAAGGCGAGCACGCGTTGACGGTCTGGGGCGCCAGCGGCGCCTCCAAGCTGGGTCAAAGCCTCGCCATCGGCGATCACGACGGCGATGGTCTCGGCGACCTGTTGATCGGGGCGCCCAACGACGAGGGCAAGGGCAAGGTCTACGTCGTCGTCGGCGACGCCAGCCTGCTCGCCGCCAGCGGCCAGCCCGCTAACGCGATCGAGATCAAGGACGGGCACAAGGCCGTGTATCTCGGCACTACGGGCAGTCAGCTGGGCAGCGCGGTCGCCGCGAGCGGCGGCGCCGGGTCGAGGGCCGATCTGATCGTCGGGGCGCCTGGGATTGATTCCAGCAAGGGCGCCGTCTATCAGTTCGTTGGCCACGCCCTCGCGCCCAAGGAGACGATTCAACTGGAGGACGCGCGCCTCAAGACGGTGCTCGGTGCCAAGCAAAACGACCGCTTGGGAGCATCCGTCGCCTCCGGCTTGTTTGGCTCCGACAGCGCGGTGGACCTGATTATCGCAGCGCCTGGGGCCAAGACGGTCTACGGCATCTTCAGCACCAAGTAGCGAAGGATGACGACAGTGCGTACAGCACTCGCTCTGGCAATGATCCTCGCCGTCCCGGCCTGCGCCTCGAGTACGGCCGGAAACAAGCCATCTTCGGGCACCGTCGGCTCGCCGATGTCCAACTACTGCGCCAGCAAAGAGCCCTGCCCCGGCATCTCGCGCAAGAAGTTCGAGGTCTGCGGCTCCTGCGACCCCTCGACGCGCTACTTCCGCCAAGCGATGTGCTCGCTAGACGAGAAGATCCGCAAGGCCGTGGACTCCTGCGTGCAGGGCAGGGCGTCGATCTCGATCACGGGCAAGATAATTTTCGGCGGCAACGTCGCCGGCTGCGTCAGGCAGCGCCTCGAAAACGAGCCGCAGATGCTCGAAGCGTTCACCTCGATCGCCAAGAAACACGAGGCGACCGAAGGCGAGCAGATGGCGTGGCGCAAGCAGTGCGACCACCTGTGGGCGCAGCACACGGCGAAGAACGGCGGCGGCGGCGCGCCGCCACCTGCCAAGAAGGCGACCACTCCGTAGATGAGCGACAACGACGGCCCGCATCACGACGCGACGATGCCGCTCTCGGCGGCAGATCTGCAGCTTCTCGCCAAGCAGCGCACGCGCCGACCGGCGTTGATGCTGCTGATATACGAGCACGGCGTGACGCGCACCGAGGTGCTCGCCGAACGCGGCGGCCTCGTCGTTGGCCGCGACGAGCCCGCTGACATCGTCATCGCCGACGCCACGCTGTCACGACGACACGCGCGCCTGACGCGCGAGGGCGATCGCATCCTTGTCGAGGACCTGGCATCGACCAACGGTACGCGCGTCAACGGCACGCGCGTCGAGCGCGCGCACGCGGGCGCGGACGACGAGCTCCAGTTCGGCGGCGTCAGCGCCTCGGTGCTCGCCCCCACCGCGCAGCAGGGCCTCGAAGAGGGGCTGCTCGGGCATGACTCGTTCAGCGAGCTCGTGCGCTACGAGACGGCGCGCTGTCGCGAGCTTCGCGGTCGGGCTGCGCTGTTGATGCTCGCGCCCACGCGGCGCGAGACGTCCGCGCGGCCGGCCGCGGCGTGGTGGCGTGCCATGCGAGTTGAGCTGCGCGCCGTCGATCGGCTCGCGCTCTACGGTCAGAATGTGGTCGAGCTGATCTTGCCGCAGGCTGACGAGGCCGAGGCCATAGCGACAGCGCGCCGCCTGATCGATGCCTGCGCCGCGCGCGTCGAGCTGGCTTGCGGCGCGGCGCTGCTGCCCAACTCGGCGACCTCAGCAGAGTCGCTGGTGCAGGCTTGTCGCTCGGCGCTCGGCGCCGCCCGCCGGCGACATCGGGGCGAAGACATCATCGTCGCGGAGGATCGCGGCCAGCCGCAGCGCGACGCAGCGCCCGACCAGTCGCCCGCCGACGAGCCGGTCGTAGCCAGCGCGACCATGCGCGAGCTGTACGAGATCGTCGAGCGCGTGGCGCCTGCTGCGATCCCGGTGCTGATCCAGGGCGAGACCGGCGCCGGCAAAGAGCTCGTCGCCGCTGCGATCCACCGCCGGTCGAACCGCCACGGGGGCCCGCTGTGCTCGCTCAACTGCGGCGCGATCCCGCGCGACCTCGTCGAGAGCGCGCTCTTCGGCCACGAGAAGGGGGCCTTCACGGGCGCGGCCCAGCGGCGCGAAGGCGTCTTCGAGGCGGCCGATGGCGGCACGGTGTTTCTCGACGAGATAGGCGAGCTGTCGTCCGAGGCGCAGGTGGCGTTGCTGCGCGTGCTCGAGACGAAGCGCCTCACGCGCGTTGGCGGTCGCGACGAGATCGCCGTCGACGTGCGCATCGTCGCCGCCACACATCGCGACCTCGAGCAGATGGTGTCGGACGGCGAGTTTCGTCTCGACCTGTTCTATCGCCTCAACACGATGATGCTGCGCGTGCCGCCGCTGCGCGAGCGTCGCGAAGAGATCGCGCCGCTCGCTCGACGCTTCATGGCGTTGGCCAACGAGGAGAACGGTCGCAGCGTCGGCGAGATCGCGCCGCTGGCGCTGCGCGCGCTCGAGCGCCACGTCTGGCCCGGCAACGTACGCGAGCTTCGCAACGCCATCGACCGCGCCGTCGTCATCGCGGGCGGCGACACGATCACGCTCGAAGATCTGCCCGAGCGCGTGCGCGCGCTGGGACGCACGGGTGCTGACCCGAGCCGGCAACGTGCCGCGCCGCCGAGCGAGGACAGACCCCAGGACCCACCTCAGCAGGCGGGTCTCGAAGCGCTGCTCGCCGACGCGCTGCGCGGCGACGAGGCCGATGTCGACTTCAAGACGCGTATGCAGCGGCTCGAGGCTCAGCTGATCGTCAGCGCCCTCGAAGCGTGCGACTACAATCAGACCGAGACGTCTCGCCGTCTGCGCATTCCGCTGCGCACGCTGGTCAACAAGGTCCGCCAGTACGACCTTTCTCGCCCCGACGAATAGCGCGCTGCGAGCGAGCGCGAGGCACTGCGGCTGATAGGTGTCAGCGGCGGTCGCACACATGACGCCTGTCGTGCACAGCGCCTCGGGGTGCCCGCAAACTGTCCGCCGTCACGCAAGGTTGGAGGTAAGAGATGACTAGGCCACGCTTTCGCATCGATCGCAAAGAGCGTGACGCTCGCGGTGCCCGGTGTGATGCTACCCGGCCGGGTCTGTGGTTGCCGCCAGAGGCAAGGCGGTGATCAACCGCAAACCGAGCAAGCACCAGATCCTGCACTAGCACTACTAGAGAGAGGCAGCTCGTGGGTCCTGTACGGAGGGCGTCGCGCCTAGGGTGGCTCTGGCTGCTGGTCGCAGCGACTGGCTGTCTGCAGTCGCAGCAGGCTGACCGCGGCGGCGGTGGAGCAGCCCGTGCGCCGGCGGCTGTCATGCCGCTGGCGCGAATCGAGCGCGTGGCCGACGGGTCGAAAGTCGCGGCCACGCGGCTGGTCGCGACGCGGGGGGCGAAGAGCGCCTACACGGTGCGCGCGCTCCTTGCTGGCGGCTTTGCAGCGCTTAACGCGCGGCAGGGGCTGCGAGCGCGCTTCGGCGCCGCGGGCATGGCGCGTGTCAGCGCGCTCTCTACCGCTAAGCAGGCGCGCTTTTCACTATCGCTGCGCGCCGCGCGCTGGGGATACGGTGACGCGCTGCGAGCGCTTGCTGCTGTGACCAGCGTGCGCGCGCGTGGCGCGCGTGTCGTCATCGGGCGCCCCGAGGGCGTCACCGAGTGGTACGACAACAGCCCGCGCGGCCTCGAGCACGGCTTCACGCTGGCACGGCCGCCGTCCACACGCCGCGGTGCCGAGGCGCTAGTGATCGAGCTGGCAGTCGCTGGCGCGCGCGCGAGCCTGGTCGGCGGCGAGGTGCGTCTGCGCGACGCCGCCGGCCGCGCGCTGGCGCGCTACCGCGCGCTGCAGGTGTTCGACGCCGCCAACAAGCGCCTGCCCGCGCGCCTCGCCGTGACATCGGGCGCGATCCGTCTCGTCATCGACGATCGCGCCGCGCGCTATCCGCTGCACGTCGACCCGGTGATCGTCACCGAGTCGTTCATCGCCAAGGGCCATGGTCAGGTGCGTTTTGGCCAGGTGGTCGCGATCAGCGGCGACACGGCGGTGGTGGGATCGCCTGGCGACGACCAGGTGGCCGCCGACGGTGGCGCGGTCACCGTCTTCGTGCGCGGCAGCAACGGGTGGGTCGAGCAGGCCAAGATCGTCGCAGCAGACGGCGCCGCGGGTGACCGATTCGGGACGGCGGTTGCGATCGAAGGCGACACGCTGCTCGTCGGCGCGCCCTTTGATGACGACAAGGGCGCGGACTCGGGCTCGGTCTATGTCTACACGCGCAGCGGCGGGCAGTGGTCGCAACAACAGAAGCTCGCGGCGTCGAACGCCATGGCCAACGATCGCTTTGGCGAGCGGCTGGCGATCGACGGCGACAGCGCTCTGATCCGCGCCTGGTCGGAGCGTACGCCGGGATTGCTCGAGGGTTTCGTCTACGTCTTCGTGCGCGGCGGCGGCGGCGGCTGGGGCGAGCAGGCACTGCTCCCACCGAGCGGCTCCCGCACCGACTACGGCAGCGCGATCGCCATCGCGGGCGACCGGGCCGTGGTCTGTGGCGACGGCGCATCGACGTACGTTTTTCTGCGCTCGGGAAGCAGCTGGAGCGAGGAGCAGGTGATCACGGACTCCGCTGTGGCCGTCGCCATCGACGGCGACACGATCGTGATTGGACCTAGCGTCTACGTACGCGGCTCGACGTGGGCCTTCGATGCCATGCTGATGGGGACTGGCAGCAACGAGTCTTTCGCGCGCGCTGTATCGCTCAGCGGGTCGCGCGTGCTGATGGGCGCGCCGTCCGGCGACATGCTGGGCGGGGGCGCTGCCTACGTCTTCGTTCGCGATACCAGCGGCTGGACCCTCGAGAGCAAGCTCACCGCCACCGAGTGGAGCTTCGGCAAGGCGGTGGCGCTCGACGGCGACCGTGCCGTCGTCGGCGCTCCGGAGGACGCCACTCGCGGCGCGGCCTTCGGATCGGCGACGCTCTTTGCGCGAAGCGGCGCCAGCTGGTCGCAGGAGGCGCAGGTCTTTCCGTCCGCCGAGCGCTTGGGTGACTTCGGCGCCGCGCTGGCGCTGAGCAACGACACGCTGGCGGTAGGCGCGCCGCGCACCGAGGTTGGCGCTGGCCAGCGCGGCGTGGTCGGCATCTATGTTCGTCAGTCGCCGGGCAGCTGGAGCGAGCAGCAGGTGCTCTCCGCGCCTGACGGCGCTGACGACGATCGTTTCGGCGCCGCCGTGGCCGTCGATCAGGACACGGTGGCGATCGGTGCACCGGGTGACGACGACAAGGGCGCCGACTCGGGCTCGGTTTACGTCTCGGTGCGCACGGGCAGCAGCTGGAGCCAGCCGGTGAAGCTCACCGCGAGCGACGGTGCGGCGGGCGATGGCTTCGGCCGCGCTGTCACCGTCAGCGGCAACACGCTCGCCGTCGGGGCGCCGGGTCGCGACGATGACGGCCAAGATTCGGGCGCGGTCTACGTTTTCGTGCGCGCTTCAGGAGCGTGGAGCCAGCAGCAGAAGATCACCGCCGGCAGCGATGGCGCGGCCGGCGACGGCTTCGGCGTCGCGCTGGCTCTGGGCGGCAATACGCTGGTTGTCGGTGCGCCCGACGACGACGACGCGGCCAATGGCACGGATGCCGGCTCGCTCTACATCTACCAGCGCAGCGCTGCCGGGGCGCAGTTCGCCAAGCAGCAGAAGATCGTCGCCGCGGCGGGCGCGAGCAACGCGCGGCTGGGCGAGAGCGTGGCGCTGAGCGGCGACACCATCGCAGCGGGGGCTGAAGAGCCAACGCAGGCCGCCAGTCAGAGCGGGGCGGTCTACATCTTCGTGCGTCCACCGGGCGGCAGCAGCTGGGCGCAACAGGTACGGACGCCCGCCGTCGGCGGCAGCGGCTACATGGGCCGCGCCGTGGCGCTGAGCGGCGACACGCTCGTCGCGCCGGGCACACTCGGCTTCAGGCTGGTGCCGCAGGTCCTCGTACGCAACGCGGCGCAGGTATGGCGCCCCGCCGCGCGGCCGGAGATCACCAAGGGGCCATACGTCGCGCAGCGCTTCGACTTCGGCGACAGCGGCCAGCACTTCCGCGCCCTCGCGGGCACGCGGAATGTGGTGGTCGTCTCCGCCTCCGAGGGCAGCACCATCCCCGACGCGGTCACCATCTTCGAGCTCGACTTCCTCGACGACGGCGCCACCTGCGACGTCGCCAATCCCGACGCGTGCTACAGCGGCGTCTGCTTTCAGAGCGCGTGCTGCCACGACGCGTGCGCCGACCTGTGTCACCGCTGCGACGCGGCGCCGTTTTCGTGCACGCCGGTTTCGCAGCACGTCGACGACACGGCGGGCAGCGATCAGTGCACGGGCGACAAGACGTGCAACGGCAAAGGCGACTGCTTGCTCAAGAACGGCAAGACGTGCGCGCAGCCGAGCGACTGCGCCAGCGGCTTCTGCGTCGACGGCGTGTGCTGCGAGTCGGAGTGCAAGGGCAACTGCGAGTCGTGCGCGCTGGGCGGCCAGGGCAAGTGCGAGCCGCACCCCAAGGGCAGCGATCCGGACAAAGACTGCCTCGGCACGGACGCCGACTGCGGCGGCACCTGCGACGGGGCGGGCGCCTGCGATTTCCCGGGCATCGGCACGCGCTGCGGCGCCAAGCCCTGTCAGGCTTGCGACGGCACGGGGCGCTGCAACACCAAGCCGCCCGACGACGACGCCTGCGGCGTGATCGACTGCGACCAGCTCGACACGACGTGCCGCGACTACCAAGACCTCGACGCCGAGCGCTGCGCGGCCTTCGGCCAGTGCAAGGTCGCCAACGACCCGGCGACGTGTACGAAGGCGACGGACCTCCCGTGTGGCGACGGCGGCGCGAGCGGCGATGGCGGCGCGAGCGGCGACGGCGCGAGCGTTGGCGACGGCGGCGGCTGCAGCGCGCTCGGCAGCGTGCGGAGCGGAATCAATGGACTGCTGTTGCTGGCGCTGCTGCTGTTGCAGTTGCTGGGCGTGCGGCGGCGGCACAGGACGACGCGAGAAGGGAGCTGATTCGTGCGCACACGTACCGCGGTCGCGATGTGCCTGGCGTGGGCGCTGCTCGCGGCGACGGGCTGTATCCAGAGCCAACAGGCCGATAGCAGGCCCGCCGGCAATGCGGCTCCGCTGGCCACCATCGAGCGGCTGGCCGATAGCGTCGCCGGCGGCGCGCGCATCGCCACGACCCGTATCGCCGCCGGGCGCATCGGCGCCACGGGCCTCGGCGTTGGTGTCGCTTCAGCGGAGAGCTACCACGCGAGGGCCGGGGCCACGCCGCGCAGCTTCGACGCGCTCAACGCGGCGCAGCGCCTGCGAGTGCGCTTCGACGCGGTGGGCGCCGCGCACCTGCGCTCGCTGTCCGCGTCAGCAGTGTTCACGATCTCGCTGCGTGCCGCGCGCTGGGGTTACGGCGAGGCGCTGCGCGCTTGGCGCCGCGTGACGAGCGCGCGCGCCGCCGGACGGCGCGTCCGCTACGAGCGCGCGGGCGACGGCGTGACCGAGTGGTACGACAACAGCCCGCGCGGCCTCGAGCACGGCTTCACGCTGGCGCGCCCGCCGTCCACGCGCCGCGGCGCCGAGCCGCTGGTGATCGAGCTTGCACTCACCGGCGCGCGCGCGAGCCTCGCAGGCGACGAGGTGCGTCTGCGCGACGCCGCGGGCCGCGTGCTGGCGCGCTATCGCGCGCTGCAGGTGCTCGACGCCGCCAACAAGCGCCTCTCCGCGCGCCTCGCCGTGGCATCCGGCGCGATCCGCCTCGTCATCGACGATCACACCGCACGTTACCCGTTGCGCGTCGATCCCGTGCTCGTCACCGAGTCGTACATCGAGAAGGGGCATGGTGTCGTGAGGTTTGGCGAGGCCATCGCGCTCAGTGGCGACACCGCGGTGATCGGCTCGCCCGGCGACGACAGCAAAGGGACCGATGCTGGCGCCGCTTATGTCTTCGTGCGCGGCGCCAGCGGCTGGGTCGAGCAGGCCAAGCTCGTCGCTTCGGACGGCGCCGCCGGCGACGCCTTTGGCATCACGGTGGCCATCGACGGTGACACCGTGCTCGTCGGCGCGCCCAGAGACGATGACAAGGGCAGCGAATCGGGCTCGGTGTACGTCTACGTGCGGTCCGGCGCGCAGTGGAGCCTGCAGCAGAAGATCGTCGACGCCGCCGGCCAAGCCGACGATCACTTCGGCAGCGCCGTCGCGCTCGACGGCGATACCGCGCTCGCGAGCATCCGTCCAAACGTAGCCGGATCGACGGGACCCAGTAGCGTGTCCGTGCTGGTGCGCAGTGGAAGCAGCTGGAGCGGGCAGGGGCGGCTCGTGCCAACCAGCGGGTTGACCACCTCTTTCTTTGGCGGCGCGCTCGATATCAGCGGCGACACGGCGGTGGTTGGCGACACGCATCTTGGTGTGGCCTTCGTCTTCGTTCGAAGCGGCACGAGCTGGAGCGAGCAGCAGAAACTCGCGGCGGGGCCCGGCAAGTTCGGCGCTTCCGTCGCCGTCGACGGTGACGCGATGGTCGGTTGCTCGTTGACCGGTGACCGCGCCTGCTACGTCTTTCGTCGCAGCGGTACGTCGTGGAGCGAAGAAGGCCAGCTGCCGCCGCCGACCACCGCCGACGTCGACTTTGGCCGTGCGGTCGACATCAGCGGCTCGCGCGTGATCGTCGGCGCCCCCGGGGCACAGACCGATCCAGGGGAAGCGTACGTCTTTCAGCGCGGTGCGAGTGGCTGGGACAGCGGCACGAGCTTGACGGGCAACGGCCGCTCGGAATTCGGTCGGGCCGTGGCGATCGACGGCGACCGCGCGCTCGCCGCGTCGTCCGAGGACCCCACGGTGGCGCCGTATTTCGGAGCCGTATACGCGTACGCGGTCAACGGCGCCGCGTGGCCACAAGATGGCCAGCTCGTACCCTCTGCCGATTGGTCAGGCGAATTCGGCGCGGCGCTGTCGGCGAGCAAGGGCACCCTCGTCGTGGGCGCTCCGAGCCGCGTGCTCAATGGCGAGCGCCGCGGCGAAGCTGGCGTGTACGTCAGGCAAGCCGCGGGCACCTGGAGCGAGCAGCAGGTGTTGGTGGCCTCCGACGGCGCAGACGCCGATCGCTTCGGCGTGGCGGTCGCCATCGATGGCGACACGGCCGTCGTCGGGGCTGACGGCGACGACGACAAAGGCGCCGAGGCGGGCTCGCTTTACGTGTTCACACGGGCATCGGGCAGCTGGAGCCAGCAGCAGAAGCTCGTCGCCGCCGATGGGGCTGCCGGCGACAAGCTCGGCCACGTGGTGGCCGTCAGTGGCGATACCCTCGCGGTGGCGGCGCCGGCGGACGACGACAAGGGGCAGGACTCGGGCTCGGTCTACGTGTTCACACGCGCATCGGGTACCTGGAGCCTGCAGCAGAAGATCGTCGCCGCCGATGGCGCCGCCGGCGACGGCTTGGGTGCAGCGCTCTCGCTCGACCGCGACACGCTGGCCATCGGCGCACCCGATGACGACGACCGAGGTGATGGCTCAGGCGCCGTCTACGTGTTCCAGCGATCGGCGGGCACGTGGACGCTGCAGCAGAAGATCGTGCCGGGTGACGGCACGGCCGGGGCACGCTTTGGCCTCAGCGTCGCGCTCGAAGGCGACAGCGTCGCGGCGGGCTTCGATGATGGGACCCAAAGCGGCGTGTATGTCTTCGCGCGCTCGGCGGGCAGCTGGAGCCAGCAGGTCAAGCTGTTGCCCGAGGCCGGCGCCGCCAGCTACGCCATGGGCAAGACGATCGCGATGTCGGGGAATGTGCTGTCCGCTGGCGAGCGTCGCTACACGACGACGAGCTCCGCCTCGGACTTCAAGCTGGCGCCACCGATTCTCGTGCGCGACGCCGCTGGTAGCTGGCGCCAGCGGCTGCGCCTCTCGTTCGGCAGCGGCCCGTTCCTCGATGACGTGGTCTCGAGCGCCTCGGCCTTCACCGCGCTGGCCGTCGCGGACCGCACAGTTTTTCTCGGCTTTGGCAACACGTTCTATATGCCCGGTCTGGTCTACATCTTCGAGCTGACATTCGAAGCCGACGGCGCCACCTGCAGCGACGCCGACTCGTGCTTCAGCGGCGTGTGCTTTCAGAGTGCGTGCTGTCACGACGCGTGCGCCGACTTGTGTCACCGCTGCGACGCGGCGCCGTTTTCGTGCACGCCCTTCGCGCAGTACGCCGAAGATACGATGGGCAGCGATCAGTGCACGGGCGACAAGACGTGCAACGGCAAGGGCGACTGCTTGCTCAAGAACGGCAAGACGTGCGTGCAGCCGAGCGACTGCGCCAGCGGCTTCTGCGTCGACGGCGTGTGCTGCGAGTCGGAGTGCAAAGGCAACTGCGAGTCGTGCGCGCTGGGCGGCCAGGGCAAGTGCGAGCCGCACCCCAAGGGCAGCGATCCGGACAAGGACTGCCTCGGCACGGACGCCGACTGCGGCGGCACCTGCGACGGCGCGGGCGCGTGCGACTTCCCGGGCATCGGCACGCGCTGCGGCGCCAAGCCCTGTCAGGCCTGCGATGGCACGGGGCGCTGCAACACCAAGCCGCCCGACGACGACGCCTGCGGCGTGATCGACTGCGACCAGCTCGACACGACGTGTCGCGACTACCAAGACCTCGACGCCGAGCGCTGCGCGGCGTTCGGCCAGTGCAAGGCCGCCAACGACCCGGCGACGTGTACGAAGGCGACGGACCTCCCGTGCGGCGACGGCGGCGCGGGCGGCGATGGCGGCGCGAGCGGCGACGGCGCGACGGGCGCTGGCGATAGCGGCGGCTGCAGCTGTCGCGTGGCCGCGCGACCGGACGGGTCGCTGGCCGTGCTCTCGCTTCTCGCGTTGGTCGCGCTGCTGCGACGACGTCGCCGTCGGGGAGGGCTGGTTGCCGCGCGCCGCTGAGCCTACACTCGGCGAAACGTCAACGCTCGGGGCGCGACGCATGGATCAATACAAGCGATGGCGCTGTCTCGGCGCCCTCTGCACAGTGGCGATGGCGCTGTGCCTTTTCACGCCGGCGCGTGCTCGCGCGCAGCTCGACGTGCGCTCGCAGCGTCACCTCGTCGAGCTGGGGCTCTATCTCGGCGCGCTCTTTCCACCCGACGAGCACGAGCTGTTCGACCTCGGCGTCGGCCACCGCAGGCTGGCCGACGCGGCGTTTCACGTCGGCGCGCGCGTTGGTTATCTGCCCTGGTCTTTCATCGGCGCGGAGATCGAGGGCGGCGTGATGCCGACGCGCACCGAAAACGACGCAGGCGCAGTGCTCTATACCTTCCGCGCTCACCTGCTCGTGCAGTACCCAGCACGCTTCGCCCCCTTCGCGGTGGTCGGCGGTGGGCTGCTCGGCGTCGCGTCCGGTGACAGCGCGGTGGGAAGCGACGTCGATGGCGGCTTTCACTGGGGCCTCGGCGTCAAGGTCTACGTGACGCAGTGGCTGCAGTTTCGTCTCGACGCACGACACGACCTCGGCGGAAAGCGCGGCCCGGGCGGCCGGCAGAGCTTCTTCGAGATCCTCGGCGGCGCGAGCCTGCTGCTCGGCTGGCGCGGCGGCACACCCGTGGCGCCCGACGGTGACGGCGACGGGGTCGTCGACCGCGCCGACCGCTGCCCCGATGTCGCCGCGCGCACGGCCGACGGCTGCCCAGCCGACAGGGACGGCGACACCATCCCCGACGACAGAGACAGGTGCCCGATGGTCTACGCCAAGACGGCCGACGGTTGCCCCGCTGATCGCGACGGCGACGGCGTGGCCGATCCGGCTGACAAGTGCCCGACGATCGCTGCCCGCACGCCTGACGGCTGTCCCGGCGACAGCGATGGCGACGGCATCCGCGACGACCTCGACAAGTGCCCCAAGGTAGCGGCCAAGACGGCGGACGGATGCCCGCTGCCCGACCGCGACGGCGACGGCATCCCGGACGCGCAGGACAAGTGTCCAGATCAGCCCGAGACGCGAAATGGCTTTCAGGACGACGACGGCTGCCCCGACACCGTGCCCAAGGCGGTCAAGCAGTACACCGGCGCTATTCGGGGCATCACCTTCGCATTCAACAGCGCCGAGATCCGCAAGCGCTCGCACGCCGTGCTCGACAAGGCGGTGCGCATGCTGCGCCGCTACAAGAGTGTGCAGCTGCGCGTTCGCGGGCATACCGACAACCGGGGCAAGCACGAGGTCAACCTCAAGCTCGCGCGGCTGCGCGCGCAGGAGGTCGTGGACTACCTGGTCAAGAAGGGCATCGACCGTGCGCGCCTCGGCGTCGAAGCGGTGGGTGACAAGGAGCCGATCGCCGACAACAACACGGCGGCTGGCCGAGCGAAGAATCGCCGCATCGAGTTCAAGATCGTCGCCGGCAAGCTCTGATCGTCGGGCTAGACGCCGACCTGCGCGAAGAGGGCGAGCAGCTCGGGGTCGGTGGCGGTGGCCGCCAGCGGCGCTAGCAGCGCCTTCATCGCTTCGCGCTGCGCGTCGTGTCCGGCGCGCCGGCGTTCGAGCTCTTCACGCCAGTCAGCGATGTGTTGCCGGCCTTCCGCCAACCGGCGTGTCTTGACGCGACCGAGCTGCTCGAAGTGGTGTCTCAGCTGCTCGAGCGGCTCGTCAAGGACATGCACCGCCTTCGCCCCGCCGGTGTGCGCCTCGCGCTCGAGCTCGAACAGCGCGCTCTGCAGCGCCGTACGGCGCGCGCGCTGCTGTTGCTCGAACTGCGCCAGCGCTTGCTGCTGCTGCGCCAGCTCGAGCTCGGCCTGGTCGACGGCGTCGCGCGACTGCGCCAGCGCGGCCAGCCCACGCAGCAAGCGCGCGTCGCCGAGCCCGCGCTCGCGCAGCGCCCGCACCAGCGCCGCGTGGATCTGCACCGAGCTCTCGCTGCCGGTCGCCGCTGCCGCCGCGTCGTTGTCGTGCTGCATCGAAGCCGTGCCCGACGCGGCCAGCGCCGACGTGTCGAGCGTCGTCGCGAGGGAGGTCTGCTTCGACGGCGCGTGTCGCGAGGCGGCCTCGCGCAGCGCCTCGAGCAGCGCCGTCGCGCTGGCGTAGCGCGCCGCGGGGTCTTTGGCCAAACAGCGCGCGACGATCTGGTCGACGACCGCCGGGATTCCCTCGCTGCTCGCCGCCAGCGAGGGCGCTGGATCGTAGATGTGCGCGCGCGCCAACCCGACAAGTGTCGGTGACTCGAACGGAGGGCGGCCGGCGATGACGTGAAACGCCATCGCACCGAAGGCGTAGATGTCGGTGCGCGGATCGACGGCTCGCGTCGTGTCGAACTGCTCTGGGGCCATGTAAGGCGGCGAGCCGAAGGCGCCTCCGTGCTCGGTGTTGTAGCTCTGCTCGAGGCCGACGAGCTTGGCCAGGCCAAAGTCGGTGACCTTGACCTGATCGCCCAGCCCGTCGTGGGGCGTGACGAGCACGTTGGCCGGCTTGAGGTCGCGGTGCACGATGGCGCAGCGATGGATCGCGCGCAGCGCCGCCGCCGTCTGCGCCAGGATATTGAGCGCGCGCGCTAGCGGCAGGCCGCCGCTGGGGAGCAACTGCCGGAGCGTTTGGCCCTGCACCAGCTCCATCACCAAGAACGGCTGGCCCTCGGCGTCCTCGCCGTAGTCGTAGACCGACGGCACGTAGGGGTGCGCCACGCGGCTCAGCGAGCGCGCCTCGCGGCGAAATCGGCTGCGCATCTGCGGGTTGCTGTCGAGCGACGCGTGGATGACCTTGATCGCCACCGCACGGTCGAGCGCCTGGTGGCGCGCGGCGTAGACAGCGCCCATGCCGCCTTGACCGAGCAGTCGCTCGATGGCGAAGCGGCCGTCGAAGAGCGTGCCTGGCGCCAGACTCATCCCGCCACAACGTATCACGGTCGGCGCCGGCCCTAGCGGCGCACGTGCGTCGCGAGGTATCGTTTGGCAACGATGCTAATCGTCCTCGTCGTCTGCGCAGCGGCGCTCTTCGCGGTGGCGTGGTGGTCGCGGCGCCGCATCGAGAGCGAAGAGGACTACCTCGTCGCCGGTCGACGGCTGCCGGTGTGGCTTGCCTGGGCCTCGCTGTTCGCGACCTGGTTTGGCGCCGGAACGTTGCTGACGGTCAGCGACGAGGTGCGCGTGCGAGGCCTCGAGCGCATGGCCCTCGACCCCATCGGCGCGGGCCTGTGCTTGCTGCTCGGGGCGCTGCTGGTGGCGCGCCCACTGTGGCGCCTCAAGCTGCTGACCCTCGGCGACTTCTACGCGCGGCGTTTCGGTGCGGCGAGCGAGCTCGTCGCCAGCGCGTTGATGATCCCGGGCTACCTCGGCTGGGTCGCCGTGCAGTTCACAGCGCTGGCGCAGGTGCTCGAGGTTTACGTCGGGCTGCCGGCGGGCTGGGGCGTGATCGTCGTCGCCGCGGTGGGCACCGCGTATACGCTCGTCGGCGGGCTGTGGTCGGTGACGATCACCGACGCGCTGCAGACGGTGGTGCTGCTCGCAGGCGTGCTGGTGCTGGCGTGGGCGACGTTTGCCGCGCTCGGCGGCGGCGATGTCGTCGATGGCTGGCGCGAGCTCGTCGCGCGCACGCCGCCCGCGCTGCTATCGCCTTGGCCGCGCGGCGGGGCGGGCACCATCGGCTGGATCGCGCTGCTGTGCGCCGGCGCGCTCGGCAATCTGCCCAGCCAGGACCTCAGCCAGCGCATCGCCGCCGTGCGCGACGAGCGCTCCGCACGCCGCGCCTGCACCATCGCTGGCGTGCTGTACCTCGTCTTCGGCGTGATCCCGCCGCTGGTCGCGCTCGCCGGCCGCATCATCGCCGCGCGTGCCGGCGTACGCCCCGCATCGATGCTGCCCTGGCTCGGCCAGCACGTGCTCTCGCCAGCGTGGAGCGCCGTGTTTCTGGTCGCGACCTGCGCCGCAGTGCTCTCGTCGATCACCAGCGGCGTGCTCGCCGCCTCGAGCTTGCTCTCGCAGAACATCGTCGCGCGCGTGCCCGCCCTCGACGCCCGCGCCGGCAGCGCGCTGCGCCGCAACCACACCAGCGTCGGCGTCGTCGGCGCGCTCAGCCTCGCCATCGCGGCGCTGGGCAAGCGCGCCTACGACCTGCTCGCTTCGACCTACGAGATCGGCGTCGTCGGCTTGCTCGTTCCGCTCGTCGCCGGCCTGCACGTCGCCCGTGGCGGACAGCGCGCGGCGCTCGTCTCGATGCTCGCCGGCTCGGCGCTGTGGACGCTGCATCTCGCCTTCGGCTGGGAGACGCTCTTCGGTCCCGGCCTAGGCGCGGTCCTGCCCCTGCCGCGCGCGCTGGCCTGCTTCTTCATCTCGGCCATCGCCTACGCGCTGTTCGCGACGCGCGACGCGGTGCGCGCCTAGCGCGTCTCGCGCCGGGTAGCCGCGGCCTCGACGTGCGATGATAGGGCCGTGACGGACTCGCTGATCGGCACGCGCCTCGGCAACTTCGAGCTCACCAGTCGGCTCGGCAGCGGCGGCATGGGCGACGTCTACGCCGGCACACACGCGATCCTCGGTCACCACGTGGCCGTCAAGCTGATGCGGCCCGCGCTGCTCTCGACGAACCCCGAGCACGCCGTGCAGCGCTTCATCACCGAGGCGCGCGCGTTGACGCAGATCGACAGCGCGCACGTGATCCGCCTGCACGACTTCGGTCGTATGGAGGGTGGCGCGCTCTACTACGTGATGGAGCACCTCGAAGGGCACGACCTCGAGCACGAGCTCGCCGGTCGGCTGCCGCTTTCGCCGCGCGAGGCGCTGGTCTACATCGAGCAGATCGCCGCCGGCCTTGGCGCCGCTCACCGCCAAGGCATCGTGCACCGCGACCTCAAGCCGGCCAATGTCTTCGTCTGCCCCGGCGAGGACGGTCGCCCCTTCACGCTCAAAGTGATCGATTTCGGCATCGCCAAGGACCTCAGCACCGAGCAACAGATCACCGTCGGCGCGCTCGGTACGCCCTTCTATGCGGCACCAGAGCAGGTCGCCGGCGAAGCGGTCAGCGCGGCGACGGACATCTACGCGCTCGGCGTGATGCTCTATCAGATGCTCACCGGCGAGCTGCCTTTCGAGGTCGCCGAGGGCACCAGCCCGATCGCGATCTTGCTCGCCGCGCTTGAGAAGCCGCCCATCTCGGCGACGCAGCGCGTGCCTTCATTGCCGCCGGCGCTTTCGGGGCTGCTCGATCGGTGCCTCGCCAAAGTGCCGTCCGAGCGGCCAGCCTCGGCAGACGCGCTCTTTCGCGAGCTGCGCGAGATCGTCGCGCCGGCGCAGCTGCCGCCGACCGTCGTCGCGCCGGCGCAGCTGCCGCCGACCGTCGTCGCGCCGACACCGACACCAACGGCCACGCCGACGCCGACGCCGACGCCGACGCGTGGACGTGCGCCGCTGCTCGTCGCGGCAGCGCTGCTGGTGGTCGCTTGCGTCGTGGTCGGCGTCGTGCTCGTGAAGCGCGGCTCGGGCACAGTGCGCAGCGCAGCTGGCACGTCGAGCGCTGTCAAGGCCGACACGTCGCCGCCCGGTCGCGCGCTCGAAGCGCCGAGCAGAGTGCACCGCACCAGCGTCGAGATCGACGCGGCCGTGGCGAGCGCAGCGACGGCGAGCGACTCGGCAGCGAAGCGACCCGTCAAGAAGACGCCGCACCCGCACGCGCGCCCTCAGCAGCCCAACATCGCCGCGAAGAAGAACAAGAAGCACAAAAAGAGCGAGCCGCAGCCCGCTAAGAGCGGACCGCGGCCCAAGACAAAAAAGCGCACCCCGTTGATCGACTCGGACGACGTCCTGCCGCCCTGAGCCTGGCAGCGACTAGGGCACGAGCTCGCCAACAAACCAGGTCGACGCCGGGATCCAGACCTCGGTGGCCGTCGCGCCATCGCCCCAGTTGACGCGGAAGGCGATCTCGGTCGAGCCGTCGGACCAGTAGCGGTACGAGTAGCCGTAGGCGAGCGCGTAGTGCAAGGACGTGCCCGAGCCGATGCCGATGATCACCGGGCGCCAGGTGTTGATGATGTTGATCGCGTCCTGCAGCAGGCCGCCGTCGGCGACGTAGAAGAGGTTGTAGTTGGTGCGGATGCCGGCGAAGTCACGACCGACGAGGTAGTAGACAGCCTTGTACATGTTGATCTGCGCCGTGGCGCCTTGGTCGAGCAGGCAGAACGTGCCGAGGCGCGCGCGAAGCTCCATGGTCATGTTGTTGACGCCCTGGTCCTGAATCTGTGGCGCGACGACGTCAGCGCCGTAGCCGCCCCACGCGCGGTAGATGCCCCAGTGGCTGCTCCACATAGAGCCCGTTTGCGCCGCGCGGTGGTCCGCGTAGCCGAGCAGCATCGCCCACGCCGTGGCGCCGCAGCCGCTCGAGCAGCTGTTCTGGTTGTTGGCGGTCCAGGGCGGGATCTGGTCGTAGCCGAGCTGCGCCGTAGCGCCGCCCTCGGTGTCGTGGCCGAACTGCCAGGCGGTCACCGGGTGCAGCCCCATGCGCTTGGACGACACGAGGCCGTCGGCGTTGGCGGTGGCGAGCGGCGCGACGTCGGCGCGGCGCTCGAGCTTCCAGGCGTTGGCGGCGCGTTTGGCCAGCGCGGCCAGCTGCGGAGCGTAGCGCTCGCCATAGCTCGCCTTGAGCTCGCGCCACGGAAGCGGCGCTGCAACCTTCATCTGCGGCGTGAAGCGCTTGACCGTGTCGAAGCGTGCGCCGTCGAAGCGCTCGAGGCCGACCACGCGCGGCTGCTCGCCGCGGCGCTCGACGCGGGTGACCAGCTCGCCGCCGACCACGCGCTTGCTGCCATCGAGCGCCGGCTTCCAGACCGTGCGGTAGATGTCATCGCGCCGCGCGTCGGGCGAAGCCTGCACGTCGATCTGCTTGGGCAACGGACCGACGTGCGCGACGAGCTCGCCGCGATCGTCCTCGGCGGCGTACGACAGCGCGTCGAGCTTGTAGAAGCGCGCCACCGACTTGCCCGCGCGGTCGGCCTTGGCGAGCAGCTGCGCGGTTGGCGACGCGCCGCTCGTAGACCACTGCGCAATGGGATGATCGTGCGCCGCGGTGGAGACGACGATGTAGCCGCGCGGATTGACCAGCACCTCGTAGTACGCGACGCCCGCGACGTCGGGGCGGTAGATCGGCGTGAGCTGATCGGAGAGCGTCGCGTCGGCCCAACCCGGGCTCGAGCGCAGATGCGTCGCGGCGCGCTTCAGTGCGGCGCTGCGCAGGGTGTGCTGCGCGTCGGCGGGCGCGTTTTCCGCGACGCCGCAGGCGCACAGCAGCGACAGGCAAGAAAGCAGAACGACGGCGAGTATCGAGACATGTCGTTTCATGGCGGGCTCCTCTCGGTTTGGGGGCCAAGGCCCCGTGGTGCTGCACGAGGGAAAAGCACGACCCGTGCCACGAGATGAGCTGTGTATTGTCGAGGTGTTGTGCCGCGGCCGAGGACAGTGCGCCGAAGTTGCGCGCAGCGGCTGCGTAGTGCGGGGGGGGGGGGCGCTACTGGAGCGACTTGATCTTGGCGAGGATCGCATCGGCGTCGGCGTGGTCTTTGCCGTGCGCCTTCTTGTAGGCGGCTAGGAAGGCCTTGTAGACGGCGGCGGCGTCCTTGTTGCGCCCGAGCTTCTCGAGGCAGACGCCCATGTTGTGCAGCGCGTCGTCGGCGAAGCGCGCGCGCTGTTTCGGATGGTGCGCCTGCCAGCGCCCGAGGGCGATGCGGTACTGCGTCAGCGCGCCTCTGTGGTTGTCGAGCTTGAACAGCGCCTGCGCCATCTCGAAGCGCGCGCGCTCCTCGAGCGGATACGCTTTGGCGTCGGGATACCAGGCGCTCCACTGTCTGAGGTAGCTGCCGAAGGCCATCGCCGCCTTCTGATGCTGGCTCGCATCGCGCCGGGTGATGGCGATGTTGAACAGCACGCGCGAGGCGCGCCGGCACGGCGCGTCTTTGCCGAGCTCGGAGATGGTGGCGGGGCGCTTGCTCTTCTCGCACGCGCGCTGCTGATCGGCGAGCGCCACGATGTACTTCTTGACGGCGTCGTCGAACTGGCCCGCCTTCTTGAGCGCGTTGCCATTGTTGACCAGCTCGGCGTAGCCCGCGCCCTTGGGCGACTTGGCGATCTTGCCGCCACCGCTCGGCGTGTTGGCCATCGTGGCCTTGGCCAACAGCGCCTTGTTGTACGTCTTGACCTCGACCGGCTTGGCGATAGGCGGCGCCGGGTCGTTGACCGTGCGCACGTAGGTCGCGCCGGTGTGCTGTGCCCAAAGGCGATCGCACTGCTCGCGCCAAGCGGCCTGCTCGGCCTCGGTGGCCTTGTGCTTCTTGGCGATGGCGGTGAACGCCTCCACCATCTGCGGCTCGTTTTCGAGCCGCTGTGTGACGCAGCCGACGACAGTGCCTTCGAAGATGTTCATGCCCTTGATCTGGAACTTGGCCTTGCCCTGCACGCACGAGTCGATCGCCTTGCGCACCTTCTCGTCGAGCGAGCACATCGCCTGGCGGAAGTAGCGCGTGGCCGGATCGCACGAGCCGCAGACCTCGAACTTCTTCTTCGACAGCCCAGGGCAGGTGTTGCTGCTGGCGCAGTAGCTCGACATCGGCGACCCGACGGTCGCCGAGGAAGGCTTGATCGTCGGGCCGCTGACGCAGGCCGGCAGTGCCAGCGTGAAGAGCAAGGAGGCAGCCACACGGGCTGCGCCACTAGGAGGCAATCGGATCATGGCAGTGCTCCCGCGGACGAGTGATCTTCTCGGTCGCCCTTCGATGCGTCAAGGCGGATGCACGCTCGGTGCCACGCACCGCAGCACCTCTGAGAGCTGTCATGGCGCTCTGTCGAGGCGGCCGACGCAACATTAGCGCGCAGCATGCGCGCGATCGTCAGGGCGAAGCTGCTTGCACGAGCAGCGCGAGGTTCTGGTTCATCTTCCAGCTCGCGTCGCCGGGGCGAAAGTCGTTTTCGCCCGAGTCCCACTGGCCGCGCGCGGCGACGACGATGCCGAGGCTCGGTATCACCGTCACGACCTCGCGGTTCCAGTGGCCGTTGGCCTGGTAGGTGTCTGGCGGCGCGGCGGGCCACGCGCGCTTGCCGCCGCTTCCGGGCACGATCGCGTTGAACCACCAGTTGAAGCCGTAGATGCCGGGCCCGTAGGCGGTCTGATCGGAGTCGCCGCCGTAGCTGCCCACGTTGAGGTAGTCGCTGCCCGCGGCGGCCGTGCGCGGCAGCGTCGCCGGCACGCCGGGCTTCTGGTACTGCGTGAAGTAGCTCTGCGGCAGCAGCTGCTTGCCGTTCCAGCGCCCTTGGTTGAGCCACAGCCACCCGATGCGGGCGAAGTCGCGCGGAGAGGTGCTCACGCCGTGGCCGCCGCGCGAAGAGAAGATCGAGCCGTCCTGGAATGACAGCGCGCCGAGCCGCGCGGCGGCGAGCGCCGCGGCGTTGGGCGTCTGCTTGAACACGCGGTCGAACACCGACACCGCGTAGAGCTTGATCGCCACGTCGTTGTAGGCCCACGCCTGGCCTGGTCCCTCGGCGCGCGCGTAGCCGCTGGTCATGTTGGCCAGCTGGCGAAACGTCATGTTCTGGTCTTGTGCGTTGAGCTGCCAGCCGGCGCTCGAGACTTTCGCGTCGACGCTGGCGAGCAGCCCCTCCTCGACGGCGAACATCAGCATCGTCGCGATCACTGGCTTGGCCGCCGAGGCCCAGTCGAACTTGCCGCTGCTCGAGCCCCAGCTGCGCACGAGATAGCCGTCGCGCACGATCACGCCCGCGCCGCCGACGTTGCTGACGAACTGGTCGAGCTTGGTCGCGTCGAGGCCGACCTGCGCCGGCGTACGCGTCGCCCAACTGGCGCCGGGAAACACGCGCGGCCGCGCCGGCGTGGTGTCCGCCGACGCGCCGTCGCCAGCGCCATCGCCGGTTGACGTCTCGCGCGCCCCGTCGGCGAGCGCGACGTCAGCGCGCGCCATGTCGCCGCCGCCGCCGTCACCGCGCGCCGCGTCGTCGCGAGCCGCGTCCTCGCTGTGCGCGTCGCCGGCGCCGTCGCTGCGTACAGCGTCGGCGTTGGCGTCGAGCTTGCCGCCGCTGGCGTCGCCGCAGCCCGTCGCGAGCGCGACGAGCAGCAGCAGGGCGGTGGCGGGTCGCGCGATCACGCTACCAACCGAGGGACCACCCCGAGGCGGGTGATGCGGGTATCGTCGGCCGATTCATCGCGCGAAAGCCTTCGATGGCGAGCTGCACGTTGCCCACGGGCGTGCCGACGCGACCGCCGCTCGACATGCGCGCGTAGCTGCCGAACTCGTCGTTGCCGACCTTCTCGGTGGCGAACATCGCCGACGACGAGAGGTACGTCAGCTTGCCGCGCTCTCTAAAGACGCCGGCGACGAAGATCGTACGCACCTTGATCCACGCTTCCCAGCCAGCGATGGGCTCTTCGAGGCAGCGAAAGCCGTCGGTGTCGAATTCGTTGGGCGACGCCATGCCGGGTCCGAGCGTGTAGAGCGTACCGCCGCGTACGATCTGCAGATCGCGATCGGTGGTGAGATTGTAGACGCGACCGCCCAGACGTGCGGCTTCGATCAGTCCGTCGAATCGACCCATCGTGAAAGCTCCCGGGTTGTGGTGGAACGGCGCGGTGTGAGTGCAAGCGCTACGCCGGCGCGCATGTGCGACCAAGCGCCGAGAATCAGGCGCCCGCCTCCGTGCGTCCGTGATCCGCCGGGTACAGATGGCCGTGTCCAGCTGTCCACGCCGGCGCTGGTCGTCAACGCGCGATCACCGCGCTGCACCGTCGCGCTACAAGACGCGACCCGATGCGACGGGGGGTGGCCGACCGCAGCCTAACTCGGCGTGATCGCGTGCGCTGCCAATGGCATTGGCGCTGCAAAGACCTTCGGCAACACCAAGGAGCGTCAGCCATGAGCCGCACCGCCCGAGTCGTCGTCGTCGCCTTCGCCGCGCTTTTCGTCGCCGCCGCTTGCGGCGGGCTCGAGCCTGGAGCCGACGACAACAAGATCGGCCAGCGCCAGCAGAACATCTACAGCGTGCCCACCTTCGGCTCGCTGCTGCCGCAACAGCCGACCACGACGACCACCACGACCAGCGCGCCGTGTGTCGAGAAGCGGCTCTGCGGTGCCCTCGACGCGGCGACCGCCACCAACTGCTGTCACGCCAACGGCGAGCACTGCAATTGTCGCGCGCCTACTGTGACGTCGCAGCCGGTTGACGAGTGCGCGATGCGCAATACAGCACCCCATGGCGTTTGCTACCGCTACGACAACGCGCGCAAGGCGTGCGCCAAGCGTTGCACCGACGAGGGCTTCATCACCAAGGCGTGGATCGACTGGAGCGCGCGTCAGGCCAAGACCCAGTTTCAGACCAGCACCGGCTGCGCGATCTACACGGTCAACGGCGACTGCGCGCCGCTGTTCAGCAACGACAAGAACCTGGCAAGCGGCATCGGCGGCACGACGACGCAGAGCGCTCCGACCAACAGCGACCCGGAGCCCCAGAAAGTCGACTGGGACGAGTGCAGCAAGCAGGGCTATGGCGAGTGCAAGGACGCCGAGACACTCGGCGCGAAATACAACGACTGCACGCCGCCCGACGAGCAGAAATGCAGCTTCTGGAAATGGCTCGGCTGCGGCGTGCGCACGGCGTTCTGCGCGGGCGGCTGCATCGCCAGCTTCGGCGCCGGCTGCGTCGTGTGCGTGACCGCCATCGCGTGTGATTGCCTCAAGTGCTTCGGCGCCGACTATTCGACCAGCCCCGTCTGCGCCGCCGCGCAGGGCTTGCAGTATCTGCCGCTGTAGCAACGCTCGCAGACGAACGAGCGATGGTGTACTCTCGCGTTCTCGCTCGCGGAGAACCGTATCCCATGGCATTCCAGCTGACGTTCCTCAACGGAGCGCGCGCCGGACAGATGCTGCGCTTCACCGCGCCGCAGATCACGCTCGGCCGTGATCCGCGCTCGGACGTCGCCTTCGACCCGCAAGTCGACCTGCTCGTCTCGGGACGCCACCTCGTGATCTCGGTCGTGTCGGGCGGCTTCCAGATGCTCGACACCAGCTCCAACGGCACGTTCGTCAACGGCCAGCGGCTGGTGCGCGACCAGCCGACGCCGCTCGTGCACGGGTCGGTGATCGAGCTCGGGCAGGGCGGGCCGCAGCTGCGCTTCGAATCGATCGCCACCGCGCAAGCGCAGCCATCGTCCGCGCAGCAGGCGCAGCAGGCGCAACAGAACCAGCGCTTGCAGCAGCATGGCTTCCCGATGCGGCCCACCGCGTCGCCGAGCCAAGAGCAGCGCCAGATGGTGCAGTCAGCGCAGGTCGGCCATCCGCAGCAGGCCTTCGCCGACACGTCGCCGCGCCAAGCACAAGACGTCGCAGCCGACGCGCCGACGGTGGTGCCGCAGTCAGCTGCCGCCGCTGCCGCCGCCGTCGGTGGCGCGCAGCGCATCTCGGCGGCCGGCCCCGCCATCGCGCCGGCCTCGTTGCCGCCGTCGCGGCGCGAGATCGCGCCCACCGTCGGCCCGACCATGTCGGCGGTCAAGATCAGCATCGAGCGCGCGGCCACCGGCGAGCGGCGCGAGTTCGAGCAGCCGGTCATCCGTATCGGCCGCGATCCTTCGGCCGACATCAACTTCGATCCCCAGACGGCGCTGCTCGTCTCGTACAGCCACGCCAAGATCATGGTCATCGAAGGCGAGGCGGTGCTGTTCGACCTCGAGTCGACCAACGGCACCTTCGTCGACGGCAAGCAGATCTCGCGCTACGACCTCGTCGGCGGCGAGACGCTGATGCTCGGTCACGGTGGCCCGCAGCTGCGCGTGCACCTCAGCAAGCAGCAGGTCAGCGTGCCGCTGTCGCTCGCCGGCGGCGCGCCCATCGCCGGCGGCTCGACGGTCTTCGGCGCCTCGGCGCCGATCGTGCCGCAGATGTCGCTCGGCGACGCCGAGCTGCTCGGCGAGTATCCCATCGACAAGGGCCAGCTCGAGATCGGCCGCGAGAGCGGCGACATCGTGCTCGACTCGATGTACGTCTCGTCGCGCCACGCCTCGATCAGCAACGTCGGCGGCGCGCTGATGATCAAGGATCACAGCGTCAACGGCACCTTCGTCAACGGCGAGAAGGTCAGCGAAGCGCAGCTCCAGCCGGGCGCGGAGTTTGTCGTCGGCCCCTACGTGCTCAAGTTCGACGGGCGCGTGATCAAGGTCTTCGACACGCGCACCAAGACCTGGGTCGACGCGCTCGGCTTGTGCCGCATCGACTCGCGCACCAAGCGCAACTTCCTCGACGAGATCTCGCTCAAGATCCAGCCGGGCGAGTTCGTCTGCATCCTCGGCCCGTCGGGCTGCGGCAAGTCGACGCTGCTCAAGAGCCTCAACGGCTACACGCGCGCCGACGCCGGCACGGTGCTGCTCAACAACATCGACTTCTACCGCAACTACGAGCAGCTCAAGCACCAGGTGGGCTACGTCCCGCAGGACGACATCATCCACCCGCAGCTGTCGATCGAGCGCACGCTGCATTACGCCGCCAAGCTGCGGCTGCCGCCCGGCACCAGCAGCAAGAAGCGCCGCGAGCGCATCGACGACGTGCTCTCGCAGCTCGAGCTGCAGGATCACCGCTCGAAGCCGGTGTTCAAGCTCTCCGGCGGCCAGCGCAAGCGCGTCAGCATCGGCGTCGAGCTGCTCACCGAGCCGGCCATCATCTACCTCGACGAGCCCACGTCGGGACTCGATCCGAACCTCGAAGAGAAGATGATGCTGCTGCTGCGCGAGCTGACGCTGCGCGGCAAGACCGTCGTCACCGTCACGCACACGCTCGACAACATCCACCTCGCCGACAAGGTGACGTTCCTCGTCGCCGGCAAGCTGGCCTACTTCGGCCGACCCGAGCAGGCCAAGGAGTACTTCGACGTCGAGCGGTTGCCCGAGGTCTACAAGCGTTTCGACGCGGCCAAGGGCGACCTCGACGGCATGAAGGAGAAGTTCCGCCAGTCGGAGGTCTACCAGGAGCACATCCAGAGCCAGCTTTCGCCCGAGCCGGAAGGCAAAGGGCCCACGCCCAAGCGTGGAAAGCGCATCGGCCCGGGCTCGATCAAGCAGTTCCTGGTGCTCACGCAGCGCTACGTCGAGATCATCACGCGCGACGTGCGCAACACGCTGATCCTGCTCTTGCAGGCGCCGCTGGTGGCGCTCTTCATCGCCGCCGCTGTCAAGACCGACCAGCCATCACGCGGCCCGACATCGACGATGTTTCTGATCATGTCGCTGTCGGCGCTGTGGTTCGGTACATCCAACGCCGCGCGCGAGCTGACCAAAGAGGCGCACATCTACGCGCGCGAGCGAATGGTCAACTTACGCGTCTTACCCTACGTCGCCTCCAAGTTCTTCGTGCTGCAGTTTCTCGCGCTGATGCAGGTCGCGATGATGCTCGGCATCGTCTACCTGATCCGCTCCGGCTACACGCTGCCGCAGTCCGACATCCCGCACCGCTGCCTCAAGTACGGCATGCAGACCTGCAGCCAGCTGATCCTCGACGGCGTGCCGGGCGACTTCTGGCTGCACCTCGGCAACCTCTATCTGACGGCGCTCAACGGCATCGCGTTGGGGCTGCTGGTTTCGGCCATCGCCAGCAACAGCGACAAGGCGATGAGCCTCGTGCCGCTGATCCTGATCCCGCAGGTGCTCTTCTCGGGCAGCTTCGGCGTGCCCAAACCCACCGAGACGCTCAAGCGCGGCGTCGGCTATGCGATGGCGCTCAACTGGTCGCTCGACCAGTCAAAGCGCATCGCCATGTGCACACCGGACAAGGAGAAAGGAAAGACGGGCTGTACCACCTGCATACACGCCTACGACCCGTTCAAATACAAACGGGTAAAGGACGCGTCTGATCAGCCCGACGACGCGCGCTGCGCAAACCTCGAGGCCTACGCCTCGAACATGACCGAGTTCCCGGAGACGCTCGAGGTCGTCGAGGATGGCTTATACACGCCGCCGTCCTTACACGCCGACGGGCCGCCGCGCCGAGCGCACAAGTCGTTCATCCCGTTAGCCGTGCTCGGCGGCTACAACTTCCTGGTCTTCATCCTGGTGTGCATCTTCGTGCGCCTCAAGGATCGACAAAACCACTGACGCCTCTGCGTCTGCCGCACGCCGCGCGCGCTCAGCTGCCCTGCTGCTGCGACGTGATCGCCGCGCAGACGGCGTAGGCGTCCGGCTTGCCACCGCTGCACTTCCAGCCCCAGCGATCGTTGCCGAGCGCGACCGGGCGGCTCTGCCAGACCGGCTTGTTGTTCGTCGATCGGCAGCCGCCACCGATGGTGACCGGCTTTTCGTCGGGGCATTGGGCCAGCGTCTCGTCGCTGGTGGCCACCTGGTGCACGTACGTCGAGAGCGTGTCGGAGACCAGCTCGCCTGCGATGCAGAAGGCGCGCACCGAGGCTGGACCACCCTCGCAGGTGCCGATGAAAGCGTTTGTTTCCTTGGGGCCTGGATAGGCGGATGTGGCGCGGTCGCCGCTGCCGCTGCAGTCGACGGTGCCGCCGACCGCTTTGCCTTGGCTGCAGCTCGCAGCGCCAGGGCTGGGATTGGTCAGGATGATCTGCGGCGATACGAGCGCCGGGTAGAGGCAGATCGTGGCGATCTGGCCGCCCTTGGTCGCGCAGAGCGCCTGTAGCTCCATCGGGTCAGCGGGCGTGAGCGAGACGATGCCCGCCCCGGGGTCGGGCGCGGGCAGCGCCACCCCGCACGACACGCCGCCGCCGATGAGCGAAGGGCCTCTGCACTTGAGCGGACCGATTTCGGCTACCCAGCGGCCGGACGGCGGGGCGCCGTCGGTTGGTCCGGTCGGCCCATCGCCGAGCGGTGGAGAGACTTCGTGTCGACAGGCCGCGAGCGGCAAGAGCAACGACAGCAGCAGAAGAAGGGCGCGCCGCACTAACGCTTGAGGAAGCGCCCGAACAGTCCGCCCTTGCCGTCGCCCTTGCCTTCCTTTTCGCGACGCATGCGGATGATGCGCACGTGGCGCTGGGCGTCGATGTGGTTGGGCTGGATGTCGAGCGCGCGATTGAAGCAGGTCAGCGCGCGGTTGCTGTCTTCCATGGCGAGATAGATCTCGCCGAGGAAGTAGTGCGATGCGGCGCTGCGCGGCGAGATGTTGATCGCCTCGAGCAGCTGCTGCTTGATCTTGGGCAGCATCCGCTCGCGGTTGGTCTTGGGGTCGCAGTAGATCGTCCACGCGACCCAGGCCAGGTGCTCGCCCTCCTTGGGGTTGAGCTTGACCGCCTCTTTGAACTCGGCGAGCGCCGGCTTGAACTGCTTCTTGCGGAAAAAGACGGTGCCCTTCTGGAAGGCGAACTCCGCTTCGAGCGCCGCGCGGCCAGCCTCTTCGCTGTCGCCGTGCTCGAGAAATTCTTCGTACTCTTTGCGCTTCTCGGCGTCGGTGAGCACGGTGTGCGCTTCATTGATGCGCCGGAAGATCTCTTCGACCTGCTCGGAGATGTCGGCGAGGCCCATGCCGGCGATGCGATCCGGGTGATAGACCTTGGCCAGCGCGAAGTACGCGTCGCGGATGACGTCGTTGTTGGCTTCGCGCGAGACGTCGAGCACCTCGAAGTGCGTCTGGTCCTTGATCGAGTTGAAGACCTCGAGGATCTGCTTACGCATCTCCTTGGCGGCGTCGCTTAGCTGCACCGAGTCGGCCGGCATGTCCTCGGCGCCGAGCACCAGCTCGCTGACCGACGACGGGCGGCGCTTGAGGCCGCCGCTCGGTGTGCCGGTCTCGTGCGAGCCCGAGGGCGCGCGACGGATCGGCGCTGCTTGGTGCGCACCCGACGGTGCGCGGCGCAGGCCGGCGATGTCGTTGACGCCCGAGGGCCGACGCCGGATGGGCGCCGAGTTGGCCTCGGCGACCTCGGAGCGGGGCGGCGGCGCGTCGACGATGGCGCCGTCGGGTGACTCGGCGGCGGGATAGCCGCCCGAGCCCGCCGCGGCATATGCGCCCGAGCCCGCTGCGGCGTAGCCGCCCGAGCCTGCCGCGGCGTAGCCGCCAGAAGCGTCTTCGATGGCCTGCGCGTGGGCTGTTGACGGCGCGCGCCGCACCTGCCGTGGGCCCGTCGGTGCGGCGACCTGCTGCTGCTGCACCGGCGTGGCGACCAGCACCTCGGTGACCCACAGCGTGTAGATCAGCATCTGCGTCTGCACGGGGCCGAGGTTGCTGATCGCGAACACGCGCTCGATGGGCAGCGCGCCGCGCATCAGCGTCATGATCAGCCCGAGGTCTTCTTGCGCCAGACCGTAACGCGGCCGCACCTTGTCGAACTCCGGCCGCAGCTGCACGGTGTGCTGGTCGAGGCGCGCCAGCTCGGCGCTCAGGCGGTTGACGTCGTAGTTGTTGCGGACGCCGTGATAGATGGTCCACAGCGGATCGGCGCGGACGCGGCTGCCTTCCTCGTCGCTGCCGTGCGGGTGTTCGCCGCCGTAGAGGCCGAAGCGTGCCTCGGTGAGGCGAAACAGCCGGTTGAGCTTGCGCCGCAGCTGCAACCGCAGCGCGTCGACGAGCTGCTTCTGCGAGATGGCGTGCATCTCGAGCAGGATCTGTCCTTGAAGGCGGCCGCCCTTGGCCAGCTCCTCCAAGCTGGTGTGAAACGCCTGGTGGTCGATGAATCCGCGTTCGAGCAGAACGTGCCCGAGCACGTCCTCGCCAGGCGCCTGGTTGTCGCAGCGGCAGGCGAGGCCTTCGCGGAAGTAGATGCGGGTTATGCCGAGCTCCGCCGACTCGAGGCGCAGCTCGCCGACGAAAGCCTTCTTGTAGAGGTAGTAGAGCAGCCGAGGCACCGGGTAGCGCGTGAAATCTCCCTGCGCGTCGGGCTGTCTCGCGGCGTCGGACATCGCTCTCAGTATAGCCCAGAGGGTGGCGCGCCGAGCTACCGTTTCAAAGCGCGCCGGATGAAGTAGGCGAGCGCCAAAACGACAACCACCGTCACACCCACGCCGGCCGCCGTCGGGTCGATATCGATAACGCCGCCTTGCAGCCACTCCGTCACGGCAGCCAGAATCGTCGGGTGGACGAGCAGCTGTCAAGCGCCCCCGCGGCGGGCGATCCGGTGGGCATCGAGGCGATCCGCCGCGGCGACGCGCTGTGCGCCGAGGTCGCGACGCGCGATGACGACCTGCTCGCCGACACGGTGCGCCTCGCGGTGGGCCCCTGGACGCGCTTTCGCGGATTGATGGGGCTGCGCGATCTGCCGCGCGGCGACGCGATGCTGCTCAGGCCGTGCAGCGGGATCCACACCTTCTTCATGCGCTTCGCCATCGACGCGCTGTTTCTCGACCGCAACGGCGTCGTGGTCGATCACGCCTTCGAGCTGCGTCCTTGGCGCATGGTGCCGCTGGTCGGCGGCGCCTACGCCACGCTCGAGCTGCCCGCCGGCACCGCCAAGATGCTCGGCGTGCAGCGAGGCGATCGGGTAGCGTTTAGGCGCCGCAAATGATAGAAATTTGGGGGTGAGCACCTCGTTCCCGCTCGACGGCATGCGCGTGCGATTCGCCGGTGAAACCGACACCGGCATGAAGCGAACCCACAACGAGGACTTCCTCTTTCTGCCCGACGAAGAGCGGCTCGTGATGGTCGCTGACGGTATGGGCGGTCACGCGTGCGGCGATGTGGCGAGCCGCATGGCGGTCGAGACGGTGGTCGATTTCTTCCGCGCGAGCGCCGAGGACTTCGAGATCACCTGGCCGTTCATGATCGACCACGAGAACCGCCGCCACGCCAACCGGCTCACCACCGGCGTCAAGCTCGCCAACCTCAAGATCTTCGAAACGTCGCAGCGCGAGCAGCGCTTTCGCGGCATGGGCACGACGATCGTCGCGGGCCTGTTCTGCGACGACACGCTGATGCTCGCCCACGTCGGCGACAGCCGTATCTATCGCGTGCGTGCCGGCCAGATCGAGCAGATGACCGAGGACCACTCGCTGCTCAACGACTACATCAAGATGAAGCGCATCACGCCCGAAGAGATCGAGCGCTTCCCACACAAGAACGTCATCGTGCGCGCGCTGGGTATGAAGGAGACGGTCGCCGTCGACACCGAGCGTCTCACGCCGCGCCTCGGCGACGTCTACGTGCTCTGCTCCGACGGGCTGTCGGGCATGATCGACGACGACACGATCCTCAAGACGGTGATGGAGATCTCCGATCTGGACGCCGCCTGCGAGCGCCTCGTCGAGCAGGCCAACGCGGCCGGCGGCGTGGACAACATCACCGTCGCGTTGGCCCGCATCGAGCCGCAGTGAATTATGCGCACCCTCTCCAAACAAGCGCCGCTGATCTTCCTGTTTGGCCTGCTCGTGATGCTGGCGTTCTCCGTCTCGGCGGTCTCGTGCAGCGACGACGGCGGCAACACGACGCCCGACAAGGGGCCTGACGGTCCCAAGCCCGACGGCCCGATCTGCAAGCGGCCGCCGCTTTCGTTGTGCGAGCCTCCCGGCACGAGCGCGATCTGTCCCGACACGTGGTTCTGCCCTGGCTGCACGTGCACCGGCGCGCTGCAGGCGGCAGCGTGCGATCCGCTCACGCAGGACTGCCGCCGCTTCTGCACCGGCTGCTACCCCGACACGTACGTCACCTGCGCCGACTCCACCGCGGATCCCACGGTGCTCGCGCGCTGCGGCTACTGCTTCCTCAATGACGCGGGCATCTATCCGCCCGACTGCGATCGCCTCAACGCGATCCTCGATGCGGGCGGACCGACGTCCGATACCACCGCCGACACGACGGCAGCGGGTGACACGACGGCCGCGGGTGACACCGCGGCCGCGGACTGATCGCGCGCGCTAGAGCCGGATCTGCGACGCGCAGGCCTGCGAGCAGGTCGGCCGTCCTCCCAAGCGGCTGCAATACACGACGTGCTGCGGCGCCTCGCCGATCGTCGCGCGCCCTGCCGCTTGCGGGTCGACGCGCACGAGCACCTGCTCGCCCGTCTCCGGGCACACCGTGGCGATCAGGCGGTTGGCGACGACGCGCGCCCGCGCCCACGCCGCGAAGATGACCCCGACGTAGCCGAGCGTCGCGCCCAGCGCGAAGCCGCCCAGCAAGTGACGCGGGTCGTAGCTTCCGACGGCGAGCGCTATCGCCACGCCGATAGCGCCGCCCACCAATCCTGCGATGGCTCCAAACATGGCCGCCTCCTTGGATCGCTAGCGTCCAGCTAGGTCGAAAGCATCGCTCGTGCCGAGGCGAGCACCTCTACCTTCGCCACGTTACGCGCTGGCGCGCGTGCGCATCGGTGCGCGCTGATCCGGTTCGGCCCACGGCGTCCCTGCTCAGGGTCATCTCGCACCGATCGCACTTTTTCCCGCGGTCAGCCTTCCCACCGCGCGCGGCTCGCGGGTCTCTAGAGCAGCAGTGACGTTCGCGCTTAGACCACAGGAGCAGCAAATGACTAGAACCATGACGATTATCGCGGCGCTCGCGCTTGCCCTGGGGCTCGGCGCCTGCGACGGCATCGAAGACACCCTGCCGCCCGATCCGCTCGCGGGGGTGCGCGGCGACGTGCCTAGCGCTATCGCCGCCGACCACGCCGTCGCCACCACCACCGAGACCTTCGAGCAGCCGCTGGCGCTCGGCGCGTCGCAGACGGTCTGCCTATTCTTCCCCGACAGCGGCGAGCAGGTGCGCATGCGCTCGACCGACGCGTCCATCGCGCAGGTCGCCTGCTCGAGCGGACACCGGCAAATGCCAGATGGTGTGCAGAGCCTCTACTGCAAGGTCTGGGGCCGCGCACTCGGCCGCGCCCGGCTCGATCTCGTCACCGCCAGCGGCAAGACCATCGACACGCTCACCGTCACCGTCGCGCGCGCCGCTGGCGTGGCGTTCTACAACAGCCATGACCGGGCGGGCGGCGAGCTGCGGCTGATCCGCGACGAGCAGCTCTCGCTGCGCGCGCGCCCGCACGACGCCGACGGCGGCTGGATGACCGGAGAGAGCCACGCGCCGTTCGTGCTCGACGATGCGTCGATGTTCGTGCTCGAGCCCAACTGGGTGCCGCACCAGCTCGACGGCTACATGCTCAAGGGCAAGACCGCGCGCTCCGGCTGCACCGCCGCGCGTGTGTCGTGGCTCGGCTTCGACGTCGAGCAGCGCATCTGCGTGAGCGAGTAGCGGTCTACCGGGCAGGGCTGATACCGTGACGAGGTGGACGCACCAAGCCGCGAGCGCTGGCTGTTGGCGCTGTTGTACCAGCTCGGACAGCGCATCAGCGGCGGCGCGCCCCTCGAAGACCTGCTCGCTCACATCGCCGAGGCGGCCTGCGAGCTGAGCAGTGCAGAGTCGGCGTCGGTGATGCTGCTCGACGACAAGCGGCGACAGCTGCTGTGCGCCGCGAGCTACGGACTGAGCGACGCCGAAGCGGCTGCAGCACGCTTCGCGCTCGGCGAAGGCCTCGCCGGCTGGGTCGCCGAGCACGGCGAGCCCGCCACCGTCGGCGACACGTCGCGCGACCCGCGCTTCGTGGAGGTCGTCGGCCAGCAGCCGGCGCGGCTGCGCAGCCTCTGCTGCGTGCCGATGTTCGCGCGCTCGGGCCTCATCGGCGTGGTCACCATCGGCTCGCCGGAGCTCGATCGCTTCAGCGCCGACGACGAGGAGCTGCTCGGCTACATGGCGGCGGCCGTCGCCAAGGACGTCGAGAATGGGCGCCTCTATCGGCTGGCGATCACCGACGCACTGACGGGGCTATACAACCGCCAGCACGTCGGCGAGAAGCTGCCGCAGGAGATCGCGCGCCACCGACGCTACCAGCAGCCGCTGTCGCTGTTGCTGCTCGATGCCGATCACTTCAAGCAGGTCAACGATCGCCACGGTCACGACGTCGGCGACGAGGTGCTGCGCGGGCTGGCGCAGAGGCTGCGCGAGAGCACGCGCGACGCCGACATCGTGGCGCGCTACGGCGGCGAGGAGTTCATGGTGTTGCTGCCCAACACCGCCGAGGAAGGCGCCGAGAACCTCGCCGAGCGACTGCGCGCGGCGGTGCGCGACACGCCGATCGCCGCTGCGGGCGTGGCGGTGTCGATGACGCTGAGCGCCGGCCTCGTCACGTTGGGCGACGGCGAGAACGCCGAGGCGCTGGTCAAGCGCGCCGACCAGGCGCTCTATCGCGCCAAGAACAGCGGCCGCGACCGCATCGAGATCGGCTAGGGTCACTCTATGCCGCGCAAACACCCGAATCTAAAGGGCGCGTAGGCGACAATGACAAAACCGGTCGTGCGATATCCGCACAACCGGTTTTGTCATTATGCGCTTTGCGCCCTTTGATTCCGGCGGGTTCTCGATCGTAGAGTGACCCTAGGTTTGGCGGTACCAGGCGACGAAGCGCGCGAGGCCCTGCTCGAGCGTGGTCGACGGCGCGTAGCCGAGCTCGTCGCGTGCGCGCGAGATGTCGGCGCTGGTGATCGGAACGTCGCCGGGCTGCAGCGGCAGCTGCTCGATGTCGAGCTCGCGACCGGTGGCCACGCCGATGGCGGCGATGAGGTCGCGCAGCAGCACGGCGTGGTCGCCGCCGAGGTTGTAGATCGCGAAGCGCCCCGCCTGCTGACGATCGAGCGCGGCGATGCTGCCCGCGACGATGTCGTCGATGAAGGTGTAGTCGCGCCCCGAGCTGCCGTCGCCGAACATCGGGATCTGCTCGCCGCGCTCGGCGAGGCGCACGAACTTGTGGATCGCCATCTCCGGGCGCTGCCCAGGGCCGTAGACGGTGAAGTAACGCAAGCACGTTACGGCTGTGCCGTGGAGCTCGTTGTGCGCTGCGCAGCAAAGCTCGGTGGCCTTCTTGCTGGCGGCGTAGGGCGACGCGGGGCGGTCGCACGCGTCGTCCTCGCGAAAGGGCACCTGCGAGCGCGATCCGTAGACCGACGAGGACGAGGCGACGACGACGCGGTCGACGCCGGCCTCGCGGCAGCGCTCGAGCAGCGACATGGTGCCTTCGACGTTGACGCGCATGTAGCGCGCTGGCGCTGCGATGGACGGTCGGACGCCGGCGAGGGCGGCGAGGTGCATCACCGCGTCGGCGCCGGCCAGCGAGCGCGCGACGGCTTCATCGTCGAGCAGATCGCCCTCGATCAGCGAGAAGGCCTCGTGCACGGCCAAGCGGGCGACGTTGCGCTCCTTGAGCGCGCGGTCGTAGTAGGGATCGAAGTTGTCGAGGCCGCAGACGGTGTCGCCGCGCTCGAGCAGCGCCTGGCAGATGGCCGAGCCGATGAAGCCCGCGGCGCCTGTGACCAAGATGCGCATCGCGACGACTGTAGCGTTGGAACGGCCCCGGCGTCGACGTTATCTCCGAGGGGGCTACGGCATCTCCGCGGGCCCTACGGCGCGCCGAGGTAGGCCAGCGCCTCGACGTTGCCGTTGGGGCCGGCCACGGGCGAGTCGATGGTGTCGCGCACCTCGAAGCCGCGATCCGTCAGCCAGCGCAGCACCGAGTCGATTGCGCGTTGGCGCACCTCGCCGCGCACGACGCCGCCCTTGCCGACGTTTTCGCGGCCGGCCTCGAACTGCGGCTTGACCAGCGCGACGATGGGCGCACCGCTGTGGTCGAGCACGGCGGCGACGGCGGGCAGCACCAGGCGCAGCGAGATGAACGAGACGTCGACGACGGCGAGCACGGGCGGCCACACGTCGGCGGAGACGCGCGCACGCAGGTCCTCGCGCGCGACGTTGCGCGCGTTGAGCCGCTCGATGGAGGTCACGCGCGAGTCGGTCTGCAGCTTCCAGGCGAGCTGGCCGTAGCCGACGTCGACGGCGATGACGTGCCGGGCGCCGCGCTGCAGCAGGCAGTCGGTGAAGCCGCCCGTGGAGGCGCCGACATCGAGCGCCACCTGGCCCTCGACGACGAGCCGCTCGCCGAGGTGCTCGAGCATCGCCTCGAGCTTCTCGCCGCCGCGCGAGACGAAGCGCGCCGGCTCGCCGCGCAGCCGCACCTCGCAGTCGTCGGGGTACTGCGTGCCGGCTTTGGTGGCAGGCGCGTCGTTGACGAGCACTTGGCCGGCGAGGATCAGCGCCTGTGCCTTGTGCCTCGACTCGGCGAGGCCGCGCGCGACGACCAGTTGATCGAGGCGCACCTTGGTGGACTTGTCGTTGCTCATCGCGGTGGTTTCTTCGGGCAGCCATCGGGTGGGACGCCCGGCGTCTCGCGACAGAGGTCCTTGTCGTCGGGCACGCCGTCGCCGTCGTTGTCGGGATCGGGGCAGCCATCGTCGTCTTGATAGCCGTCGGGGTCTTCGAGCGCGTTGGGGCAGCGGTCGTCGCGGTCGAGCACGCCATCGCCGTCGCTGTCGAGCGGCGGCAGCACCACGTCGGGCGCGCGGCGCACGGCGACGAAGCCGAGCGACAGGCCCAGCGTGATGGTGAACGTGTGCGCCACGCTGCCGTTCTGCTGGGCGTCGGACATCGAGTGCGTGAAGTCGAGCCGCGCCAGCGTGCGCCCCCACAGCCGCACCTTGAGCCCCGCGCTCCAGCCCACCACCGGATCGGTGTCGCGGCCGACCACCGAGCCGGGCGTAAAGAGCGTGATCGCGCCGCCCGAGACGGCGACGAAGGGGCGCACGCGACCGGTGAGCAGGTCGAACGCCGCCTCGGCGCGATAGGAGAGCAAGAGCGCCGCGCGCTCGCCGATGCGTCCCACGTGCGCGCCGAGCAGCGGGCCAAGGCACAGCCGCTGGCCGATGCAGTACTGAGCGCGCAGATCGAAGGCGGCGAGGGTGGTGCCGACGATGCCCGAGCGCACGTTGGCCAGCTGGGCGTAGTCGCCGAGGTCTTGCGTGCTGGAGAGCTTGTGAATGCCGGCGCCGAGCGAGATCTCGACCACGTCGTCGGCGAGCGCGCTCGACGGCGTGCAGCAGAGCACGACGATCGCCGCGGCGAGGCGTCTCATTAGCGCTCGTGCCTCGTCATGCCGATCGTCGCCGGGTCGACCTCGATCACGCCCTCGGGCGTGACGATGCAGCGATCGAGGCGTCCCTCGGCGCGTGCCCCCGGCCAGACCACGCACTGGCTGAGCATCGCGCCGGCGGCCACCTCGGCGCCGGCGCCGACGATCACCTGGCGCGCGAGCTGCGCGCTGGGGTGCACGTTCGCCGCGGCGCCGACGATCACGTCGTGCCCGCCGAC
>JAGQIK010000022.1 GCA_020431405.1 Myxococcales bacterium
ACGACGGCGATGCGGCGCGGCAAGCGCGGCAGCGGCTTCTTGCGCGCGGCGTCAAAGAGGCCCTCTTTGGCGAGCTTGGCCTTGAGCTTCTCGAGGGCGATCTGCTGCGCGCCGACCCCCTCGGGCTCGGCGAAGTCGGCGGTCAGTTGAAAGCGTCCCTGCACCTCGTAGATCGACAGCCGCCCGCGGCAGCGCACGCCGAGCCCGTCTTCGAGGCGAAAGCGCAGCTTGCTGGCGGCGCTGCGAAACATCACCACCGGCAGCGCGGCGCGCGCGTCCTTGAGCGTGAAGTAGAGGTGGCCCGACGATGGCGTGCGCAGGTTGGAGACCTCGCCGGCAACCCACACCACACCGAAGCGTTGGTCGAGGCTGCGGCCAGCCATCGAGACCAGCCGCGTGACGCCGAGCGGCTGCTCGCGCGAGCAGATCGGCGTGGGCGTCTTGTCCGCGTCGGTCGGCATCGGCCTATTCGCGACGGTAGGTCTCGGCGCTCTCGCGTACCGAGACGAGATCTCGCGCCGCCCGCAGCTGCATCTTGGAGAGCCGCTCGCGCAGACCACAGAACGCCCAGCCCTCGACCTCGCGGCAGTAGGCGAATCGCTGGCCGCCCGCGACGAGCTCCACACGCGAGGCGCCGCTGCCCGCGCGCTTGGCTCGCGCCGGCGCCGTCTTCAGCGCGTCGAGCAGCTTCTCGCCGCGTGCGAGCGCGGCGAAGTAGCTCGGCGCGTCGGCGGCCTTCTGGGCGCGGGCGACGCGGCGCAGCTCGGCGGCGCGACGCGCCTCGGGGTAGTGCGCGCTGACCAACCGGTAGGTCGAACGCTTGTCGCGGTAGCACGACATCACCGACCAACGGGTCTTGCGGTCGAGCATGGCGAAGACGCGCAGATGATCGCCCTCGCGCGCCGCCGCAGCGATCGCTGCATGTGCCTTTTCTGGGCTCTCGAGCCGGATCCGCGAAGTCGGCCGCGTCTTGCAGCCGCACGGCGTCGCGACGACGACGCCCACGACGAAAGGAAGGAAGCGACCGAAGGGAGGGAGACGACAGCAACGCATGCGCTCGGGTGCTTATCAGCCGAGCGAGCGCCGTGTCAACGCGCGGCCACGTGCGCGTCCTTGTGCAGTTTCGCAGCCTTCTCGGCGGCCAGACGACCCGCAGCGCGACGACCTGCAGCACGGCTGAGCTGGCTGCCCGGATAGACCGCGAAGTGGAACGCCTTGACCGGGTGGCGGCCGGCAAAACGCACCTTGCCGATGACGCGCATGATGCACGCCTTGGTCGCCGGCGTGGACGTGGTCTCGATCGTGACGTGCTTGACGGTGTGCTCGTGTGCGACACCGCGGATGTAGATCGGGCCGCTGGTCTTGCCGTCTTTCAGCGGCCGACACGCGAGCAGGCTCGTCAGCTGCGGCTTGAAGCCGTCGTGCAGCCACGAGGGGCCGCCCGAGGCGTAGATCTTGGTCGTCATGCGCGCGTATTCGGCCACCTGCGCCTGCGAGCGCAAGTACTTGGCCTTGAGCTTGAGCGCGCCGTCCGTGATCGCGGCGAGCTTGCGCTCGGCGAGCTGCGCGCGGCCGGCGTTATGCACCACCAGCGGCATCATCAGCAGCGCCCCGACAAAGGCCGGGACGAGATAACGCCCGAGCTTGCGCGGCTTCTTGAGGGCTGTGGGGTTGGCGTACTCGGCGATGAGCTGCGCCTCTTCGGCGCGGGCCTCGGCGCGAGCGCGGCGCTTACGTTCGCCGAGGAGCTCGCGTTCGGCGGCATCGAGCTTGGCCAGCGTGGCTTCGTGGTCGTTTCTGTACATAAGGCCCTCTTAGGTTAGCAGACCACAGACGAGGCTCATCCCTGACAACGGCTGAATTTGGCCAAACTGAAGCGCGAACCGAGGGCTCGCGGCGGTGTCCTACAAGGGGAGCGCTGGCGGCTTCTGTGGTATATGGTCGGAAGATCGCCGTGAATCGCCGGTGACGCCGCATGTCTGACGAAACCTCCAAGACCAAGACGGAAGCTCAGGCTCAGGCTGAAGAGGCCGCTGAATCGCAGGCTGAATCGCAGGCTGAATCGCAGGCCGAATCGCAGACCGAAGCGGCCGACGAGCCGTCGCAGTCGCACGTCTCGGCCGCCGAGGCCGCCGAGGAGGCGTTCTTCGCCGAGGACGCCGAGCTCTACGAGGGCGAGGAGGTCGACCCGGAGCTGCTCAAGATCCCTCGGCGCCGGCGGCGCCGCCACCCGCTCATCGGCGCCGCCGTCATCGCCGCCAGCCTGTATCTGATGTGGTTCACCCGCGCCGACCTGTTCTACTTCTTCGAGCCGGCCAAGCCGCGCGATCTCGGTGAGGTCGCCCCGGCGCTGGCGGCCAAGAAGATCGAGCACAACCGCTTCGTGTTGGTCAAAGGCCCGCCCGACCGCAAGCACGCGCTGGTGCTCGAGCGACGCGTCGGCGGCTACGACACGTTCTATCGGCTGCTCGGCGTCAACAGCCGCGTCTTCGTGCAAGCGCACCGCAAGACGCGCACCATCGCGCGCGAGGTCGACTACGAGCACTACGGCCGCGTGGTGCCGTTCTGGAAGCTCAACTACGCCACGACGCTCTCCAAGTACCTCGAGCGCATCATGACGCGCGCTCACGACATCGACTTCGACGAGCTCGCGCGCGCCAAGAGCCAGACGCAAAAGCCCGTCACTATCGTCGACAAGCACAAGCGCAAGGCGCAGGTCTCGCCCGATCAGCCGCTGTGGATCAACGCGTCGTACCCGCGCGAGTGGGTCGTGCGGCTGACGCGCAAGGCCTACAAGACGATCGCCGACGCCAAGAAGCAGCTCGAGGTGATCAACATCCCATTCGCCGTCGACGACGAGCCCTCGCGCATATATTGGCGCCTCGCCGTGCTGCTCGACGACGCGCAGGTCGCGATGCTGCGCAAGCGCTTCCGCACGCCCGAGCTTCACGCCTCGCTGGTGCGCCGCCAGGTGGCCTATATGGCCAAGTGGGACCAGATCGCGGTCAAGGACGGCAAGGTCATCATCCGCGCCGCCGATCCGAGCTTCCCGGCGCGCTACGAAAAGCGCGGCGAGAAGGTCGTCGCGAACAGGCCGCAGGGCGAGGTCAACATCGACAAGGCTGCGCTGCTGTACATCACGCTCGGCAGCAAGTTCACGGTGCCCAAGGACGCGGTGGTGCTCGTCTCGGGCGAGCGCCCCGGCGACTATTGGTTCTACATGGTGCTGTATCTGGTGCTCGCCGGCTTCATCGTCTTCAACGGCCTGGCGCTCTATTCGCGCTTCAAGCCGGAGCAGAAGAAGAAGAGCGACAAGGGCGAGCCCGCCGCCGCTTCGGCCAAGAAGTAGCGCCTCGCCGAGGCGCTTCGCCGCTACGACTCTTCGCTGTCCTCTTCGGCCAGATAGCCGAGGATGACCTCGTCGAGGCTGCGCTCGCTGATCAGGTCCGAGCCGAAGACGTTGCCTCGCGCCTCGCGTGGCGTCTGGCGCGCGGGGCGGCCGCGCCGCTCGGGGCGCTCGGGGCGGTTGGCGCTGCCATCGACGATGATCGCCGGACGTGCGACGACGACGCCGCTGCTCTGGCGCGGTGGCGGTGGCGGCTGCTGCGCCGAGGGCGGGCGGCGGCGCGGCGTGGGGGCGGGCGGAGCCGGAGGGCGCGGCGGGGCCGCGGGATGTGAAGAGCTGGGCGATCCAGTCGAGCGACCGCCGCGCACCTCGGTGATCGGGCGCTGCCCAGCAGGCACCGCGTAGGTGCCCGTGGTGCGCGGATCGTCGGGGGCGCCGACCCTGCGCGGATCGTGCGTGCGCGAAAACGGCATACGCGAGGCGGCCTGATGCGGGTGCGTCGTCGTGCCGCGCGCAGAGCGGCGGCTCGGCGCGGTGTAGCGCTGCGGCGTCGACGCGACCACGCGCGCCGGCTGACGCACGGTGGGATCGGGATGCGGCGGCGGCGTGCTCGAGCTGGCGCCATCCGGCGCGGGATACACACCAGCACGCTTACGCCCGGCGCGATCCATCACCTGCTGCGGAGACTCGAGGCGGCTCTCGCGCGGCAGCGGCGAATCGAAGAGGCTGCTGCCGCGGCCGCGCGTGTGCGTGCGCTCGCGCGGCTGGGCGCATCCAGATAGAGCGCATCCAGCGTTGGATCGGATCGTGCTCATAGCGCGGATGCCAGAGCATCTTCAGGCTATAGGGCTCGGAGTCAAAAGGCGTTGGGATGATCTGTAAGCCAAAGATCGGCGCCATGCGTTGGGCCAGTCGTTCGGAGATGGTCAGCAGATAGTCGCTGTTGGCGACCATCTGTAATCCCGCGAGAAAATACGGGACCAGACGCACTACCTGCCGGCTTTTTCCTTGTGATTCGAGCAAGTCATCGATGAT
>JAGQIK010000229.1 GCA_020431405.1 Myxococcales bacterium
CGGCTGGGTCGACCCGCTCTCCACCGCCTGCTGGTTCGACGGCTATCGCGACCGCGAGCCCAACGAGGCCAACCCTTGGCCCACAGCTCACTACCGGCTGGCGCCGCGGCCGAGGCGGCCGCTTCAGCGTCAACGACATCCCCGGCAAACGCCGCTAGCCCTCACGCAGTCCCCCGACGCTTCGAACCCTGCAACTCGGCCCGCCGCGCCAAGACGACAGTCCATCAGCGCCACGCCCCAACGCCCGCGCACGCGCAACGCCTCGAGGCGTCTCGCCACGGCCCGCGAACGGCACCTTCGCGCACCTCCACGCCCCGCCAACCACGCCAAACGCCCGCAGGCCGCCAGCCTCCCATCCCGTCACTAGCCAGCCGCGCCCGAACGCGCCCTAACCACCAACGCCGGAGGCGTCCTCCTACGCTCGCGCCCCCTTCCCCGCTTCGCTGCGTTCAGCAGACTAGAAGAGCTGCTCTGCGCTCAGCCGAGCTTCTGCTGGTTTTCCCGCTCGCGCGCGCGCGCTTCTTTGTCGAGCCCCGCTTTGAAGCTCGGGCGCTGCTCGGCGAAGGCGTGAAAGTCGGCGGGGGCGAGGTGCAGCAGCTGGCAGAAGTTGATCGCGGTGACGTCAGCGCAGCACGGCCTCGAGCGCAGCAGCGATATCTCGCCGAAGAACTCGCCGTGGCCGAGCGTGGCAAGCTCGACGTCGCTGCCATCTTTGCCCTTGGCCGTGACGCGCAGGCTGCCGACGAGCACGAGGAATAGGCCGGGCGCCTCGCCGCCTTCCTGCACGAGGCGAGTGCCAGGCTTGGCGCGGACCGGCTTGAACGTCTTGAGCAGCCGGCGGCCAACACGATCGTGCAGCGTGCTGAAGAGGTTCGACGTCTTGAGCACGATGCTCTGTAGGCGGTCGCGGTAGGCGCTGCGCACCAGGCGGTTGATGTCGGGATCCTCCTTGAGGACCTTGCGCATCTGGCCTTTGGGGATCGTCAGCACCGTGGTGTCGCTCGCCGCGCGCGCATCGAGGATGTGCGCGCCGCTGCCGAGCACGCCGAGCTCGCCGAAGAAGCTGCCTGCGTCGAGCTGGCCGAGGTCGACGACCTCGCCGGAGACCGACTTGGTCGTCAACGCGACGGAGCCCTCGGTGATCAGCAGCAGCGCGTCGCAACGCTCGCCGCGGCGCGCGATGGACTGCCCCTTCTGGTAGCTCTGCTGCAGGCCCGTGGCGGCGATGTTGGGCGGCAAGCGCTGGAAGAGCCCGATGTGCGGCTCGAGCAGCGGCCGCGACGCCGTGGCGCTGGCCTTGATCGGCGACTCGCCCGACGGCTCGCGCATGCGCGCGGATCCATCGACGGGCTTGGTCTCGATGCTGCCGGACTCCGCTGCGCGCGCGACGGCCGACGCCGGCGCGGTGGGCACCTGCTGCTCGTCAGCCGGCGTGTGCGTGCCCGAGCCGGCGGCGACGGTCGCGTCATAGGCGCTGCGCCTCGAGCGGCGCCGCGCGGCGCGCCCTGAAGCCGCTGCGCCACTGCTGGCGGCCGCTGCGCTACGTCTGCGTGGATCCAGCTTGGCCGAGGCTGCCGCCCTGCCCTCGTCGGCTGCTGCCGTCGCTGCCGCTGCTGC
>JAGQIK010000005.1 GCA_020431405.1 Myxococcales bacterium
AAGGTGTTCGCGCAGCGCTACCACGCGCACATCCTTCGCACGCCAACACAGGTACGCAACGCGTTGCGCTACGTGCTTAACAACCGGCGCAGACACCAGGGCCAACGCCAAGCGCACCTAGGCTGGGTCGACCCGCTCTCTACCGCCTGCTGGTTCGACGGCTACCGCGACCGCGAGCCCAACGAGACCAACCCCTGGCCCACAGCACACACCTTCCTGCTCACTACCGGCTGGCGCCGCGGTCGAGGCGGCCGCTTCAGCGTCAACGACATCCCAGGCAAGCGCCGCTAGCCTTCACGCAGTCCCCCCACGCCCCACGCCTGCAACTCGGCCCGCCGCGCCAAGACGACAGTCCATCAGCGCCGCGCCCGCCAACGCCCGCGCACGCGCAACGCCTCGAGGCGTCTCGCCACGGCCCGCGAACGGCACGCCCGCAGCGCCTCCCAGGCCCCGCGTACGCGCGCCGAGCGCCCGCAGGCCCGCCAGCCTTCCATCCCGTTTCAGCCCAGCCGCGCCCGAACGTGCCCCAACCACCAACGCACGAGGCGTCCCCCCACGCTCGCGCCCCGCCCCGCCCCGCTCCGGCCCGCCAGCGCCGCGGCCCGGCGTTCAGTGCGGTAGACCACAGCTACACCCCGCTGCGAACCGAGCTACTACTTGAGACGCTTTATCGCGGCGGCCGAGCAACCGTGCAGCTTGGCCGAGCGGCTGCTGTTCTTGCCGGTCACGATGTGCTCGCTGGCGTCGAGGAGCTTGCCGGTGGTGAGGCTGAAGAGCAGGTCGACGGTGTGCTTGGCGGCGTAGTCGGCGCGGATGCCGACATATGGCGGCAGGCTGCTGCGGCCAGGCTTGTGCCACCACGAGCCGGCGACGAAGAGCTTCTTGCGGCTGCTGAACCACTTGGCGAGACAACGCGGCAGGGCGCTGGTGGTCTTGCCGATCTTGATCGTCACCGCTGTATGCCCGGCGGCGCGCCGCAGGATGATGAAGACCTTGCCGAACTTGGTGGCGATGCCCATGACCTCGCCGCTCGGTTGCACCTGGAAGATGCGGTCCTGGTGCGCAGCGGCCACGCCCGAGAGCATCAGCAGCCCTAGCAACGTGATCACGGCTCGGCGGATCATCGACAGCCTCGACCGAGCAGCTTCGGCTCGCGCGCTTCGTAGAGCGTCTCGACTTCGACCACGGGCCGCCCCTTGTCGAAGAACGGCGAGCGCCGTTGATCGCCGCGCCACCACCAACGCAGCGTCAGCGGCGCGAGGTGCGCGAGCATGGACAGCAGCGAGCGCGTATCCGCGCGCAGCGCCGGGCGCTCGCTGCGCGCGAAGGTGCCGTTGACGCGCGCGCGCAGCGGACCGATGACGTCATCGAGCGGCCGCACGAGTCGGTCGAGATCGACGCGCTTGACGTCGAGACCGACAAACGGCACGCGCGCGCTGCGAAGGGTCAACCCCAGCGGCGTGCCGCAGCAGCGTGCGATCCAACGCAGCGCGCCTCGCGGCGACTGCTGCATGCACGCCAGCGCGTCCGCACCACGGGTGATGTGCAGCGCCGCGGGCGAGACCTGCATGCGTTCGACGCCGCCGAGCGCATCGAGGTCTCGCGCGTCCATACGCTCGGCGAACGCGCGACATCCAGCGCAGTGGCAGACGATACGGTTGGCCACGGCGGGCGTGACGTTCGCTGCGAGCAGCTGCACACCGCCGCAGTGGCAGCGCAGCTCGAGATCCGTCGGCGTGGGTGTGGTCACGGGCACATTATACGCCGTGCTATGGGCAGCCGTGCCCACCGCTCTGGGAGCATCGATCCCACTGTCGGCACCCACGCCAAGTCCATACGCACACACGCGAATGGCGCTGGCACGGCGTGGGACTGCCGATCTCAGCGCACCATGCGAGCGCCGGTGACGCTGCGCACAGCCGCGGCTGCAAGTCGTCGACGGCGCGTTGCCGCGCGCCGTGGCACGAGCGCTGCACTTCACGTCGATCGAAAACGTCGAGCGAACAACCCTACGGAGGTCCCTAGATGAAGCGCAGCATCGCAACGCTTAGCACCCTGCTTATCCTGATCACCTTCACGCTCGTCGCGTGCGGCGGCGAGGATGGCGACAACAACCCACCGCCCAAAGGCAGCGTCGGCGAGAAAGACGCCAAGGTCGTGCAGAGCGACGTGGCCGCCGGCGTGATGCAGATCAACGGCGTCGCGCAGGCCGATCTCTCGAGCCTCTTCACCAGCCTCGCAGCGGGCGCCGCGCCCTTCTCGGGCAAGCTCTTCTCCGGCTCCGTCTCCGACCTGGCCAATCTCGCCAACACCGGCCTCGACATCAACTCGCTGGTCGACGGCGCGCTGGGCGGGGCGATGAAGCTCTCCGGCAACATCAAGGCGCTCGGCGCGCTGCCGATCCCCAGCGGTCTGCCCGGTGGTCTTCCGGGCGGCCTGCCCAGCTTCCCCGGCTTCAAGCTCGACCTCGACGCCGAGCTGGCCAAGCTCGCCGGCGCCGCCGGCACGGTGCTCGACGGCAAGCTGAAGATCACGCACACCATCAACGCCATCGCGCCGCTCGACGTCGACGTCAGCGTCACCGGCGACCTCAGCGTCGGCGGCGTGGCCGCCGGAAGCGCCCGCGTCGACATCACCATGTCCATCGACGATAAGGGCGCGCTGGTCTGCGGCACCGTCGCCGGCTACGACGTCTCGACCGGCGCCTGTCCGTAGCAGCCCTGCGCGCTAGGGCTGGCGCGTGACCCGCACCGTGAGCTGGTCGCTGCGACTGTTGGCGATCACGATGATGCTCACGCTCAGCGCGGCCAGCCCGGCGCCCACCGCCCAGACCCACCACTTCTTGTACCACTTCTTCTTCTGCGGCCGCCCACGCACCTGGATCTGGACGTAGCGCGCGAGCGCCTGCGCGTCGCGCGGCCCCTCGTAGCCCTGCGGTGCGAAGCGCAGCCGATGCACCGAGTAGAGCCGCGCCGCCGCGCTGCTGCTCGCCTTGTCGCGCGCGGGCTTGATCAGCAGCAGGTAGTCGACACCCAGCGCGCGCCCGAGCTCGAACAAATGCTCGCCGGAGAGCCCCTTGGCGGCGCGCAGCCGCGCCACCGCGCGCGCGATGTCCGCCGGCACTGCAGGCTCGCTCGCTGCCGGCTGACTCGCCGCCGCCTGACTCGCCGCCGGCTGACTCGCCGCCGGCTGACTCGCCGCCGCCTGACTCGCCGCCGCCTGACTCGCCGCCGCCTGGCTCGCCGTCGCGGGCTGGCTCGCCGCCGCCTGGCTCGTCGGCGCCGCGAGCCGCTCGCCCGCGAGAAGCGCGGCCGTGGCCGCCCGGCGCGCCCGCTCGCTGGCGAAACGTGCCAGCGCCGACTGCACCTTACGCACGAACGCCGGCGCGCGCGTGCCGACGTTGACTACCGCCAACGTCGCGCCCTTTGCCGGCGCTGCCGCCGCCTGTATCGGGCTGGCGCAATACAGCGCAGCCATCACGGTCGCCACCAAGCGCCTCATGGCGTCCTCTTGCCGGCCGCGCCGGCCGCGCCGTGCTCGAGCGAGAGCTCGACGATCAACGGGTCATGGTCCATCAGATTGATACGCTGTCCGCGCAGCACGCGCGCGTCGGCGCGCGCCACGTGCTGGCGGCTATAAAACACGTAGTCGAGCCGACGCGCCACCAGCGTCGTCGCCCCGCTGCTTCGCCCCGCGTCGACCATCGAGCGCGTCAGGAAGGTGTAGAGCCGCTGATCGCTGCTGTCGGGGCTAAGCCCCGCCGGGTCGAAGTTGAAGTCGCCCGCCACCACCAGCTGCGCGTTCTGCAGACGACGCGCGCTGCTGAGGATCTCCTCGGCCTGGCGCGTGCGGCGCTCGGCGTCGAAAGCGTCGAGGTGCAGCGACACGAGCGTCACGCGCAGCGGCTGGCCATCCACCGTCAGCGTCAGCTCCGCGCCCTGCGCCGTGCGTCCGGTGGACGTGGGCAGCTCGACAAAGCGCACCGGCAGCGTCGTCAGCAACGCCGCGCGCCGGTCGTAGCGATCTTCGGGGATGCGCCCGCGCCACGCCGATCCGAGCTGCGCCACCAGCCGCCCGAGCTGCCGCGGGTCGCGCATCTCCTGCAGCGCCACCACCTGCGCGCGTGACTTGCGGATCACGCGCGCCACGTGGCCGAGGTCGCGATCCGAGGCGCGCGACTCGAGCGGCAAGTAGATCTTGCCGATGTTCCACGTGAGGATGCGCAGCGTCTGCACCGCGGCGTGCTCCCGCGTGAGCGGCTCGTGAAGATAAGCGCCGAGCAGGTGGGTGGCGAGCACCAGCAGCGCGCTGATGCCGACGAGCGACGCGATCCAGCGCAACACTCCGGCCCGAGCGCGCGCCACGTTCAGATCTTGATCACGATGTGCGCCTTCTTGCGCACCTCGCGCAGCCACGCCTTGGTCGCCTTCTCGAGCTTGCGGCCGTAGATCTGGCCGCGCAGCTGGCGCCGCACCTCTTTGTAGGGGCGCGCAGACGACGCTCGCGTATCGACGACCTGGATCACATGAAAGCCGCGCCCGCCGCGCAGCGGCCCGCGGATCTCGCCCTTCTTCATCTTGAAGACCACGTCTTCGATGTCGGTGGGCAGCGTGCCGCGGCCAAACCAGCCGAGGTCGCCACCTTGCGCGCGCGTGACCGGGTCTTGCGAGTGCTGCTTGGCGAGCGCGGCGAAGTCGGCGCCCTTCTTTGTGGCCATCTGATAGAGCTTCTTGGCCAGCGCTCGGCGCTTGGCGACAACCGCCTCGCCGGCGTTGCTGGGCACCTCGACGAAGATGTGCCGCGCGTTGACCTTGGCGTCGACGCCCAGCGCGCGCAGGTTCTTCTGATACTGCGCCTTGATCTCGTCCTCGCTCACCGAGACGCGGCTGCGCACGGTCACGTTGAGCACCTTGAGCCGCAGAAGCTGCGGCGCGAGCAGCTGATGCTTGTAGGCGTAGAGCGACTTGCCCTCGCGCTGCAGCGCTTGCTCGAGCTGCGCCTTGGTGAGGCTGTTGCGCTTCATCACGTCTTTGATGGCGCGCTCGAGCTCGTTGTCGGTGACCTTGAGCTTGAGCTTGAGCGCCTGCTGCGCGATGAGCTTCTCGTCGACCATCTGCTCGAGGGCCTGGCGCCTCAGCTCGGCGAGCTTCTGCTGGCGCGCGGTGAGGTCTTGGATCTGCTGCAGGCGCGGAATCATCGGCTGCAGGCGCTCGTTGAGCTGCGAGAGCAGCAGGATCTGGTCGTTGACGATGCCGACGATGCGCTCGACGGTGCGCAGCTGGACCTTGTCGTCGGCCGCGGCGTCGCGCGCGCGTGACGTCAGCGTCACCAGCGCGGCGAGGGCGGCGAGCAGCGCCGCGAGGTAGAGCGTGGTCTTGCGTCGAGACTGCATCTTGGGGTTCTCGAATCAGTGCTTGTGATGGCCGCCGCCGCGCGGCAGCTTGGTCGTCTTGCTCGTCTCGATCTTGACGCTGGCGAGGTTCTTCTCGTCGATCTTGACGGCGGCCTTGGCCCGCAGCGACTTGACGTAGTCGTTGACCTTCGTGAAGCGGCGCATGTTGAAGAGCCGGTTGCGAATGCGATTCTTCTCGAGCTCCAGCGGCCGATTGATCTCGGCGCGTTCGCCGGTCTTGAGCAGCACCGCCCAGCCGCCCTTGGTCTTGAACGGCTCGGAGAGGCCCCATAGCCCCTTGATGGCGAAGGCCTGCTTGACCACCTCGGGCGCGTACTTCTTGCTGTCGGCCTCGAAGAAGTCGAGATCGCCGCGGCGCACCTTGGTCGCGGGATCGACGCTGTACTCGTTGACCAGCTGGGCGAAGTAGCGCGTGTCGGTGCGCTTCTTCTTGGCCAGCGCGAGCACCTTGCTGGCGATCGCCTTGGTCTTGGCCACGACCATGCTGACGCGCACCTTGGCCGCCTGGTGGTAGCGCTCTTTGTGCTTGTCGTAGAACGCCTGCACGTCGGCGTCGGTGATGTCCTCGAGCTTGACCAGGTTCTTGTGCAGCTGCTGCAACAAGCGGTCGACCAGCACGCGCTTGGCGCGACGGATCACCTCCGGGTCCTTGTACAGGCCGCGCTTGCGTGCTTCGGCGGCGAGCACCTCGAGGCGCACCATGTTCTTGAGGAAGCGCTTGCGTTGAGCCACCGAGGCGTAGCGCATTCGCACGTAGGGGTTCTGCTTGTTGATGGCGCGCTCGAGCTGACCGACGGTGATCTTGCGATCGCCGATGGTCGCCACCGCGGCCGCCAGCCGGGGGTCCTTCTCTTTGGGCTGACTCTCGGTGTCGATGACCGCCTTGCCGCCAGCGGCGGATGAGCCGCTGCCCTTGCTCGGCGGCGGACAAGCAGCCAACACAGCGGCGGCGAGGAAACAGAAGATCGAGGCACGTGGTCGCATTTAGATAGCCTGCATGGCTTGGGAACGCATCTAGCAGGAACTCGCTTTGATATCGCGGGTTTCGTTAGCACAGACCACTGCCGCTGGCAACAGCAACACGGCTATTGGACCGCGTGTAAGGGCGCGTGGTTGCTCAGGCTCGCGCGGCGGCGTGCCCCAGCAGCTCCCAGAGGATCTTCTTCGCGGCGCCTAGCGGGTCATCCTGCTCGGCCTCGCTGAGGTCGCGGCTGAGGCGCATGTCCGGCGTGAGGCGATATCCCGAGCGTGGATCGCTGACCAGCTTGGTCACGTGCGCGGGATCGAGCGGCGTGCTGCTCTCGAGCGTCAGCGTCAGGCGCGTGTTGCCAACGTCGACCAGCGTCGCGCCGAGGCGCGCCGCCAGCCCCTTGACCACCATCAGCAGCCCCAGCTGATCGACCTCCTCGGGGCGCGGTCCGTAGCGGTCGTAGATCTCGGCCAGCACGTCGCTGACGCCCTCCTCGTCGCGCGCCGAGTTGCTCAAGCGCTGGTAGAGCTCGAGGCGCTGCCCCGTGTCGTCGACGTAGTCATCGGGGATAAACGCCGCCACCTTGGCCTTGATCTCGGGATCCGTGTCGCGCGAGATCGGCTCGCCTTTGAGCTCGGCGACGGCCTCCTCGAGGATGCGTGCGTAGGTCTCGAAGCCCACGGCGGCGATCTGTCCCGATTGGCGATGCCCGAGCAGATCGCCGGCGCCGCGCAGCTCGAGGTCGTGCGTGGCGATAGAAAAGCCGCTGCCGAGCTCGGTGAACTGCTGCAGCACGGTCAGACGTGCGCGCGCGTCGTCGCTGAGCGCCTCGACGCCGGGCACGAGCAGGTAGCAGTAGGCGCGGTTGCGGCCGCGCCCGATGCGCCCGCGCAGCTGATAAAGCTGGGCCAAGCCGTATCGATCGGCGCGGTTGACGAACATAGTGTTGGCGCGCGGGATGTCCAAGCCCGACTCGATGATCGTCGTGCAGACGAGTATCTCGTAGTTGCCCTCGACAAAGTCGAGCATCACGCGCTCGAGGCGGCGCCCGTCCATCTGGCCGTGGCCCACCGCGACGCGCGCGCGCGGCAAGAGCTCGGCGATGCGGCCGGCCCAGCGCGCGATGTCCTCGATGCGGTTGTGCACGAAGAAGACCTGGCCGCCGCGATCGAGCTCGCGCTGCACCGCCTCGAGCACCAGCTGATCGTCGTAGCGGCTGAGGAACGTGCGCACCGCGAGGCGATCCTCGGGCGGCGTGGCGATCACCGACACCTCGCGCAGCCCGGTGAGCGCCATCTGCATGGTGCGCGGGATCGGCGTCGCCGAGAGGGTCAGCACGTCGACCTGCGTGCGCAGGCTCTTGAGCCGCTCCTTGTGCTTGACGCCGAAGCGCTGCTCTTCGTCGACGATCACCAGGCCCAGATCACGAAAGCGCACGTCGCTCGAGAGCAGCCGGTGCGTGCCGATCACGATGTCGACGCCGCCCTGCTTGAGCCCTGCGATCACCTCGCGCGCCGCGTCCCCTCGCCGAAAACGCGAGAGCGACTCCACGCGCAGCGGATAGGGCCCCATGCGATCACGGAACGTGCGCAAGTGCTGCTCGACCAGCACGGTGGTGGGCGCCAGCACGGCCACCTGCTTGCCGCTCATCGCCGCTAGGAACGCCGCGCGCAGCGCGACCTCGGTCTTGCCAAAGCCCACGTCGCCGCAGATCAGCCGATCCATCGGCTGCGGGCGCTGGAGATCGTCGAGCACCGTCTCGATGGCGCCGAGCTGGTCGGCGGTCTCGCTGAAGGGAAACGACGCCTCGAACTCGCGAAAGACGCCGTCCGGCGTGGGGAAGGCGTGGCCGGTGAGCGCGGCGCGCTGCGCGTAGAGCTGCAAGAGCTCCTCCGAGAAGCGCCGCACCTCGCGCTCGACCTTCTGCCGCTTCTTGAGGAAGGTCGTGCCGCCGAGCTTGTCGAGCCGCGGCGCGCTGCCGCCATCGGCGACGTAGCGCTTGACCTGATCCATGCGGTAGACCGGCAGATAGAGGCGGTCGCCGCCGGAGTACTCGAGCAGCAGAAAGTCAGCCGGGACGCCGCCGACCTCCATCTTGGTCAGTCCGCGATAGACGCCGATGCCGTGGATGTCGTGCACCACGTGCGCGCCCGGCTCGAGCTGGCGCAGATCGCCGAGCGATGGCCCGCGCACGCGCCGCACGCGCCGCTTGCGCGCGCGCGTTCCGAAGATCTCCTCTTCGCTGATGACGACGAGGTTGCTCGGCGCGCCGAGCACGAAGCCGCGCGCCAGATCGCCCGCTTGCAGCACCACGCCGGGGGGTGCCGGCTCATCGTCGAGCAGCCACGGCGTGCCCGGCGTGCGCTGCACCGCCGTCTCGACGTGGTACGTCGCGAGCAGCGCCTCGAGCCGCTCGGTGTGTGCCGCGCTGCCGGCGGCGACAACCACGCAGCGGCCGGCGTCGACATGCTCGTTCATGCGCTGCACCAGCACGCCGAGGATCGCCTCGCCGCGCTCGCTGCGTGCGCGCGCCAGCTCGGCGGCCAGCTCGGCGTTGCCCTGCGCGAGCGCCTCGACCTGCGGCGCATCGGCGCCTGCGATGTCGTCGGCCTCGTCCACCAGCGGGATGTCGACGCGCGGCCGCTCGGCGAGCGCGCCGAGCAGCTCCTGCGCGCCGACGAAGAAGCTCGCCGGATCGAAGACCAGGCGGCCAGCGCTGACGCGCGCGTCGTAGGCTGCCTGGTCGTGCTCGTCGGCCTGTTCGGCGGCGTGGCGCAGGCGTTCCGGCTCGAGCAAGACCCACGGCATCTCGGCCGGCAGATAGTCGAGCACGGCGTCGAGACGCTCGTGAAACGAGGGCAACAACGCCTCGATGCCGAAGAACTCGCGCCCGCTTTCGACCTCGGCCCACAGCGCGCGCGTGGCGCGCGTGGGGAAGTGCAGCTTGTCGGCGGCGGCGAAGAGGCGCGCGCGCGCGTCGGTCTCGGGAGAGCGCACCGACTCGCGCACGGGGTGGATCATCAGCGCGTCAGCGGCGCGCAGCGTGCGCTGGCTGGCTGGATCGAAGAGCCGGATCGAGTCGACCACGTCGCCGAAGAGCTCCACGCGCGACGGGTAGCGCGCCGACGGCGGGTAGACGTCGACGATGCCGCCGCGCACGCAGAACGTCCCCGGATCTTCGACGACCTTGGCGTTGCTGTAGCCCGCGTCGACGAGGCGCTCGGCGAGCAGGTCGCGCCGCCGCCGCGCACGAACCGGTCGAGCGCGCACACCTCGGCGTCGCCGACCCCCGCGTCGCCGGTCAGCACGAAGATCCCGGTCTCGTGGGCCATGTCGATCGCGCCGTCGGCGTCGAAGGCGTAGGCCCCCGCCTCGATCTCGTGGCCCCGCAGGTCGAAGACCGTGCGCAGCTCGGCGTAGGCCGGCCCCGAGTCGAGGTCGCCGGCGAGCACGCACCCGTCGCGATCGGCGAAGCCGCGCACCGCGCGCGCCGGCACGCAGCGGCCGCCCTCGGCGTAGGCTCCGGTCGGCGGATCGCAGTCGCAGGCGTCGCCGACGCCGTCGCCGTCGGAGTCGAGCTGGTCGTTGGGCACGTCGGGGCAGTTGTCGAGCTGTTGCTGGCCGGTCGGCGCGAGGCACGGCACCGGCGTCTTCGAGCGCCCGATCTGCACCTCGTCGAGCTCGAGCGGCCCGTCGCACCAGGCCGTGACGTCGATCGAAGCGATGCCCGCGGGGTGCTTCACCGCGAGGTACCGCCCACCTTCGGCGGCCACCAGCGCGCCGATGTCGGCCTCGATGATCGCCGCCCGCTCGTCGCCGGTGATGACCCACAGCCAGATCGGGCCATCACACACCGCGCGCACCTTCAGGGCCACGTGCGACGGCCGCTGCCCGTGGGTGTAGGGGTCGAACTCGATGCCCATCCCGACCCGCGCGTCGTCGGCCGCGTACGACGACATCTGC
>JAGQIK010000230.1 GCA_020431405.1 Myxococcales bacterium
CTGGCGCGTGGCGCGACATCGCCGTGCGCACGCGCGCCGAGCTCGGCCGCGGCGAAACGCTCGAGGGGCCAGCGCTGGTGCTCGAGGACCACTGCACCACCTTCGTCGCGCCGGCGTGGCGCTGTCGGCTCGACGAGGCCGGCGCGCTGCTGCTCGAGCGTGACCGCGACGCCAGCGCGGCGCGCGCCGTTCAGCCCGACGTCGCCGAGCAGGTCGAGGCCGTGCGCACCGAGCTTTTTGCCGGCCGGCTCGCGGCCATCGCCGAGGAGATGGGCGAGGTGCTGCAGCGCACGGCGCTTTCGACCAACGTCAAAGAGCGGCTCGACTTTTCCTGCACCGTGCTCGACGCCAGCGGCGAGCTGGTCGTCAACGCGCCGCACATGCCGGTGCACCTCGGCGCGCTCGGCCTGTGCGTGCGCGAGGTCGTCGCCGCCCTGCCCCTCGGCCCTGGCGACGTGGCGGTGACCAACCACCCGCGCTACGGCGGCTCGCACCTGCCCGACATCACCGTCATCACCTCGGTGCACGACGAGCACGACACGCTGCTCGGCTACGTCGCCAGCCGCGCACATCACGCCGAGATCGGCGGCAAACGCCCCGGCTCGATGCCGCCCGACGCCACGCTGCTGGTCGAAGAAGGCGTGGTCATCGCGCCGCGCTACCTGGTGCGCGGCGAACACGCGCGCTGGGACGAGCTCGAGGCGCTGCTTCGCGCGGGCAGCGCGCCATCGCCGCAGCCGTCGTCCGCGCAGCGATGGCCGAGCCGCGCCGTGGCCGACAACATCGCCGACCTGCGCGCCGCCGTCGCGGCCAATCACCTCGGCGCCAGCGCGCTGCGCGCCATCGCCTCCGAGCGCGGCACCCGCGAGGTGGCCGCCGCGATGGCCGACCTCAAGGCGCGCGCCGAGCGCGAGGTGCGGCGCGCGCTCTCGGAGCTCGACGACGGCAGCTACCACGCACGCACGCATCTCGACGACGGCGCCGAGCTCGCCGTCTGCATCGACATCGCCGGCGACCGTGCGCGCGTCGACTTCAGCGGCTCGGCCGGGGTGCATCCAGGCAACCTCAACGCCACGCCGGCGATCGTGCGCGGCGCCGTGATCTACGTGCTGCGCCTGCTCGTCGACCGTCCGCTGCCGCTCAACGAAGGCTTGATGGCGGCCGTCGAGCTGGTGCTGCCGCACGGCATGCTCTCGCCCGACTTCAGCGGCGCCGACGAGACGCTGCCCGCCGTGGTCGGCGGCAACGTCGAGACCAGCCAGCGGCTGTGCGACATCCTGCTCGAGGCGCTGGGGCTGATGGCGCACAGCCAAGGCACCATGAACAACTTCCTCTTCGGCAGCGATCGCTTCGGCTACTACGAGACGATCTGCGGCGGCCACGGCGCGTCGGCCGATGGCCCCGGCACCGACGCCGTGCACACGCACATGACCAACACGCGCATCACCGACGTCGAGGTGCTCGAGCAGCGCTACCCCGTGCGCCTCGAGCGCTTCGCCGTGCGCCGCGGGTCGGGCGGCAACGGGGCGCATCGCGGCGGCGACGGCGCCGTGCGCGAGGTGACGTTTCTCGCGCCGCTGAGCGTCTCGCTGCTGACGCAGCGGCGCACGCGCGCCCCGCGTGGCCTCGCCGGCGGCGGTGACGCGCTGCCAGGATGCCAGACGCTCTTCCGCGCGGACGGGCGCACGCAGAAGCTCGCGAGCATCGACGCCGCGGACGTCGAGCCCGGCGATCGCATCGTCATCGAGACCCCCGGCGGCGGCGCATACGGATACACCGGCGCGCGCTGACCCGCTGCGGGTCGGTTAGGCCCTCGGAAGATCGCGCGTCGACGCGACATCTGGTGCTTCTCGCGCGGTCTGCAAATTGCAGCCTTCTTCGGCAGGACTTCGCAGAGGAGGGTGTCATGCGATCGATCCTCGTCCCCGTCGACGGCTCTGAAGGGTCGCGGCACGCGGCGGTGTTCGCCGCTCGACTGGCGCGCGCCACCGGCGCGAAGCTCACGTTGATGCACGTCTACGACATCCATTCCGCCTCGAGCCTGGGGCTGCGCGCGCTTTCTCGCGAGGACATGGGCGACCTCACGCAGCGCAAGAGCCGCGCCTCCATCGACGCGGCGCTCGAAGCCATCGGCGATACCGCGGGCCTCGAGATCGAGCGCGACGGCGAGATCGGCGACCCGGCGACCGAGATCATGGCCAAGGCCAAACGCTCGGAGGTGGAGCTGATCGTGATGGGCTCGCGCGGGCTGTCGCCGGTCAAAGAGCTGCTGCTCGGCAGCGTCAGCGACCGCGTGATGCGCGGCGCGCCCTGCCCCGTCACCGTCGTCCGCTAGCTACTCGCGGGCCTGCTCGGCGAAGCGCTGGCGCAAGCCGGCGACGAGCGCGTTCTCGCCGCGCTCCGCGGCGAACACATCGACGGCCTCGCCGAGGGCCGCGAAAAGCGAGCGCAGGTGCGGCGCCTGCTCGGGGGCCCAGCGCAGGCGGCGGCACACCTTCTCGATCTCCTTGTCGAAGCGCGCCAGCGCCTTGTCGTAGGGGGCGCTGATCGGCACGTTGATGCGCAGCAGCAGCGCCAGCAGCGCCTGCGCGTCGGACCAGTCACACTGTTCGAGCTGCTCGCGCAGGCCGTCCTCGACGCCGTCGAACCAGTAGCCGATGTAGTCGACGGCCTTTTCGTAGCTCGACGCCACGTCGACCGCGATCTTGGGATGCAGCGCCGCGTCCGCCTCGGTGATCAGCGTGCGCTTGATGGTCAGCGGCTCGAGCTGCTCGCTGTCGAAGGCGCGCGCCGGCAACGCGCGGACGAAGGTCTGATCGAGGCTCAGCTTGCGCAGGCGCGGAAGCCGCGTCAGCACCTCGGGAAAGTCCCACATCAGCCGGGCGTTGTCCCAGCTGCCGAAGCTGCTGCGCACGTAGGAGTAGGGGTTGTTGGTCAGGTTGACGACCTCGAGCTTCTGACAGCGCGCCAGCGCGTCGGGCAGCGCCACGAGGCAGTTGGAGCTCAGGTCGAGCAGGCGCAGCTCGCAGAGCTCGCCGATCTCGTCGGGAACGCGCTGTAGGCCGTTTCCGCTGACGCACAGCTCTTCGAGCGCGGTGAGCTTGGCGATGCTCGGCGGCAGCTCGCGCAGCTTGTTGTGCGTCAGCTCCAAGCGCCGCAGGTTGGCAAACAGCACCACCTCGTCGGGCAGCGAGGTGAGGTCCTTCATCGAGAGATTGATCGTCTTGACCTTCTCGGGCGCCTCGAGCTTCTTGCCGAGCAGCTTGCGGAAATGCGCGCGCACCGACGTGAACGTCGCCAGCGTGATCGCCTTGCCGCGCGAGAGGCGCTTGCGCGCCTCGCGCAGGTCGAGACGCTGCTCGCGGATCAGCGCCTTGTTGAACACGCCGCTCAGATCGTAGGGATCGTCGACGTCCTTGACGCCGCCTTCGATGCGATAGGCCTTTTCGTACCAGCCGTCGTAGCGCACCGCGTCGGTGCGGCCCTTGGCCTCGACGGTGTGCTCGGTGGCGATGGCGCGCGCCGAGAGATCGCCGGCTACGCGCACGTAGCCGTGGTTGTAGACGCCGACGATCTCGCCGGCCACGCGCAGGTCGCGGCCGACCCACAGCTCTGCGCCGCCGGTGGCCAACGCGTGCGCCTGCATCGATCCGCCGACGTAGAGAAACGGACCGAAGTCATCCTCCCAGTTGACCACGCAACCATCGACGCGCAGGTCACCCGCCACGTAGACGCCGGCCACCACGCCGTCGCCGTGGCCGGCGAGCAACCCCATACGAAAGTCGAGCAGCAGGTCATGCGGTACGTGACAGTCACCCTCGAAGATCAGCACCAGCTCGTCACCGCCCCCGTGGTGCGGCAGCGACAGCGACTTGGCCACGTCGGCGAGCGGACGCGCCGCCGGGGCGAGGCTCGCGGCGACGTAGTCCTTCTCGAGCACCAGCTTGGCGATGGCCTTGTGCGCGGCGGCCCGCGCCTTTTCGGCGCTGGGATAGGCCTTGCTGCGCGCGCGCGCCTTTTTGCCCGGCGCCTCGGTGGTGGTCGTGACCGTGTCTGCTTCGCACGAGATCGTGCAGCGCGCGATCGCGCCGTCAGCCTCGCGTTTGACCAGCTCGAGCTTCATGCGACGCACTGTCGCACGGCTCGCGCCCTACGTGACGCACCACCCGAGCGATCTCGCTCGCCAGCGCCCCACCGGTGACCACCAGCGCGGCGCCGAACGCGCCGCTCAGCCACGGCGACACGTGCGTCGACGCGGCGATGGCGACCCAGCCGGCTAGCAGCGAGACGCCGTGCGCCACCAGCGCCACGCGCACGTGGCGTGCCGGCAGCAGCTGCTTCATGGCGGGCACCGGCTGCTTGCCCACCAGGCTGGCGTAGCGGTGAAACCAGACCAGGAACGGCACGATGCGCGTGAGCATGCCGTGCATGATCAGCCCCGCCCAGCCCCACAGCGCCGTGAAGCCGAGCAGCACCGGCCAGCGCGGGTCCTCGCTGATCGCGCTCGCCACGGCAGCCACGAGACACAGCGGCCCGCAACAAAGGCCCAGCATCCAGAAGCGCAGACTCTCGTCGGCGCGCCGCCGCCGCCGCCGCCTCAGCGCGCGCAGGCTCGACAGCGGGTGCACCAGCCACACCGCCAGCATCGCCGGCGCCGCCGCCACGGCGTAGACCCACGCCGTGGCGACGTTGGCCAGAAGCAGCGCGCCGAGGGCGATGCCCGAGAGCACGAGCCCCGCCAGCGTCGTCACGCGCGTGGCCGTCGAGGCCTCCTCGCAGAGATAGAACATGGGCAGCACCTGCCAGGACACGGCGGCGATGAGGCCGCCGATCCACAGCGCGCCACCGAAGGTCACGTGCAGGTAGAACAGGCTGCGCGCGCCGAAGCTGGTGCCGACGCCCGCGCGGCCGAGCGTCATCAGAATCCCCAGCGTGACGACCACGGCGAGCCCCATCAGCGAGATACGCATGCCGATCACCGTCGCCGTGCGCGCAGGGGCGCGCCAGAGCGCCCAGGCGATGGGCACGACGAAGAGCACGAAGGCCAGCGCCAGCAGCGCGCCGCCCACGAGCAGCGCAGCGCGCTCGTGTCGCGCGAGCCCCCAGGCCAGCGCCGCGGTGCCCGCGAGCAGCGCCGCGTTCACGACGTGGCTCAGGCGCGGCGCCGGCACCGGTGAGCTCGCGACCACGGGCAGCATCTGGTAGAGCGCGCCGAGCATCACGCTGCCGGCGAAACCGAGCGTGCCGAGGTGCGTGGCGAGCAGCGCCTGCGGCCACCAGCGCGCCGAGAGCGCGTTAGGGTCGGGTGCGAGCGCCAGCCCGGCGGCGACGACGAACAGCGGCGCCGTGCAGAAGAACGCCATCGGCCCCCACAGCGGCGGTCCCTGCTCGGGGCTAATGCCAGCCATCGGCGCCCCGCTCATGGTCTGCTCACGCGCAGCAGCGCCAGGCCGTCGGCGTACTCGTGCAGCTGAAACGCGAGCCTGCGCTCGCGCAGGTGCGGCAGCAGCAGCCGCGGAACGCGCGGCAGGCGCGCGAGGTAGACAGCTCGCGGCGCGAGCCGAGCGCTCGCCTCGAGCACGCGCTGCAGCGGCTCGGGCGGCTCGAGGTCGACCAGATCCTCGATGGCGCTCGCCGCGCCGACGACGATGTCGACACTCCACGCGTTGTCGGCGCCGAGGCGGCGCGCGCTGACGCCGCAGCCGCGCTTTTCGAGCAGCGTGAGCAGCGGCGCTGGCCGGAAGGGCGCGGTCAGCACCAGCACGTCGCCTGGCTCGAGGGGTGCCAGTCGCGCGAGGATCTGTTCGAGGGGATCGTGTCCGGCGGCGATGCTCGGCCGAACGTCGAGCGCCGACAGCGGCGCTCGCGGCAACGCCGGCGCAGGCTGCGGCGCAGGCGCATCCTCGCACGCCGCGCCGCGCGAAGGCGCCTCGCTGCGCCCGCGGGCGCACACGCCGTCGAGCCACAGCGCCACCAGCGGCTCGGCTTCACCGCCGAGCCCGCGCATCTGCCCCGCGAGCTGCGCGTGCAGCACAGCGGCCTGCAGCAGCCCGACGAAGGCGCGCGCCGCGCGCGACGGCTCGAGCGCACGCGACATCACGCCGCGCTGCTGCCCTTGGCGCACCAGCTCGGCGACGAGCGCGACCTGCGAGGCGACCAGACCCGACAGCGCGTCACGCAGCGCGCCGGGCGGCGGCGGCGAGAACAACATGCGCGGCAGCCCGGGGTGCTCGCTGACGTGGTCGAGCAGCGCGCGAGCCAGCGCGCCGAGGGCCGCGACGGGCTCGTCGTGCGCGGCGAGCACACGCTGCGCGAGGTCGGCGAGCTGATCGCGCACGTGGTCCATCACGGCCAGCACGATCGCCTCGCGCGAGCGGAAGTGCCGAAACAGCGCCGGCTGGCTGATGTCGAGCTCGGCGGCGATCTGGCGCGTGGTGAGCTGCTCGAGGGTGGTCTCGCCCAGCAGCGCCAGAGCGGCCTCGACGATCTGCTCGCGGCGCCGCTGCGTTTTCTCTCGACGGGTCACGGCCATCATGTTATCAATTGATAACATCCGAATCAACGGAGCAGCGCCATGAATGCCACCGGTCCCGTCGAGTTTTTCACCGCCGACCACCGCCGCTGCGACGAAGGCTGGGGCGCCATCGAGCGCGCCGTCGACGACGGCGACACGGCGCGCGCGCACGAGCTGTTCGAAGCCTTCCACGCGGCGATGCTGCGCCACTTCGAGATGGAGGAGCAGGTGCTGTTCCCCGAGCTCGAGGCCGTCACGGGCATGCACGGCTGTGGCCCCACCGAGGTGATGCGCATGGAGCACGAGCAGATGCGCGCGGTGCTCGACGGCATGGCCGCCTCGGCGCGCGCTGGCGACTACGAGTCGCTGCTCGACCATGGCGACACGCTGCTGATGCTGGTGCAGCAGCACAACGTCAAGGAGGAGGGCATGCTCTACCCGATGGCGCAGCAGCAGCTCGCCGCGCGCTGGAGCGCGCTCGCCACGCGGCTGTCCTCCTACTAGCCGCTTGCAGTCCGCGCCGCAGATCGCCGGCGCAGTTTGGCTCGCGCTCTCGCTAGCAGCTGTCAGATCGTGGGCCGATCGGTGTCGTGCGATCGACACGATGCGCCACCTTGGCCAATCAAGGAGTTGCAGCCCCGGTCGATGAGGAGATTGGCGGCGGTGCAGAAAAGGAACGGTTGGACGGGCCGCTCTCGGAGACCGTCATGCCGTCTGCACCCGCGAGCATCCATCAAGACAACACCAGCTCTCGACGGCAGCATCTGCTGCCGCTGGTGCTCGCCGCCTCGGTCTTCGTCATGCCTGCCTTCGCTTCGAGCGCCCGCGCCGAGGGTGCCAAGGTGCTGCTCGCGGTCAGCACCAAACGGCCCAGCTCGGCGACCATCGACCGACCGCTGCCGCCGCCGATGCGGTCCACGCGCCGCAGCAGCGTGGCGCCCACGCGCGGCCGCTGCGCGGCGCCGGGCGCCGGGCAGGCCGAATCGGCCAAGGCCACACGCGCCGCCCTCGCCTCGGTGAAGGCCTCGCAGGCTGCCCTCGTCGCCCAGCTCGGCGCCCTTAGAAAGCAGCTGCACCAGACCATCGGCACGCTCGCCGCGCCGAGCGCCGCAGAGCCGCGCCCCGCCCCGCTGCTGCAGCAAGTCTCCGAGCTGCGCGCCAACGTCGCCCGGCTGACGGCTGCGATGCGCACGTCGGGGCCACGCCGTGCCGCGCAGCCGAGTAAGGTGCCCGACGCCGAGCTGCGCAGCGGCGGCCAAGCAGCCACCGTCGGCCTCTCCATCGAGGTCGAGCTGAGCTCGATCTACAACGACCGCGGCACCAACGCCTTCGCCAGCGCTTCGCAGCACGATCAGCACGCCCTGCTCTCGCCGCGCATCTCCTACGCCATCGGCAACACCGGGCTGACCGTCGGCTACGGCGCCGTCTTTCAGTGGACCGGTGACAACCAGAGCGAGCTCGTCGCCTCGGGCGTTGGACACGAACAGAACTTCGCCATCGCCTACGAGCGATCGCTGCCGGCCTCGCTGATCCTCGCGGCCGGCCTGACGTACATCTTCTACCCCTTCGCCTCGCAAGAAGGCACCGGCACGCGCTGGCCCTCGGTGCTCGAGCCCACCGTGGCGCTCACACACTCGAGCTTCATCGACGTGCAGGTCGCGCTGACGTACTCCATCGGCGTTCAGGACGCGCTCGCCTCGGGGCGCTTCCTCTACGTGCGCCCCGCCCTCGGCAAGAGCATCTCCGTACATCGCCGCGCAACGCTCGACATCGCGCTCGGCGTGGGCTTCAAGGTCTACAACCACCCCGACGAGAATCCAGACCGCGATATCGATGTGGGCTTCGACGTCGAGCTGCCGCTGGCGCTGACGTCGACCTTCTTTGTCAAACCAGGCGTGCACGTCGCGTGGACCAACCTCGACGGCGCCAGCGTAGGCGACGAGACGATGGTTTGGGGCAACGTGATCGTGGGCGTGAAGCTCTAGGTCAACTCGAGCCGCGCACGAACGAGGCGACGGCTCACAGGAGCGAACGATGAAGTGGACCATCGGCAAGAAATTCATGGTGGCGGGCGTTGTAGTCGCAGTGGCCCTCAGCATCCCCGTCGTCTCGACGCTGCTGGCGAGCACGTCGTCGGGCCGCGCGGCGCGCAGCGTCGTGGACAAGGCCAAGCACGCCAGCAGCGTCACGCTGGGCCTCGCGGTGATGGCCGAGGAAGCCAAGCTCGACGTGGTACAGGTGCAGCAGTTCCTCTCGGACATCTCCGCCACGCGCGCGGCACCGGGTTTTGCCGACGGTCTCACGCTCGCCGAGAAGCAGGCCGTCGCCTTCCGCGGCAAGCTCGAGCGCTTCAAGGCAACCTTCAGCAAGGCCGGTGATCAGGCGGCCCTCGCGTCTATCTCCGCGATCGGCAGCGCCTTCGAGGACTACTACGCCCTCGGCAAGAAGCTCGCCGCCGCCTATATCAAGGGCGGGCCCGAGGCTGGCAACAAGCTGATGGAGGGCTTCGACAAGAAGGCGACCGCGATCAACAAGCAGGTCGACAAGCTCGTCGCCGAGCAGGTCGACAAGCTCAAGGCGGCGCAGACCAAGATCGCGGGCCTCGCCCAGCAGACCGCCGCCAACGCCAGCTCGGCGCTCTACGCCGCGCTCGCCATCGTGTTCGTCTGTCTGCTCGCCGCGGTGGGCTTCGCGCTGATCATGCGCCGCGTGACGGGCCCGCTGCGCGAAGCGTCGCGCGTCGCCTCGCACCTGGCGAACGGCGACCTCTCGCGCCACTTCGAGCACGAGAGCAGCGACGAGGTGGGCGACCTGGCGCGCGCCTTCGGCCAGATGGTCGACGCGCAGCGCGAGATGGCGCGCGCCGCTTCCAGCCTCGCCAAGGGCGACCTCGACGTCGCGATCAAGCGGCGCTCGGACGCCGACACGCTGGCGATCAGCCTGCAGAGCTCGGTGGACGCCGTGCGCGGCCTCGTCGACGAAGTGCGCTCGCTGGCGGGCGCTGCCGTGGAAGGCGACCTCTCGCGCCGCGGCGACGGCGCGCGCTTCGACGGCGGCTTCCGCGACGTGATCGTGGGCCTCAACGAGACCCTCGACGCGCTGCTCGCGCCGCACCGCGAGGCCACACGGGTGCTCGAGCAGC
>JAGQIK010000231.1 GCA_020431405.1 Myxococcales bacterium
AGCGCCGTCACGCCGCTGGTCAGCGCGATGGCGTAGGTCGGCGTGCCCCAGCGCGCGTGGCGGCGCGCGAGCAGGGGCGGCAGAAAGCGGTCCTGCGCGAGCGCCTCGAGGTAGCGCGGCGAGGCGAGGGCGACGCCGGAGCAGAAGCCGAGCATCGAGATCACGGCGGCCGCGGCGACGAGCTTGCCGCCGAAGCCGCCCAAAAGCACGCTGCCCATCAAGGCCAGCGGCTGTTTGGCGTTGGCCAGCCCGGGTGTGGTGGCCACGGCGACGATCTGCACGATCACGTAGAGCGCCGTGGCGCCGAGCAGCGAGCCGACCACGGCGAGCGGCACGTTGCGTGTCGGGTCCTTCGACTCGCCCGCGGGTACGGGCACGACCTCGAAGCCCTGGTAGGCGAAGAACGCGATGAACGCGGCGCGCGGCAGCTTGTCGAGGCCGTGGGGCGCGAAGGGCGAGAGGCGCGCGAAGCGCATCTTGAAGAAGCCGACGATGGTCAGCACGAACAGCGGCAGCAGCTTGGCGATGGTCAGCACGTCGGTGGTGATCGCGCCCGGCTTGACGCCGAAGTAGTTGATGGTCGCCATCAGCGCGACGATCGCCACCGCCGCTGCGGTGCCGGTGGCGCCGGTGCCGAGCGGCTTGGCCAGCTGCGCCAGGTAGGGCAGCAGCGCGCGCGAGACGGCAGCCCAGCTGATCAGCGCTGCTGCCCAGCAGGTCCAGCCGACGATGTATCCCGTGCCGCCGCCAAAGGCAGTGCGCGCGTAGACGTAGGGGCCGCCCGAGCGCTCGAAGCCGCCGGCGGTCTCGGCGAAACAGAACGCAACCAGCAGGCTCACCGAGCCCGCGACGACGAACGCGAGAAACGACGCGGGGCCAAGAAAGCCGGTCAGCAGGCCAGGGAAGGCATAGATCCCGGAGCCGACGATCGCGTTGACGCCGAGGCACAAAAGGTCGAACAACGACAGCGATCGGCCGGCGTTTGTCACGCTTGAGACTATACGCCCCCTTTGCAGACGCGGCGAGTTGACGAAGGCTCCGCTGGCCTTGGGAAGCGATAGACGCGCTGGGGTTGACAGCGCGCCCACCATACGCCACCGTATGGTAAACATACGCACCCGTATGGAGAGGCGTGACCATGCATGTTCACAACGAGCACGAGCGCGTGCTGCCCGCGCCGCCCGAGGCCGTGAGGCCCTGGATCGAGCGGCTATGGACCGGCGGCGAGCAGGACGCATTCCCGCGCGACCGCTTCGTGACCTGGCGTCACGAGCAGGGCGATGAGACGACCCTCGGCCACGCCACGCTGCGCTTTCGTCTGCGGCGCTGGGATGGCTCGCGCTGGGAAGCCGAGGTGCTGTCGCGGCAGTTCGAGGGCTGGCACGGCTTCGACGTCGAGCGCTGCGGCGACGGCACCCGCATCCGCCACACCCTCGAGGGTGACGCGCGCGGGGCGATGCGCTGGCGTTGGTCGCTGGCGATCCGCGGCATGCACGACTGGGCGGTGGAGTCGCTCTTCGATCGCCTGCAGGAGGCGGTGGCCACGGGCGAGGTGCCCGACGCCAGCGCGCGTCCGATGGGCGCCACGGTGGGGCTGACCTACGCGTTGGTGGACACGCTGAGCGGCGGCGCGCTCTCGGGCGCGCCCAAGTGGCTGCCGTTCAACTGGGGCGCGACGGCGGCCGAGATGAGATCTCCTATGCCGTGCGACGCGCTGTTGCGACCGCCGCATCAGCAGCGGCTCTTCCGTGCCATCGACGTACGCGCGCCGCGGTCGCTGCTCTTTCGCTGGCTCTGTCAGATGCGCGTCGCGCCCTACAGCTACGACTGGATCGACAACTACGGGCGCCGCAGCCCGCGCGAGCTGACGCCGGGGCTCGAGCAGCTCGCCGAAGGCCAGCAGGTGATGCGCATCTTCCGGCTCGCCGCCTTCGAGCACGACCGACACCTCACGCTCGTGCTCGACGACGCGCGCGCCCAGCGGCTGTTTGGCGAGCTCGCCATCTGCTATCGGCTCGACGACACGCGCGACCCGCACGCCACGCGGCTGTTTGCCAAGATCGTCGCGCGCTATCCTCGCGGGGCGGCGGGCTGGTCGATGCGCCGCCTTCTGCCGTGGGGTGACCTGGTGATGATGCGCAAGCAGCTTCTGACCTTCAAAGCGCTCGCCGAGCGCGACGCGCGCCGAGCTTGAGCGGCAAGCGCAGCAGGCGTCTCGGCGTCGACGATTGGCGCGCAGCGGCGCTCGAAGCGCTGGCCGAGGGCGGGGTGGCGGCGGTCGCCATCGAGCCGCTGGCGCGCGCGCTCGGCGTGACCAAGGGCAGCGGCTACTGGCATTTCCAGAGCCGCGACGAGCTGCTCGCCGCGGCGCTCGACGAGTGGGAGCGCAAGACCACGGTGGAGGTCATCACGCGGCTCGAAGCGCTCGAGCAGCCACGCGATCGTCTGATCGCGCTCTTTCGCGGCGCCTTCGGCAGCACGCTCGACTCGCGTGTCTACGTCGCCCTGGCCGGCGTCGACCAAACGCCCGTCGTCGCCGCTGCGCTACAGCGCGCAGCGAAGCGCCGCCTCGGCTTCCTGCGCGACTGCTTCGAGCAGATGGGCAACGCGCCAGAGCGTGCCCAGCAACGCGCAGTGATCGCCTACGCAGCGTATCTCGGCGTGGTGATGCTCAAGCGTCACGCCGCTGGGGCGCTGCGCGCGCGTGATCGCCAAGCGCTCGTCGAGACGCTCATCGAAACCTTCGTTGGGGCGGAAGGGTAGGGCTGCAGCGCTTCGCTCCGCTGCGCGGTACTACTTCTTGGCGGCGGGGCCCGAGGTGATCGCCTTGCCGCCCTTGAGCACCATCAGTCGGTACTTGCCGAACTCGGCCTGACCAGCGGTGTACAGCACCTCGCTGATCAGTCGGTAGGGCGTCGTGTGGTCGGCGACCACGACGATCTCGCCTTCGAACTTCATGCGCCCCCGTGTTCGCTTTTCGATCAGCTTGAGGCGTGTGGCGTGTTTCTGTAACAGGCTCATCAGCGGCGTGATGACGTAGCCGCTCTGGCCGTCGCGCTTGACCGACGCGTCCACCTCGCCGTTCTTGACGGCGGCGATGGGCTCGGCGGAATCGCCCGACTCGACGACGATGGCCTTCTTGGTGACCGTGATCTGCACGGCCTTGTGCGTGTTCGTCTCGGTGGACGAGCGCGGGATGATCAGATCGTTGCTGAGCGTGAGGTTCGCCTCGCTCACCGAGAAGTTCTTGAGGAAGAAGATCAGCAGGATCGTCATCATGTCCATCATCGGCGTGATGTTCAGATGGCTGATCGAGTCTTCCTCGGGCATCGCGCGCTTCAGCTGGCGCGCCTTGCGTTTTGCCTGGAGCCGGAGGTTTTCCACTACTGCACCCCTGCGCTGAGGATCACCTGGTCGAAGAGACAATTGTCGTCGCCGGTGCAGGCCTTTGTCGCCTTGCCGCGCAGCGTGTCCATCGTCTTGACCACCACGTGATAGGGGATGTTGCGGTCAGCCGTGAGGATGACCTTGCGCTCGTGACGGAACTGATACTTGCCGTCCTTCTTGAAGAGCTTGATCTCGCGCAGCTTGCGCGACAGCTCCTTGTAGTTGTACTTGTCGACCCAGTAGACCTCTTTCTCGCCGCGGTTGTTGACCCGCGAGGCGAGAAACGCCGGGCAGCGGCCGCGACGTAGAGCGGCGCGGCACGGGATCTTGGGCAGGATCGCGGTCGAGCCGCCGATCTGGAAGCCGGTGTAGGTGATGCCCACCGTCAGGTTGAGCTCCGGCTTGTCGTCTTGGTTGTCGTCGCCAGCGGCGCCCGCGCTAGGGGGCGTGTAGCGCGGCGTGGTGATGTTGATGTTGCCGAGCGTCAGGCTGAGCGCGCTGGTCGCCAGCATGAAGATGACGGTGTTGACGACGATGTCGAGGTAGGGGACGAGGTTGAGCTCGCCACCCTCGTGCTCGGCATCCTCGGCCTCCGCGATCTCGCGTCGCACGCGAGAGCGGATCTTCTGCATCGTCCTCCGCGCTCGAGGATCCACTACTTCTTCGCTCCGCCCTGACCGCTGCGCGACTGAACGACGAGGAAGTTTTCGAGCTTCATCGAGAACAGCTCGAGGTCGTTGACGACCTTCTTCGACATGCCCGTCAGGATGAGGTGGAAGATGATCGCGGTGACGGCGATCGACAGGCCCATGGCGGTGTGGTGCAGCGCCTCGGAGATACCGGAAGCGAGCAGCTCTTTCTGCTTGGCGGGGTCGGCGCTGGCGACAGCGCCGAACGACTTGATCAGACCGAGCACGGTGCCGAGCAGGCCGACCAGCGTGGCGATGTTAGCGAGCGCCCACAGCGCCGAGATGCGCTTCTTGACCTCGGGTGTGGACTCGACGAGCGCTTCCTCGACGGAGGTCGAGATCGCCTCTTCGCCGCGGTGCACCTGAACGAGGCCGGCTTTGGCGACGCGCAGCAGCGGAGCGTTCGTCGAACCGCAGAGCCTGATGGCGCGGTCGACGTTGTTCGCCTGGATCAGCTTGCGCAGCTGCTCTAGTAGCCCCTTCGCATTGATCTGCCCCTTGAAGAGCAGAAAAATGAAGCGCTCGACCACGACGGCGAGAACCGCCACGAGCACGACGAAGTTGACGTACATGAAGAAACCGCCATGGGAGATGAACTTCGCGAGTCCTTGCATTCTCAGGCGCCTCCGAATCTATGCTCTCTCGCCGGGTGGCGATCTCGCGTGCCAGCGGAGGTTCTCCGGCCTCCGACGGCATTTTGTTAACCGCGCTCGTTCGCCGCTATGCGGCGCTTTCACTTCGCGCGAGTTGCTCTAGCTTAACCTCGGGAAATTGACCGTGCCAAGCGACTGCATGCCAAGCGACTGCAGGCCCCATCCAGCAACGTGTAGTGCGCCCATTGGCAGTCGACGATACGGGTCTCGAGGCCGGTCTTACCATCGCTGAGTCGGTGGCTTCACGCTACGCGAGAAACGCAGGCCTGTCCACCAACGGTCATCTCTCTGCAAACGGATGAATGCGAGCTGTGTACCATAAGCGTCCGAGACAGTAAAGCAATCGAACTGTGTGCTTGGCGCCGATCGCAGCGCTCGCGGGGAATACGCGGTGGGGAAATACGACCCAACGTGTAGCATCCTGCCACACCTTCACTCCGACCCCGCCACGCAACCTTTCGCTTTAGTGCGGGTACACATCTTGCTCGACCCCTGTGCCATCGGACGCGCCCCGCGTTCCAGCGAGCCAAGTTGTACTGCAGCGGTTTGTACCGCAGCGAGTTGTACCGCAGCCATGTTGTGCCGAGCGAGAGCCAGTTATATAGTGCCGCGCGATTCGACCCTCCTAGAGACCTCGCTCTTCGTTCCGAACGAGAAGCTCCGCGGCGTTTGTCGCGCGGGAGATGACACTTCGCGGCTCACGCCGCGCTGGAGATAACGAGACATGTCCTACGAGCGTGACAAGCCCGAAAGCATGGGCATGAAGGTCGCCGTGTTCGGCGGGTTCATGGTCCTGTGGCTCGGCATCGGCTTCCTGCTGCACGCCGCCTCGTCGTTCTTTCGCGAGGGCGGCTGGGGAATGTGGCCGATCCTCGCCTCCTGCATCGTGTTCATCGGCATCACCATCGAGCGCGTGCGCTACCTGTTCTTCCGCGCCACGGAAGACCGGGCGGCGTTCGTGGCCGAGGTTCAGAAGCGCCTGCTGCACGGCGACGTGCGCGGCGCCGTGGCGTTCTGCCAGAGCAAGAACGCGCCGCTGGCCAACATCGTCGGTGCCGGCCTAGCGAACCTCAACCTCAGCGATCGCGAGGTTCAGGAGGCTGTCGACGAAGCCGCGCTCTACGAGCTGCCCAAGATCGAGGTCCGTACCGGCTACCTCGCGATGATCGGCAACATCGCCACGCTGCTCGGCCTGCTGGGCACGATCATCGGCCTCATCATCTCGTTTGCCGGCGTCTCGCTCGAGAAGGTCAACGACCCCGCCACGCAGAAGCGCGCGCTGGCCTACAAAGACTTCGTACCGGCGTGCGCCGCGCTGCGCGGCAAGAACCTCGTCGAGTGCATCAAGCAGAACAAGGCGACGATCCTCGCGCGCGGCATCTCCGAGGCGATGCACTGCACCGCGTTCGGGCTGTTCGTCGGTATCTTGTCGCTGCTGTCGTTCTCGGTGCTCAACGGGCGCACGCAGGTGCTGCTCGATGCGCTCAATCAGACCGTGGTCAACCTGATGAACCTCGCCGTGCTTCACCGCAAGGCGATGAAGGTATAGCTCCAGAAAGCTCAGCACTACGCGCGGCGGCCTAAGCTGCGCAGGAGGACAGAGGAAGACAATGGGCTTTATCCAGGGAATCAACGAAGCCTTCAAAGAGGGCGGCTGGGGTATGTGGCCGATCCTCATCCTGTCGATCTTCGCGGTCGGCCTGATGATCGATCGCGGCATCTACTTGGTGCGCTCGAGCATCGACAAGCGCCAGTTCATGGGCCTGATGCAGAAGCTGATCGCCCAGGGCAACGTCGCGCAGGCGATCAAGGTCTGCAGCGGCACCTCCAAGCCGATGACCCGCATCGTCCAGGCGGGCCTGATGAAGATCAACAAGAGCGACGCCGAAGTCCAAGCTGCCATGGATGAGATGGCGCTCCGCGAGCTGCCCCTGATCGAAAAGCGCACCGGCTACCTCGCCATGATCGGCAACGTCGCGACCCTCTCCGGCCTGCTCGGCACCATCGTCGGTCTGATCAAGTCCTTCGCCGGCGTCGCCGGCATCGACCCCGCGCAGAAGGCGACGCTGCTCGCCAAGGGCATCTCCGAGGCGATGAACTGCACCGCCTTCGGTCTGCTGGTCGGCATCCTCTCGCTGCTCTCCTTCGCCGTGCTCAACGGCAAGACGCAGGCGTTGCTCGACGACATCAACGAGGTCTCGGCGCAGGTGATGAACCTGATCCGCAACTCGCGCCAAGCCGCGCCGCCTCAGGCGTAGCGGTAGCCGCAAGGCTGGAGATCTAGATGGGCGTTTCAATAGACACCGGCGGCAAAGGCGGAAAGAAACCCGTCGATGCCGAGCTCAACCTGGTGCCGTTCATCGACCTTCTGGTGTGCTGCATCTGCTTTCTGCTGATCACCGCGGTGTGGACGCAGATGGCGCGCATCAAGGTCAGCCAGGGGCAGAAGGGCACGGCTTCCGAGAAGAAGGAAAAGAAGCCGCCCGAGATGCAGATCAAGATCGTGATCCTCGTCGGCGACGACGGCTACACGATCACCGCCGGCGCCGAGCGCTTGGTTATCCCCAAGCAGGGCAAGCACTACGACACGGCGCGTCTGGCCAAGCAGCTGCGCGACATCAAGGTGCGCCAGCCGAGCAAGAACGATCTGACGGTCGCTGTCGAAGACGGCATCAAGTACAAGTTCGTGATCGCGGCGATGGACATCGCGCTGCAACAACACTTCGACGCGATACGCGTAACAGACGCCTCCGCCGCGTTGTGAGCTAGGAGACCCTACCGATGGTCGGCATCATCGTCGTTGTACTCTCCGGCTTGGTCTCGGCATTTTTGCCCGAAGGCATCCTGCCGGAGTTCGTTCGAGAGCCGTTCCATGCCGGCGGTCTCGGCATGCGGCTCATCCTCTTCTCCCTCATCGTCAGCCTGTGGCTGATGATCGATCGCGCCGTCGCGCTGATGCGCGCTTCGTTCGACACGCGTACCTTCACCGAGTCGGTGCGCGCGGCGCTGCAGCAGGGCAACGTTCAGGGCGCGCTGGCGATGTGCCAGCAGGCCGATCGTCCGCTGTCGCGCATCATCGCCGCTGGCCTGGCCAAGTCCGACCAGGGCGAGCACGAAGTTCAGGCGGGCATGGACGAGGCGGCCTACGGCGAGCTGCCGCAGCTCGAGAAGCGCACGGGCTTCCTCGCGCTGATGGGCAACGTCGCCACGCTGATGGGCCTGTTCGGCACCATCATCGGCCTGATCCACTCGTTCGGCGTCGTCGGTCAGAGCCAGGACGTCAGCGACAAGGCGACCAAGCTGGCCGCTGGCATCTCCGAGGCGATGAACTGCACCGCCTTCGGTCTGTTCACCGGCATCGTCGCGCTTGTGGCGTTCTCGATCCTCAACGGCAAGACCCAGCGCCTGATCGACCAGATCAACCACCTCTCGCTGCGCGTCTATCGCAGCTGGAAGACGGCGCGCGGGGCAGAGAACACCTCGGCCAAGCCGGTCGGCGCGCCGCACGCTCACCTGCAGAGCACGGGCCTGCTCAAGCACGGCGCGGGCGGTCACGGCGGCAAGAAGTCGACGTTCGCCAACCTGCAGCTGACCCCGCTGATCGACATGTTCATCGTCATGGTTATCTTCCTGCTGATGAGCTTCTCGGCTAGCGGCGCCATCACGGCGGTGCAGCGCGACGTCAAGCTGCCCTTCGCCGAGAAGGTGGCCAAGCTGCAGCGCGCGCTGGTGCTCGCGATCTCGTATCCCGAGGGGGATCCCACCGGTGGCGTGGTGACGCTCGAAGGCTCCGAGGTCTCGACCGCCAAGGACCTGCTCGACGACAGCGGTCCGGACTGGAAGATCTCGAAGCTCACCGAGCAGCTCCAGATCCACAAGAACAACTGGAAGGTCACGCACCCCAACGAGAGCTTCCCGGGCGAGCTGATCATGCTCGTGGACCAGAACGTCAACTTCAAGATCATCAAGAAGGTGATGTACTCGGCCGGCGTGGCCGGATACACGAACCTGCTGTTCGCCGTCACCAAGAAGGCGTCGTCCGAAGGCGGCGGCGGCGGCGGCGGCGGCCACTAGCACTCCCCCCCTCCAATGCCCATCACGCGAGCCTTGGCCCTGCTGCCGCTGGTGTCGCTTGCCTTCGTGGCGAGCGGCTGCAGCAAAGAGGCAGCGTCCATCAGCGTCGAGCCCAAGACGGCGCGCCTTACCAACGAGGTGCGCTCTGTGCAGCTCACCGCCACGCCGCGCGACAGCGCTGGCAAGGCGATGAAGCTGCCCGTGACGTTCTCGTCGATGACACCGACGATCATCACCACCAGCGCCGACGGTCAGGTGCAGGCGGTCTCGTCAGGGCAGGGCACCGTGCTCGTCAAGGCCGGCGAGAAGACGAAGAAGGAAGTCATCGTCATCGTCCAGCTGGCCAAGAAGATCGAGATCGATCCCGACTCGCCGATGATGATGGTCGGCGTCACGCGCGGCTTCAAAGCCACCGTGCTCAACGACAAGAAGCAGCCGCTGCTCGCCGGCGGCGTGCGCTGGACCAGCAGCGATCCCTCGGTGGCGAAGGTCGACAAGCACGGCAACGTCAAGACCCTCAAAGAGGGCACGACGACGCTGACGGCGCACGCGGCCGGGATCTCGGCCAAGACGGTGATCACCGTCAAGCACGAGAAGTACAAGGACGGCGAGCTCAGGCAGTAGCCGCCTTCCTTCGAAGTCGAAGTGAGGCTTGCGGCTAGCAGAGATCCGCTGGCAGCTCGCCGCTGAAGACTTCGCAGGCGGGGCCTTCCATCAACACCGAGCCGAGATCCTCGCTGACGGTGATAGTCAGCGGGCCGCCGGGCAGGTGCACCTCGAGCGGCGTGTCGGGCGCGTGGCGCTCGGTGACGACGGCGGCGACGACGGTGGCGCAGGCGCCGCTGCCGCAGGCGCGTGTGAGGCCGCAGCCGCGCTCCCAGACGGCGAGATCGAGGGCGCCGTCGGGGCGGGGGTGGACGAACTCGACGTTGGTGCGCTCGGGGAAAGCGGCGTGGGTCTCGAGCATCGGGCCGTAGCGCTCGGCGAGCTCGCGCGGGGCCGTGTCTTCGCTGCCCGCGAAGATCACGAGGTGAGGGTTGCCCATGCTGACGGCGGTGCCGCGAAACTCGGCGCCGTCGACGTGGATCGTGTCGTCGATGAAGCGCCCAGGGCCGCGCATGGGCAGCGAGGCGCGCTCGAGCGAGGCTGCCCCCATGTCCACGCGAACGCGCGCTACGCGGCCTCCAGCGCCGTACAGCAGCGTGCAGGACACGACGCCTGCGACGGTCTCGATGGTCAGCGCCTCGCGGCCGGCGAGCTCGGCGTTGTGGTCGCCCAGCAGCTTGGCCACGCAGCGCAGGCCGTTGCCGCAGGTCTGCGGCTCGCTGCCGTCGGCGTTGATCACGCGCATGGCCGCGTCGGCCTTGTCGCTGCGCGCCACGAGCAGCACGCCGTCGGCGCCGACGCCGAGGTGGCGATCGCAGACGTCACGCGCCGAGCGGGCTAGCGCGTCGGGGATGGGTACGTCGAAGCCGTCGACGACGACGAAGTCGTTGCCGAGGCCGTGGAGCTTGCGAAAGGGGATGCCCATCGAGCGGGCTCAGGGATTGGCTGGAGCAGCCTTCTTGGCCGGCGCAGCCTTCTTCGGCGCAGCCTTCTTCGCGGGCGTGCTGGCCTTCTTCGGCGCAGCCTTCTTGAGCGGCGCCTTGAGGGGCTTTTTCTTGGTCGCAGCCTTGGGCTTCTTGGTCGCGGCCGCGGGCGTCTCGACGCCGCTACCGCTGCCCGTGCCGTCGGCGCTACCATTGCCGCTGCCGTCAGCCGTGCCGCTGCCAGAAGCGCTGCCGCTGCCCGAGGCGCTGCCGGTGCCTTGCGCGCTGCCGGCCTTCTTGGCGGCGGCGGCCTTCTTCTTGGCCTCGGCCTTCTTGCGCTCGTCCTCGACGCGCTTCTTCTCCTCCTCGAGGCGCTTCTTCTTTTCGGCCTTGGCGGCCGCAGCGCGTGCCTTGAGGCGCGGGTCTTCTTGCTGGCTGGCGTAGTAGGCCAGCGTCATGGACGTCAGCATGAAGACGAAGGCGCTCACGGCGGTGAGCTTGGTGAGGAAGTTGCCGGCGCCGCGGCCGCCAAAGACCTGCTGGCTGGCGCCGCCGAAGATGCCGCCGCCCATGCCGCCTTTACCGGCCTGCAGCAAGATCACGAGGATCAGAAACAGGCAGGTGATGACGTGGATGACAGTGACGAAGGTTTCCATAAAAGCTCGCGCGCCCGCTTTCCCTAGGGCGTTTGGCGACTTATCACGCTACTGCCTGTACTTCAAGATGGCGACGAAACTTTCGGCGTTCAAGCTCGCGCCGCCCACCAAGGCGCCGTCGATGTCCGGCTGTGCCATCAAACCTTTGACGTTGTCGGGCTTTACGCTGCCGCCGTACTGGATGCGGACCGCGTCGGCGACGCCGGCGTCGTAGTGCTCGCCCAGCTGGCCGCGCAAGAAGGCGTGAACCTCCTGCGCCTGCGCCGTGGTGGCGACCTTGCCGGTGCCGATGGCCCATACAGGCTCGTAGGCGACGATCACGCGCTTGGCGTTGTTCGCCGAGACGCCGGCGAGGCCGCGCTGCAGCTGGCGCGCGACCACGTCGAACGTCTGCTTGGCCTCACGCTGCGCCAGCGTCTCGCCGATACACAGCACCGGCGTCAGGCCGCCAGCCAGCACGGCGGTGACCTTCTTGCCGACGAGCTCGTCGGACTCGCCGAAGATCTGGCGACGCTCCGAGTGGCCGACGATGACGTGCGATGCGCCGGTGTCGGCGATCATCTTCACCGAGACCTCGCCGGTGAACGCGCCCTGGGCCTCGAAGTGGCAATTCTGCGCCGCCACGATGAGCTTGCTGTCGTGCTCCTGCTTGGCCACGGCGTGTAGCGCCGTCAGCGGCGGAGCCACGCCAGCTTCCACGCCGGAGATGCCGCCGAGCACGTTGCGCACCGAGCGCGCCAGCTCGAGGGCTTCGCCGACGAGCATGTGCATCTTCCAGTTGCCGATGATGATCGGGGTGCGAGCCATCGATTACTCCTCCAACGCCGCGACGCCGGGTAGCTTCTTGCCAGCCATGAACTCGAGCGACGCGCCGCCGCCCGTCGAGATGTGTGTGACCTTGTCCGCGAGGCCGCTCTGCACGACGGCCGCCACCGAGTCGCCGCCGCCGATCACCGACATGGCGCCCGAGTCGGCCACGGCCTTGGCCAGACCGAAGGTGCCCGCCGAGAAGGGCTGCTTCTCGAATACGCCCATCGGACCGTTCCAGAAGACGGCCTTGGCGGCCGCGATGCGCGCGGCGTAGGCGCCTAGCGTCTCGGGGCCGATATCGAGCGCCATCTTGCCGGCGGGTACGGCGTCGACCGACGCCGCCTCGCCGCTGGCGGCGTCGAGGCCGTCGGCGACGACGACGTCGCTCGGCAGCAGCACGTCGACGCTGCGCTTGCTCGCTTTGGCCAAGAGCCCGCGCGCCGTGTCGTAGAGCTCCTCCTCGACGCGCGAGGCGCCGAGCGACTTGCCCTGCGCCGCGAGGAACGTGTTGGCCATCGCGCCGCCGATCAACATCGCGTCGACGCGACCGACGAGGCTCTCGAGCACCTCGAGCTTGCCCTCGACTTTGGCGCCGCCGAGCACGGCGACAAACGGACGCGGCGCGTCGTCGAGCAGCCGCCCGAGAAACTCGAGCTCCTTCATCATCAGAAAGCCGGCCGCGCGCAGCGACAGCTGCTTGGCCACGCCCACCGTCGACGCGTGCGCGCGGTGGGCGGTGCCGAAGGCGTCGTTGACGTACACGTCGGCGAGCGAGGCGAGGGCCTTGGCGAACTCGTCGTCGTTCTTCTTCTCGCGCGGATCGAAGCGCAGGTTCTCGAGCAGCACCACGGCGCCGGCAGGCGCATCGGCGACGACCTTGCGCACGCCGTCGCCGCTCGGCTCGTCGGTGACGATGACCTCGGGGCCATCGAGCAGCTCGGCCAGGCGCGCGCCGACGGGCTCCATGCGCAGCCCTTCGACGACCTTGCCTTTGGGGCGGCCGAGGTGCGAGCCGAGCACCGGCTTGGCGCCGCTCGCGAGCAGATGCTTGATCGTTGGCAGCGCCGCGCGCACGCGCGTGTCGTCTCCGACCTTGCCGCCTTGGAGCGGGACGTTGAAATCAACGCGGCAAAATACGGTCTTGCCGCCGAGCTCGAGCTCATCGACGCGCTTGATCGCCATGGATGCCTCGCAGGAGGTGCGTGGGTTTTTCGAAGGCTGCCGAGGACGCGCTACAGCTTCGACGCGACGAGCTTGGACAGGTCGAACAGGCGCGACGAGTAGCCCATCTCGTTGTCGTACCAGCTGAGCACTTTGGCCATGCGGTCGCCGATCATCGCGGTGGACTGCAGGTCGGCCGATGACGAGTAGGTGCTGCCGAGGAAGTCGATGGAGACGAGCTCCTCTTCGACGGCCTCGAGCACGCCCTTCATCGGTCCCTTGGCCGCGGCGCGCAGCGCGTTGTTGATCGCTTCCGCCGTGGCGTCCTTGGCGAGGTTGACCGTCAGGTCGACCAGCGAGACGTTGGGCGTCGGAATGCGGATCGCCATGCCGTCGAGCTTGCCCTTGAGCTCGGGGAGCACCAGCGAGACCGCCTTGGCAGCGCCGGTGGTGGTCGGGATCATGTTCACCGCGGCAGCACGCGCGCGGCGCATGTCCTTGAAGGGCATGTCGAGGATCGCCTGGCTCGACGTGTAGGAGTGGATCGTCGTCATCAGGCCCGACTCGATGCCGAAGGTGTCATTGAGCACCTTCGCGATGGGCGCGAGACAGTTGGTCGTGCACGACGCGTTGCTGATGACGTGGTGCTTTTTCGAATCGTACTTGTCGGTGTTGATGCCGATGCAGAACGTGCCGTCGACCTCGCCCTTGCCGGGCGCGCTGAGCAGCACCTTCTTGGCGCCCGCGGTGAGGTGCGCGCCGCCTTTTTCCTTGTTGAGGAAGCGGCCCGTGCACTCGAGCACGATGTCGACCTCGAGCTCTTTCCAGGGCAGCTTGGCGGGATCCTTCTCCGCGAAGCTTTTGATGGTGTGACCGTTGATGGTCAGCGTGCCGTCACCCGACTCGACCGTGCCGGGGAAGCGGCGATGCACCGAGTCGTAGCGGAAGAGGTGAGCCAGCGTGGCGTCGTCGGTGAGGTCGTTGATCGCGACGATCTCGACGTCGTTCGATTTGTCTTGCGACCACAGGCGGGTGACGCAGCGTCCGATACGGCCGAATCCATTGATGGCTACGCGAGCAGGCATCCTCTCCTCCGTTTTCTTGGTTGTGAAGCGGAAGGCAGACTAACGGGATGCTCGCCACGCATGCAATGGCAATCGGACGGCGTCAGGTGACGTTCTGGAGGCGTTGCGAAACGCCACGTCGAGCGGCGTAGCCATGTGACACGGCGGCACGCGTCACCGTGTCTACGCAGCTCGTTGTTGGAGGGGGAGGGGGTTAGGACTGCGACTGGTCGCTGCTCAGGTCGGACGTCACGAGGCTGATCAGCTCCGTGCTCAGCGAGACGATTTGACGGCTGTCGTAGCCGTTGAGCTTGAGCTCTTTGAAGAGGGAGCGGGCGATTATCTTGAGCGCCTTTTCGTTCGAAGGAACGCGCGACGCTTGTGAAACGAGTGTGGCCATGAGGGGTATCCTTGTCGGGGCGGAACAGCAGCGCAAGAAAGTGTGCAACGCGAGCTGAGTGGGGTGTTGGCTCCACGCTCGCCGAGTTCCGCGAGCTCGTGCGGCCTAGTAGCAACGGATGTGCCACGGACGCAACCCCGACATTGTTGAATTTCTGACGGTGGGGGCAGGTGGGGATGCGTAGCCGGCTACGCACCTGGCCTTCGAAGGGCGGTCAGGTGCGTAAGACCGTACGCAGCTCGGAGAAACATTAGATCTCTTGGCGCGTTACGGCGGGGTGCCTTACGGCGGGGTGTCGGAGCAGCAGCGGAAGCCCACGTTGGGGAAGGTGAACGCCGGCGGCAGCACGACGAAGGTGAAGTCGCAGCGCAGGCCCACCGACGGCGTGTCGTAGGAGCCGCCTCGCACCGTGTGGCCGACGAGCTCGAGCGGCGAGCACTGGCCGCTGACGCAGGTGCCGTTGCAGTCGGCGTTGCTGCTGCACTGCTTGTAGGCCGGGTCGTTGGTCCACTCGCGCAGGTTGCCGCTCATGTCGCGGATGCCGCCCTGGCTCACGCACTGCGCTTTGGAGCCGGTGGGCAGCACGGCGTCGTTGACCTGGTTGTCCGTGCCGTTGCAGGCGGTGGTCGAGTAGGTGTCTCCGTAGGGGTAGTAGCAGCCGTCGTTGGGCGTCGTGTTGCAGGTCGGGTCTGTCACCGGCGCGCCCGAGCAGGCGAGGAACCACTCCAGCGCCGTGCACAGCCGCTTGCCTGAGGCCGCGCAGGCGGCCTGCGCCGAGGCTTGGTCGATGTTGGCCCACGGGATCACCGACGCCTTGGAGCAGGAGCGCGCCGTGTTGGCTCCGGCGGCGCCCGACGTCGCATCCGGCCTCGAGGCCTCGTAGCGGTAGATCCAGAAGTCGTAGCTCACGCTGTTGTAGGTGCGCTGGATGCGGACCATGTCGTCGACGACGCCGAGGCCGGCGGCGTCGTTGTTCTCCTCGTCGATCAAGCCGTCGCAGTCGTCATCCTTGCCGTTGCAGATCTCGTTCTGCGCCGTGGCGCCCGGCACGGTGATGTTGCACTCGGTCGACGTCTGCGCCGCGTTGCAGACGTAGAAGCCGCTGCCCTGGCAGATGCCCTGCTTGCCCTGCTCGAAGCAGGCCTGGCCCTTGTTGGAGAACGGCTCGTCGGCGAGCCCGTCGCAGTCGTTGTCGACGTTGTCGCAGCGTGTCTCCTCGGGGATCACCTCGCCGGGGCAGACGCCTTGCGCCGTGTTGCAGAAGCCGCTCGTGCACTGCGCGTTGCTCGTGCACGGCTTGAGCTGCACGTTCGCGTTGTAGTTGCAGACCCAGCCGGCCGAGCCCTGGCACGTCGCCGTGGCGCCGCTGCACGAGCCGACCTGAATGCAGGGGTTGCCGCCGAGGGGCACCAGCGCCGGGTCGGCGGTGTCGGTCAGGCCGTTGCAGTCGTTGTCGAGCCCATCGCAGATCTCGACGCCCGTCGGTGTGCATTGGTATTCGCAGCCGTTGGCCGGGTTGTTGTCGAGGTCGACCCAGCCGTTGGCGCACACCGCGATGCCGCACACGCCGTTGACGCAGTTGGCGATGGCGTTGGGCAGCGAGCACTGCGTGCAGTTGGGTCCGCAGGTGCGCGGGTCGTTGAGCTTGTCGAAGCCGTTGTCGACGGTGCCGTCACAGTCGTTGTCGAGGTTGTCGCACTGCTCGGGTGCAGGGCCGACTTGGTTCTGGCAGACGGGGTTGCCGCCGATGCAGGCGGTCTGGCCGGCGACACACTGGCCGGTGTTGCTGCCACATGACGTCGATGCGTAGTCCTCGTCGATCTGGCCGTCGCAGTCGTTGTCGGTGCCGTCGCAGGTGGCGTCGTTGGACGTCGGCGGCCACACCGGGCAACGGTACTCGCAGCCGTTGGCGTTGACCGTGTCGATGTTGCGATAGCCCGGGTTGCACTGGCTGAGCAGACACTGCCCGCCGACGCAGGCTGCGGAGGCGTTGTTGAACGTGCAGACGTTGCCGCACGTGCCGCAGTTGTTGATGTCGCCGTTGAGGTTGAAGCCGTCGTCGATCTGGCCGTTGCAGTCGTTGTCGACGTTGTCGCAGATCTCGACGCCGCCGTTGGTCGGCACGCAGAAGTACTCGCAGCCGTCAGCGGGGTTGTTGTTGCGGTCGTAGTAGTTGGTGTTGCATTGCCCCATCACGCACTGGCCGTTCTGGCAGGTGGCCTGCGCGTTGGGGAAGCTACAGCGCCGGTTGCACTGGCCGCAGTGGTTGATGTCGGTCTGCAGGTTGAAGTCTTCGTCGATCTGGTTGTCGCAGTCGTCGTCGATGCCGTTGCACTTCTCGACCGACAGCGGGAAGACGGCGCACTTGTGCTCGCAGCCGTCGCCGGTGTTGTTGTTGAGGTCGCGATAGCCGTCGTTGCACGACGCTAGCTGGCACTGGCCCGCAACGCAGGCCGGCGTGGCGTTGGCGTAGGTGCACTGCCGGCCGCACTGGCCGCAGTGCAGCGGGTTGGTCTGCAGCGCGAAGTCCTCGTCGACCTGGCCGTCGCAGTCGTTGTCCTTGCCGTCGCACGTCTCGGGCTGCGAGGTCTTCTGCGCGATGCAGCTGATCGCGCCGTTGCTGCACTGCGTGATGCCGGCTTTGCACTCGCCGAGCTGGCCGGTGTCACAGGCCTGGCCGGCGCCGGGCAGTCCTTCGTCGATCTGGCCGTCGCAGTCGTCGTCCTGGCCGTTGCAGGTCTCGGCCGTCGGCGGCCACACCGGACACTTGTATTCGCAGCCGTCTTTGGGGTCGTTGTTGAGGTCGACGAAGCCCTGGTCGCACGTGCCCATCGAGCACTGTCCGCCCGAGCACTGCGCGCCAGCCTTGTTGTAGAGGCAGCGGTTGCCGCACTTGCCGCAGTTGTTGATGTCGGTCTGGAGATCGAAGTCCTCGTCGACCTTGTTGTCGCAGTCGTTGTCGACGTTGTCGCAGACCTCGACGCCGCCGTTGGTCTGAAGGCACTGGTACTCGCAGCCGTCGCCGGGGTTACCGTTGATGTCGTAGTAGCCCGGCGCGCACTTATCGAGCACGCACTGGGAGTTTTCGCAGCGCGCGAACGCGTTGACGAACGAGCAGACCTTGCCGCAGGCGCCGCAGTTGTTTGGGTCGCTGACGAGCTTGCTGGGGTCGACGTCGTCGACCTTGCCGTTGCAGTCGTCGTCCTGGCCGTTGCACTCCTCGACGCCGGGCACGCACGCGTCGGCGTCGCCCTTGCCGCCGTCGCCGACGAAGCCGTCGGCGTCGCCGCCGCCGACCTGGCCGTCAGCGTCGGTCTTGGGCCCGCCGTCGGTGCTGGCGCCGTCGGGCACGGTCGTGATCTGGTACGCGTCTTTCTGGCAGCCTGCGAGCGAAACGACAATGCTGAGCAGCAGGCCGACGGCATTCACGCCTAGGCGAGTGCTCACATGCCACCTCCGCTGCGTCGCGTCGCGCGCCGCCTACGACGCCTGCGGCGCCGTTCGAGGCCGAGCAGGCCGAGCAGCAGCAGCGGCAGCAGCGCGCCGTCGGCCGAGACGCCGCTGGTGCTGCACGAGCAGCCGCCCGCGCCGGTGGCGAGGATGCGGTTGGTGGTGGGCAGCGCGGCGCCCGGGATCGGGTCGCAGGTCGCCGTGCCCGAGGCGCTGACGGTGCAGCGCAGACCCGAAGGACAGGTCGTGCGCGTGCAGGGGTCGTCGCCGCAGGTGCCATCGCGACACAGCTGCCCGGGCGGGCAGTTGACGGCGCGACAGGGGTCGGGCTCGCAGCTCGGCGTGCCGTTCTTGACCACGCAGCGGAAGTTGTCCTCGCACTTGTAGCCGTCGCACGGGTTGTCGGAGCACTTGCCCTGCACGCACGTCTTGCCGCTGTCGCACTTCACGTTGAGGCAGGTGTCGTGGCACGTGCCGTCGGTGCACTGCTGGTAGTCGGGGCACTTGCCGGGCGGGCAGGGGTTTTCCTGGCACTTGTAGGCCACGCAGACGTCGGTCTTGTTGGGGCAGCCCTTGGTCAGACAGGAGTCGTCGACGCACTGGCCCGTGGTCGGCTCGCACTTTTCGTGCGCGTCGCAGTTGGAGCCGTCGCAGCGCTCGATGCACTGGCCGTCGACGCAGTACTGCGTCTTGCTGCAGTTGGCTTTGGCGCACTCGTCCGGGATGCAGTAGCCGTCCTTGCACTTGGTGCCGCCGGGGCAGACGAACTCGCCTTGGGCGCAGGGCACCAGGCACTGGCCTTCGATGCAGCTCGAGGCGCCCGGGCACTCGGCGGTGTTGTCGGCCTGGCCGTCGCAGTCGTCGTCCTTGCCGTTGCAGATCTCTTTCTGCGGTCCGATCTGCCCGATGCAGATCATCTTGCCGCCGACGCACTTGGTCGCGCCTGCCTTGCACTGGCCGGTGGTCTGGCCGCAGGGCTGACCTTCGCCGGGCACGTTGTCGTCGATGGCGCCGTTGCAGTCGTTGTCGAGGCCGTCGCAGATCTCGG
>JAGQIK010000023.1 GCA_020431405.1 Myxococcales bacterium
ACGCAGGTGCCTTCGGGCGCGGCCGCGGCGCGCGTGCCCGGCGTCGTGCGCGCGGAGGCCGACGACGCGCCGCGCAGGCCGCCGCCGCTGCCCCTCGACACCGAGCCCGAGGGGCGGCTGACACGCGACGCGTCGCGCGAGACGGCCGACGGGTTGCCAGCCGTCGAGCTCGACGACGACGACGACGGCGGCGGCGGTCTGGCCAGCGGTCCGTACGAGGAGACAGCGCCCGACCGGCGCATCGACCTGCCCGCGCGCGAGCCGGCGGATCCCGAGCTTCGCGACGCAGCGCGCCTGGTGCAGGCGTTGATGGACGAGGGAGAGCAGGAGCCGTGAGACGCGAGCGCATGTCGTGTATCGGAGCCGCCGCCGCCGCCGTTCTGCTGGCGGGCTGCGCGTCCGCCAAGCCGCCGCCACCGCCGCCGCCGCGACCACCCGCGGGGCCGATCGTGTTCGTCAAGATCAAGCGCGAGCGCCCGACGTACTACGAGCTGTCGTTCACGCCGGCCCGCTCCTACGAGGGGCTCGAGCTGCACTTCGAGCTGCTCGACGGCAACAAGCAGCTGATCCACGCCGACAAGATGCAGATCGGTCACATCTTCGAGGGCGGCCGCAACAGCGTCGTGCGCGGACAGCGCGTGGTGCGGCGGCTCTCGCGGCCGAGCGACGAGATCAAGGTGGTGGGGCGCAGGCGCAGCATTCGCTCGCATCACGACGCGCCCGAGATCAATCTCGCCGCCGTGCGCGCCGTGCGGCTGAGGCACGTCTTCAGCTGTCGGCGCGAGCGCTATCGCTGGCGGCCAGGTCTTCCGATCCCGACGGGCGTCACGCAGGTGCCGCGCCTCGGCACGGCGTACATGCGCAACGCCTGCGCGAGCGGCTACGAAGCAGACGCGCCGGGCGTTCGTGGAACGTTCGCCTTCGAAGCGCGCCCATCGCGCACGGAGGGCACGCTCAAGCTCGAGGTGCGCTTCGAGCGCGACTTCCCGCAGGGCGCATCGTTCGTGCTCGAGCTGCTCGACGCCCGAGGTCAGCCCGTCGACGAGCGCTGCACCTATCACGTGCAGCAGCCAAAGGTCTTCGAGGGCACGGGCATCGATTACACCATCGAGATGCGCGGGCGGCACGGCGTTGCCATGCTCGAGCGCATCCGCATGGTGCGCCAGCGCGACCTGCGCCCGCACGCTGGCGCAGCGCACGAGCTGACGCTGAGGCGCATCTGTCGATGAGCGAGCTCGAGCTCTTCAACCCGCGGCGTCACGCTCGGCTGATCTTCGAGCTCGCCGCCGACGTCTACGCGTGGCTGACCTGGCTGCCGGAGTGGCGCGCCCACTGCGCCTCGCTGGTCGACTACTTTCCGGCGCTCGAGCGTCCGCTCGACGTGCTCGACGTCGGCGTGGGACCCGGCGTGAGCGCCATCGCCATCGCGGACCGCCTGCCCGACGCCCGCGTGGTGGGGCTCGACTTCTCGCAGCGCATGTTGACCACGGCCCAGGGATATCTCGAGCGCTACTCTGCGGCGCGACAGATACACCTGCTGCGCGCGGACGCGGCAACGCTGCCGCTGCCCGACGCCAGCTTCGATGTGGTGACGGGGCACTCGTTTTTGTACCTGTTGCCCCAGCGCGAGCAGGTGGTCGACGAGATCGCGCGCGTGCTGCGCCCGGGCGGTCATTGCGTGTTTCTCGAGCCCGGCGATGGCGGCGACATGCTCTCGTGGCTGAAGGTCCCGGGCAGCCCCAAGCTCAAGCTCTGCATGGGGCTTTGGCGCGTCTTCAGCGGTCGCGCCGGGCGCTTCAGCGAGACGACGCTGGCGCAGCTGCTCGGGCGGCGCCTCGAGCACGTCGAGGTTTCGCGCACGCTGGAAGGGCTGGGGCTGCTCGGTCGAGCGCGACGAAAAGATCATACGTGATCTTTTTTGTTCGGAATGTCACAATATTTGCTCGCGTTGTAAGAGGTCCAAACCGGCGGAGGGCTAATCGATGCGAGCGCGTGCCTGGGTTCTTTTAAGTGCTCTATTTTACGTGCTATTTGTCACGGCCAGCTGCGGCGACAACAGCCAGGCCACCCCAGGGCCCGGCGATCCACCGACCTACGAGGACCCCCTCGAGGATGACGACGGCGACGGCGTCGCCAACGGCGTCGACAACTGCTGGGCGGTCGCCAACGCCGATCAGCTCGACACCGACGACGACGGTCGCGGCGACGCGTGCGACAACTGCCCCAAGCAGGCCAACCCGCTCCAGCTCGACGCCGACGGCAACGGCGTGGGCGACGCCTGCGAGGCCGTCCCGCCCGGCGAGACCTGCGGTGGACAGGAGCTGGCGTACACGCGCGTCGCGCCCAACGTGATGGTGGTGCTCGATCGCTCGGGCAGCATGCGCCAGAACAACAAGATGCCGCAGGCCAAGACCGCCCTCGACGGGCTCGCCGACGGCCTCGGCGACAAGCTGCGCCTCGGCGTGGCCGTGTTCCCTGGCGACAACACGAGCTGCGGCGCACCGACGCAGAAGCTGGTGCTCGGCGACCACCCGGCCGCCGCGATCAAGGCCAGCTACGCGCAGACCAACCCGTCGGGCAGCACGCCGATGGCGCTCGCGCTCGAGACCGTGCGCACCAAGAACTGGCTCACCGACACGGGCGATCCGCAGGACGCCACGCGCAGCCGCGCGGTGGTCCTGATCACCGACGGGCAGCCCAACTGCAACTCGACCAACGCTGACGTGGTGGCGCAGGCCAAGATGCTGCACAACGACGGCACCTCGGTATACGTCGTGGGTTTCGGCGACGGCGTCAACCCGGGCAACCTCGACGCCGTGGCGAAGGCCGGCGGCACGGGCAACCCCGGCGACCCGGCGCACGACTACTACCAGGCTAACGACAGCACCTCGCTCAACGCGGCGCTGCAGTCGATCAGCGCGCAGGTCGCCTCGTGCACGCTCAAGCTGGACAGCGCGCCCCCCGACGCCAATCGCATCTACGTGCTGCTCGACGACAAGGGCCTCGAGCGCGACGCGCAGGACGGCTGGCGCTACGACGCCGGCACCAACACGATCGTGATCAGCGGCGTGCCCTGCAACTCGATCAAAGGCTCGCAGACGCCCAAGCTGAAGGTCGTCTTCGGCTGCCCCAACGGCCTGCCTCCCATCAAGTAGCGCTTCTGCTACGCTGAGGCCTTGGCTTCAGCGACCACCTCGCGCCTCGCACCCGCCCTGTTGATCGCGCTCGCCGTCGTAGGCTGCGGCGGGCGCACCGACCTCGGCGCGGCGGGCAGCGGCGGGCAGCCGCACGACGCGGCCCTCGGCGATGTCACAGCCGACGCGGGGCCGGCGGTCGATCAGACGATCCTCGATAGCGGACCGTTGGGCGACGTGACGATCGATTTCAGGGTCGATCGCCTGCCGCAGCGCGATGTGACCCGTGACGTGACCGTCGACTTTCCGCTGCCGCCGGGCGACGCCACGGTGGACCAGCCGCCGCTGCCCGACGCCGCGCTGCCCGACGCCGCGCTGCCCGACGCAGCGACGCCCGACGCCGCGCTGCCCGACGTGACGCTGCCGGATCTCACACGTGATGTCGCCGTGCCCGACGCCAGCACACCCGACGTCGCGTCACCCGACGCAGCGCTGCCGGACATGTCGCTGCCGGACGCAGCGCTGCCGGACGTGTCGCTGCCGGACATGTCGCTGCCCGATGTGTCGCCGCCTGACGTTTCGCCCGACAGCCCGCCACCCTATGACCCCGTGCTGGCCGTCACGCGCGCGCGTTACCTCGATGACTTGAACAAGATCGCCCAGCCACGCCCGCCACAGAGCGCGCACTGGCAGTTCGTCCAGAGCTACTGCGCCAAGGTCTTCGCCGAGGCGGGCTACACGGTAGAGCTTCACGCCTTCAGCAGCGGCGGCCAGAGCGGCGTCAACGTCATCGGCACGCGCCCCGGCCTCACGCGCCCCGCCGAGCAAGTCATCGTCTCGGCGCACTACGATCATCTCGTCGGCTGCGTGGGCGCCGACGACAACGCTTCGGGCGTGGCTGGCGTGCTCGAGGCAGCGCGCGTGCTGGCCGCCGCCGCGCTCGACCGCACCTTGATCGTCGCCTGCTGGGACCTCGAGGAGGCAGGCCTGCTCGGATCGCAGGCCTACGCCGCGCGCGCGGCGCAGCGCGGCGAGCAGATCACGATGGTCTACGTGATGGAGATGATCGGCTACCGCTCGACGCAGCCGGGCTCGCAGAGCATCCCCAACGAGCAGCTCTTCGCGCTGCTCTTTCCGCAGCAGGTCGCTCGCATCCGCGCCAACCAATACCGCGGTGACTTCATCGCCGCCTTCGGCAACCCGCCCACCACCTCGGCGCTCGCGGCGATCGAGACGACGGCGGCGCGCGTGGGCCTGCCGGCGACCACCGGCTCGCAGACCGCGGCGATCCTCGCGCTGACGCCGCTGGCACGCTCCGATCACACGCCGTTCTGGCTGCGCAACTTCCCGGCGCTGTTCCTCACCGACACCGCCGAGTTTCGCAACCCCAACTACCACTGCCGAAACGGCACGGCCGATACGGTGCAGACGTTGGATATCGACTTCGCGGTCAAGACCACGCAGGCGATGGTCGGCTCTGCCTACCAGCTGCTCAACGCGCCGTAGCAGCCATTGCGTTGCACAGCGTCTATTCGTCGCCGTCGTCGTCGTCGTCGCCGCGCAAGCCGTACTCGCGCAGCTTGCGCACCAGTGTGCGCCGCGGAATGCGCAGCCGCCTCGCGGCGAGGCTCTGGTTGCCGCCGCAGGCCTCGAGCGCGTCGGCGATGAGCGCGATCTCGTAGTTGCGGATGCGCGTCTTGAAGTCGAGGTCCTCGCCCGCGTCGGAGACGTCGTCGGGCGGGATCTCGACGCGTTCGATCTCTAGCGACGTGCCGCGCGCGTCGCGCCGACCGCCGCGCAGCGGCTCGGGCAGATCCTCGGCGGTGATCAGCGTGCTGTTGGCGATGATCACGGCGCGCTCGACCACGTTGCGCAGCTCGCGCACGTTGCCCGGCCAGCGGTAGCGCTGAAAGAGGCGTTCGACCTCGGGCGCGAAGCCATCGATCTCGACGCGCGTCTCGCGCGCCGCCTCGGCGAGGAAGCGGCGCGCCAAGGGCATGATGTCCTCGGCGCGCTCGCGCAGCGGCGGCACCTTGATCGTCACCGCGTTGAGGCGATAGAGCAGGTCGAGCCGAAAGGTGCCCTGCTGGCACATCGCCTCGAGGTCGCGATGGGTCGCGGCCACCACGCGCACGTCGACCTCGACCTCGTCGACGCCGCCCACGCGACGCACGCGCTTGGTTTCGAGCACGCGCAGCAGCGCCGCCTGTGCCTCGGGGGAGAGCTCGCCGATCTCGTCGAGCAACACGGTGCCATTATGCGCGTCCTCGAACACGCCGATCTGACGCCGCTCGGCGCTGGTGAAGGCGCCGCGCTCGTGGCCGAAGAGCACGCTCTCGATGAGCGTGGCCGGGATCGCGCCACAGTTGATGCAGCGCAGCTGGCCGTGGCGTCCCGAGCGCTCGTGCAGCGCCTGGGCCACGAGCTCCTTGCCGCTGCCCGTCTCGCCGGTGATCAGCGCCGGGATGTTGTGGCGCGCGACGCGGTCTACCGTGGCGTAGACGGCGCGCAGCGCGGGGCTCTTGACGAGCGGCGCGTCGCCATCGGCCTCGGCGCTGCGCTGGCCGATAGGCGGTGCCGCCTTGACCTGCTCGCGCGGCGAGGCGCGTCGCACCGCGCGCCGAGCGACCTCGATCAGCTCTTCGCCGGACGCGGCGCACTGCGGGTAGGCGGCGGCGCCGATCATCAAGCCGCGATAGGTGCGCTGCTCGGAGTGCGAGCCGCCCGTCCAGCTGACGTTGGCGATGCGCCGCGCCACGTCGGTGGCTTGGGTGAGCGTCGACTCGCGCAGGCAGATCAGCAGCGACTCGGGACCGTAGAGCCCGACGTGGTCCACCGGGCGCAGCTGCTCGCGCACCGCCGGATACCAGCGCATCACGTGGCCGTGGGCGCTGGCGCCTGCGCGCACCATCAGCAGCGCCACGGACCGTCCGAAGGTGTGCGCCTGCAGCGCGTCGTCGAGCAGCTGCGCGGCGAAGCGCTCGTAGCTCTGCGGGCGGTCGCGCGCGACGCCGACCGTCGCGCCGAAGCCGTGCACGGTGACGGTCACCGAGCCGAGCTGTGCTTCGTCGCCGACCATCAGCTGCTCGCGCTTGTTGATCTCGCGCCCGTTGAGCTTGGTGCCGTTGGTCGAGGCTAGGTCCTCGACCCACAGCGCGCCGTCGCTGTAAACGAAGCGCGCGTGGCGGCGCGAGAGGCTGCGCTCGGGGAGCACGATGTCCGAAGGGCGCGCGCGGCCGATGGTGGTCTGCGCGTGATCGGGCCCCACGGTGGCGCTCACGGCGCCGTCGCGGTAGTAGACCAACAGCGTGAAGCGTCGCTCGCGCTCCTGCTGCGCGACCATCGCGCTGAACTGGCCGCGCGTCGTCGTCATGTCTTCGCCGAACGGTTCGTCGGCGCGCGGCGCGTTGCGCTCGTGGTCGTCCATTCTCACCGTCATACTATCGTGCAATGAAGCACGTGACATCGACGACGGCGCCCAGCGGCACGCGCCAGAGGGTTGCCTGCGTGGCGCGGCGCGCGCGTGGCACGAGGTCGAAGATGCGCTGCCAGCTGCGCTGAACCTCGTCGCGCAGCGGCGACGACAGCAAGTCCCAGCTCGCTGCACCGAGCGCGCGCGCGCGCGCCTCGAAGCGCGCCAGGTCGGCGTCGTCGTGCGGCAGGTACGCGCCGTTGAGCACGAAGTGCCAGGCTTCGAAGTCCGACAGCAGCACGTCGCGTTCGTCGATCTCGAAGGCGACACGCACGCCGGGGCAGCCGCGCGGAAGGTGGCCGCTGGCGCGCAGGTCGGGGCGCGCGCCACCGGCACCGTAATCTGCCCAGGCCCAGATCGGCCAGGCCTCGCGCGCGCTCGACGCGCCGATGCGCTGCTGCATCTGCTCGCGCATCCAGCCGTAGGCTGCACGGTGAGCAGGGTCGATCGCGGGGCGCGCGCCGGCGCGCTCGAGATAGGGGCTCGCGTGAACCCGCTCCCACGCTTGGCGCGCCTGTATGGTCCAGAGTCGCATGCGAGATCGTCAGCGAGATCCGAAGATCAGATCAGAAAGTCGAGCACCTGTTTGACGATCGAGTTGGCAGTGCCCGTGGCCGGGCTGCATGGCACGGTCACCGACATCTTGCGGCCGTTCTTGATGAACGTGACCACGGTGTGGCTGCCTTTGCCGCAGCGCGCCGTGCCGCCCCACTTGGTCAGCAGCTTGATCAACGCCTTCGCGCCCTTCTTGCCTGCGTACTTCTTGCCGACGCAGATGATCCCGCATTCGATGCAGAGCTTGAACATGGCGGGGTTCTTCAGGCAGGCCTGAAGCGAGGTGATGCCGTAGCTGGCGCTGCCGATCAGCGAGCTGCTGCTGCTGCCGGTGCCACTTCCGCTCGCGCTGCCGGCGTCGCAGTCGGGGCACGTGCCGCAGGTCGGCGCCTCGGCGGTGGAGAGCGTCAGGTCCGAGGCGAGCGTGAGGATGTCGGGCAGGTCGGCGGGGCAGCTGTGCGCGCTTCCGCTGCCGGTTCCGCTGCCGCTGCCGCTGTCAGCGAACGGGTTGCACGGTGCTTCCCCGGGATCGCAGGTGTCGCTGCTCGACGTGGTGGTGGTGCTGCGACGGAAGTCGTCGCCGCCGTCGACCTCGCCCCCGCAGGCGATGGCGAGGGCGAAGATAGCGATCAGCGAGGACACGAGCGCAGCGCGGGCGAAACGTTTCATAGAAGTAGCTCCTGTGTTCTGGCGTTGGCGCCGCGCTACAGAGCAGAAGCAGTGCCAACGCGAAATCACACGCGTGTGCTGGGCCACTGAGCCATCTCGGCTCAGCTTCGCCGTGTGCCAGCGGGGGTCGGTCGACCTCGTCTGAGCCGCATTGGCTCAACGCCCGCCGAGGCGCGCGAGGGTGTAGCGCGCGCGCTTCAGGTGGCTGTGCCACTGGCACAAGCGGCGCGCCCGAAGCGCAATCGCTTCCGCTACTTGGCGGCGGTCCGCATCTTGCTCATCTGACAGGACGTCGATCAGCAACTGGAGGGGATGATGCTTACCGTTCGTCGCGCGCTCGTTACGCCGCTACTCCTGACCTTCGCCGTCGCCTGCAGCAACAGCGCGCCGCCCGCGAGCACGGACGGCGGTGACGGCGGCGGCATCGTCGATACGCTGTCGCCCGATACGACGCCTCCGCCCGACGAGATCAGCTTCGAGACGGTGGACAAGGGCGCGGGCGCGCGCCTGCAGCAGCCCTTCAACGAGGTCATCGACAACGACGCCGACTGGCAGGCCTTCTGGACCAAGCTCGACAACGGCGCCAGGCCAGCACCGAGCGTCGACTTCAACACCCACGTCGTGATCGGCGTTGGCCTCGGCAATCGATTCAGCGGCGGCTTCGCCGCGACGGTGGTCGCCATCGGCCAGCCCGCCGGCGAGCAGCACCTGCTCGTTTCGTACACCGAGACGACGCCCGGCGCCGGCTGCGCGACCACGGCGGCTGTCACGCAGCCCTACCACATCGTCAAGGTGACCAAGCAGTCGCTGCCGTTTCGCTTCAAAGTCAGCGTCAAGCCGGACAAGCCGTGCGCGGAGCTGCCGCCGCTCGACGCTTGCGGCAAGCTCTCGGCGTCGATCTCGGCCTCGCTGGCCAAGCTCAACACCTGCGTCGAGGACAGCGACTGCCTGCTGCAGGGCGGCGATTGTCCTTTCGGCTGCTACATCCCGACGCACAAGGACGTGCAGCGCAGCGAGATCGATGCGCTGCTCAAACCGTGGCAAGACAGCAGCTGCCGCAAGTGCGCCTACGGCTGCGCGGCCGCCGACAAGGTCGCGTGCATCGGCGGCCGCTGCGAGGTCATCCAGCCCGATCTGATCTAAGCCCGCCGCTGATGACACGCGCGGCGCGACGCCTGGCGCTGCCGAGCGCCGCCAGCAGCGCCAAGAGCAGCAGCGGTGCGGAGAGAGGTTCGTCTTCGGCTCCCGGCGAGCCCACGCTGCAGCCGCCGAGCATCCGACCGCCTGCACCGCCCGAGCTGGCGACGCTGCGCTCGGCGTCGTCCTTCGCCGACGCGGTGCGCACCACGGCGATGGAGCGCGTCGCCTGCGCGCTGTGGCCGCCCGCGTCGACCTGCACGCTCACGCCGTAGCTGCCGAGCGCCGCGCGCGCCGCGAGCGGGATCTCGAGCTGCGCGATGCCCTGGCGCACCGCGACGTCGCCCTCGACGGCTTCCACGGAGTCGGCGCCGAGCGGTGGTGCGAGCCGCACGTGCGCCGTCACCCCGTCGAGCGGCGCGCCGTCGAGCGACACGCGCACGCTGAGCGAGACGCGCTCGCCGGGGGCCACGTGTTTCTTGACGGGCACCAACACCACGGTCAGCCCGCTGACCACGGTGTAGGGCGCGCTGGCGCGTGCGACGAGCTCGGGCGCAGCGCCGTGTGTCACCTGCACCACGACCTCGCGCGCGCCGGCGGGCGCCAGCGCTGGCGACGTGACGGCGAGCTCCGCCTGGCCGCTCTCGCCGGCGCGCAGCGGCAGCGAGGGCAGGGCGCTCACCTGAAAGCCGTTCGGCGCTACCGGCAGCAGCTTGAAGGTCGACGGCGCGCACGGGGCGCTGTCGCGGTTGGTGACGACCACGACGTAGCGCACCGTGCTGCCGGCTTTGACGTCGGTGCTCTCGGTCGGCGTGATGGTGACATCGGGTGGCGACATCACGCACTCGGCGCGCGCCACGCTGTAGGTCGCGCTGGCGCTGCTGTGCTCGCCGTTGGCGCGCGCCTCGATGCTGAAGCTGTGCTCGCCGTTGGCGGCGTCGCTGGCCGAGACGATGGTCACGCGTGTGGTGGCGCTCTTGCCGGGGCCGATGGTGACGGTGCTTTCGTGGGTGGCGCTCCAGCCGTTGGGCAGCGCCGGCACCAGCGCGATGGCCGTGGAGGCGCACGGCGCGCTGTCGCGGTTGATCAGCGTGACGTCGTAGCTGACGGCGGTCGTTGGCAGCACGGCCACGGGCGGCGCGCTCGGCGTGATGCGAATGCTCGGCGCCGCGCGCACGCAGGCGGCCTTGTCCACGATGAAGGTGGCGGAGCCGCTAGTGGTCAGCGCCGCCGCCGCGCCGTGCGTGACGTCGACGCCCACGTGGTAGCTGCCCGCGCTGGCGTCGCTGGGGGCGGTGACGTGCAGCTGCTCTTCGGTCTGCTCGCCCGGCGCGAGCTCGGCCGTCTTGCTCGCCAGCGCCTGCTTGAAGCCGGCGGCGACGCTCGCCGCCAGCGCGAAGCTCGCCGGCGCGCAGTCGGCGCTGTCTTCGTTGCGCACGCGCACCGTGTAGGCGTGCGCCGCGCCAGGGGCGCCCGTGTACGAGGCCGGCGTGATCTCGAGCGCCGGCGCGCGGCGCTTGCAGGGATCGACCGTCACGTCGAGGGTCGCGCTGGCGCTGCCGGCGAGCGTGGCGTCGATGGCGTGTGCCGCGCTCAGCGTGACGCTGCCGCTCGCGGCGTCGGAGGCGGGCGTCAGCGTCAGCGTCACCGTCGCGTTGGCGCCCGGCGCCAGATCGACGCTGCCTCGCGAGAGCGCGCCGCTGGTGCCGCCGGGCACGCTGCTCGTCAACGTGAAGCTCGCCGCCGAGCAGGCCCAGCTGTCGCGGCTCGTGATGGTCGCCGTGAACACGCGCGGCGCGATGTCGCCGCCGACGAGGCTCGCCGCCGGAGGATCGAGGTTGACCTCGGGGGCGCGGCGCTCGCAGCGCGCGCCGATCTCGACGCGCACGTCGGCGCCGCCGCCGTTGGCAGCGAGCACCGAGATCGAGACGCCCGCCGCGGGATCGCTGAAGGTGCGTCCCACGGCGAGCGCCGCGTCGGCGAGCGTCGAGGTCTGCGGCTGCATGTCGAGCAGGTAGCTCGAGTCGCCGAGCGCTTCGGTTCCGATGCTGATCAGCACGCCGTCGGTGAGGCCGGCGCCATGCTTGCCATCGAAGCCGATGGGCGCGCGCTTTTCGACGTAGTAGTAGGTCTTGCGGCCGCTGGCGAGGTCTACCGACTTGAGCACGCGCAGCGCCTTGAGCGTGGTGTCCTGCGCGGCGTAGGCGCCGAGCGTGTGCGTGCCGGTGGCTTCGACGGTGGTCACGCCGCCAAAGCCCGGCGCGCCAAGCCAGCCCATGCGCTGCTTTTGAAACGCATTGAAGTGACCTGACTGCGCGCCGCCCATGATGTCGGCCGCGTTGCCGTACTCCTCGCTGATGCAGGCGGGCCCGTCGGCCGTCTCGCCGCACTGCAGCGAGTGCGAGTGGTGCATGCCGAAGTTGTGTCCGAGCTCGTGCGCCAGCGTGCGCAGCTTGACCGAGCCGTTGATCCAGGCGCGCCCCGGCTTTCCGCCGATGGTGCCGCGACCGTTGAAGAAGCAGGTGTTGTAGGGAAAGACGAGCACGAAGGCGGCGTAGGTCGACGTGTCGACGCCGTCGGCCGCGGCCGCGGCGATCGCCTTGTTGGCCGAGTCATAGAAGTCGGTCAGCGTGTTGCCGAAGCACTCGGTGCTCTTGTAGGGCAGCGTGTAGGTGCCGACGGTCTTGCCGACAAGCGACACCTGGCCGAGGGTGTTTTCGCGGTAGAAGTCGTTGACCTCGCCGAAGACGAGCTTGTCGAGCTGCTCGGGCGTGTAGGGCTTGTTCTGCGGGTCGTCCTCGAAGTTGACGAGGATCAGCAGCACGTTCTGCGGGCCGCTGCGAGTCAGGCCGAGGCTCGCGCCGAGCGCGTAGCTCGACAGCGTGTCCGAGCGGTCGACCACCAGTCGCTCGCCGAGCGCCACGCCCGAGACCTGCAGCGCGTCGCCCGAACGCAGCGAGCGCGCTGGGGCGTCGACGAAGCGCAGCCGGTGATGGCTGGCGTCGCTGCGCAGCTCGTAGGCGATGGTCGCGCCGTCGTCGCGATCGATGGCGCTGACGAACAGCTCGCCGCGCGCCTCCACGCGACGCTCCACGTGGGCACGCACCGCGGGTGGCAGCGCCGCGCGCGTCTCTTCGTCCATGCACAGCGCGAGCACTCGCACGGGATCGTCGTCGACGAGCCGCTGCAGCGCCGCGGCGCGCGCCTTGGCCACGCTGATGGCCTGCTCGACGGGCTCGGCACTGCGTGCGCTCTGCACCAGGCGTCGCGTCAGCTCCGCGACGCCGCCTTCGTCGCCGAAGCGCGCGCCTTCGTCGGCCGCGCAGGCGCTCGCCAACAGCGCGGCGACCAGAAGTACTCGGTGGCCGCGGAGCCGTCGTCCGCGGCTGATCCACTGTCGCATCGTCTCAGCCTTTCAGTCCCGGCGGCTTCGACGAGGTGCGCCAGTGCAAGAGGTGTGCGCCGCGTGGCCACACCAGGTTTGGCGGTGTTGCGCGCGCGCGCGTCTCCAGCTGGCGGAGAGCTGGGGGCAACGACCTGCGTGGCGATCGCGCTGCGCTCTATGGCGCCGAAGACACACAACCCCAGCGGTCGTGACGTGCGCGTAACGCTCGTTGCCTGCCGGCGCAACGCGCATTGCGCCCGAGCGCGCTAAATGGGCGTTTCAGGGCCTTCTGCAGGGCGGTCGGGCTGGTACGTCGCTTGCTGTAGAACCGTGGCATGTCTTGGATCAACGTCTCGACCAATCCGTTCAACGCTGTCGATCCGACCTGGCTACCGCTGAGCCATCGCGAGCCACCGGACTTCGACGCGTTCGAGGAAGAGGCACCGACGGTGGTGCGGGCGCGGCCCGACCGGACCCAGGAAGTGACGCCGCTGCCGTTTCACGACCCGGCGCTGCAGCGCGCGCCCGTCAAGCCTGGCGCGGCCGTGATCCTCAGCCGCATCTTCGCCGTGCTGACCCTGGTGGTGGTGGCCTTCGGCATGGTGATGATCGCCAGCTGGTAGCCGCCGAGGGCGCGAAGAAAACCCGCAAATCCTGCCGGTTTTGTGTTAACCGCAGCGGATGGCTCGCTCGGACGTACCGCGATCCGTATCCGACTCGCACCGCAGCATCGAGTGGTTTGACCACGCCGACACGCTCCGCGACGGATCGCTGACCATCGGCCGCGGCCCCGAGTGCGACATCAGGCTCTCGGATGTCAGCGTCTCGCGCGTACACCTGCGCATCTACGTCGACGGCGACGTGATCGTCGCGCGTGACCTGGGAAGCCGCAATGGCACCCTCGTCAACGGTGTCGTGCTGCGCGGCGAGCAGCAGCTCAGCGCCGACGACGAGATCCGTCTCGGCGCGGTCAGCTGCCGGCTTCGCGTGCGCCCGCGCGAGGCCATCGCCGACGACGACACGGCGCGTGTCGACCTGCCCGTCGCTTCGTCACCGAGGGGCGCCGACACCCAGCCAGGCCTCGGCGAGATCGCCGACATCGCCATCGACCACCGCTGCCCGCACTGTCACGCCTGGATCTCGCCGCACGCGGCGCACTGCACCACCTGCGGCATCCCGCTCGGCGAGGCGGCGCTCGACATCGCGCGTTCGCCCACCGGCCAAGCGCCGGCCGTGGCGCCGCGCGCGCAACCGCGCACCCGCGTCGACATCTCGGCGCGCTGCCGCTGCGGCCACGAGCGCTTCGTCGGCGTGATCACCAGCCTCAGCGAGAGCGGCCTCTTTCTGCAGAGCCGCGGCACGCTCGCCGTGGGCGCCACCTGCTCGATCACGCCCACCGATGATCCGCACATCGAGCTGCGCGGCCGCGTGCGCCACGTGATCCACAAGGGCCCGGGCGGCCGTCGCGGCCTTGGCATCGAGCTCTATCCGATGGACGCGCGCACGCGCGCTTGGCTCGGCGCGGCGCTGCTCGACGCGACGTCCTTCGAAGCGTAGGGGCGACGACCTAAGCTGCTTTGCGGCCGGTGACGAGGTACATCATCGGGCCGCGGCCGCCGGTGTAGCTTTCGGCGTCGAGGTTTTCGGCGACGCGCTGCTGAAAGGCCATCACGTCGGGCCAGATGCGATCGAAGTCGTCGTCTTTGCCGCCGCCGGCGCGATAGAAGCGCAAGGCGTTTTCGCGCGGGCCAAAGCCCATCCACCAGGAACCGCCCTCGATGTGCTCGCGTAGGAAGTCACGCTCGATCTGCTGGCGTGCTGATGGATAGGGCGGCACCAGCGCGGGGCAGCTCTCGTTGAGCGCGACGTCGATGTCGACGAGCCCTGCCGCGGCGAGCAGCGCGGGCAGCTGGTCGCCGATGGAGCTGTCGCCCATGCCGCAAGCGATCTTGCCGTTCATGCAGATGTAGTAGAAGTCGAGCTGCTGTCGCACGTATTGCCAACCAGGGCGCGGCTGGCTCATCAGGTAGCTCAGGTAGCCCGCGATGTTGTTGGGCTCGGCGAGCAACATCAACCCGCCGGGCCGCAGCACGCGGCGCATCTCGGCGATGGCCGCGGCGGCGTCGGGAACGTGCATCATCACCGTCTGGCAGGTGACGATGTCGAAGCGATCGTCCTCGTAGGGGATCGCGTCGGCGGAGCCTTTGCAGTAGGTCGCCTCGAGGCCGAGCTCGCCCGCGGCGCTCGCGGCGCGCTCGACGAACGCTTGCTCGATGTCGATGCCGTGAAGCTCGGGCAGCTCGTCAAACAGCGGCGCGAGCGTGCGTCCCCAGTGGCCGACGCCGCAACCGACGTCGAGCAGGGCGCCGGGCGCAGCGTCCAACCCCCAGCGTGCGACCAGCATCTTCAGAAAGTCGCGGCGCCACCAGGTGTCGCGCCAGCTGCCCTCGAAGCCGGTGAGCTTGGCGTACTCGGCCGGGGCGAACGGGTTCTGGGGCTCGTGGCGATCGTTGCTGCTCATGGGCGGCGAGCGTTTCACGAATCGCCGGCCTGGTCGACAGCGGGAAACGCTCAGACGCTCGCCGAGACGATGGCCGGCGCGCGCAGCTCGCCGCGAACGCAGCCATCGAGCTCGCCGCGGACCACGGCGCCGCGACCATCGAGCAGCGGGCGCGCCGCCAGCCGCTGGCGAAAGCCGAGGTGCCGCCGTCGTGTCCAGTCCACCAGCGGAGACCACACCGCGTGCACCAGGTCGTGGCGGATCAGCTGGTGCCACATGCGGTTGGAGCGCTTGTAGAGGTAGCTCATGGCGAGATACGGCAGCAGCGCGCGCGCGTCGCGCGGACGGCGGCGCCAGATCGAGGTGTGCGAGAAGAGGCGCTGGTAGACCCAGCCATAGCCGCGCGCCAGCTCTTCGGCGCTCATGTTGCGCGGCTCGAAGACGACGTGCGCGGTGTCGTAGCGCGACCAGTCGCGGTGCAGGATGCGCCCCTCGGCCTCGAGCTTGCGGAACAGCGGCGTACCGGGGTAGGGCGTGAGGATGTGAAAGGTCGAGCACTCGAGGCGGTTGTCTTCGACCCACTGCGCGGTGCGCGCGAAGATGTCGCGGTGGTCGTGATCGAAGCCGAAGACGAAGCTGCCGTTGACCTGGATGCCGTTGTCGTGAAGCAGCGCCACGCGGCGCGCGTAGTCCACGGGCAGCGGCGTCTTCTTGCGTGTCTCGGCGATGCTGGCGTCGCTGAGCGACTCGAAGCCGACGAACACGCCGGTGCAGCCGGAGAGCGCCATCGCGCGCACCAGCAGCGGGTCGTCGGTAACGTCGATGCTGACGGCGGCGCTCCAGATGATCTGCAAGGGCGCGAGGGCGGCACAGAGGCGATGCAGGTAGTCCTTGTTGGAGCCGAGGTTGTTGTCGGTGAAGACGACATAAGGCTCGCCGCTGGCGACGATCTCGGCGGCGACCTGCTGTGGCTCGCGCATGCGATAGGGCATGTGCAGCCCGTCGGTGGCGAGATAGCAAAAGTTGCAGCGGTTGTGGCAGCCGCGGGTCGCGTTGAAGCTGGCCGTGGTTAGAAAGCTCCGGCGCGGCAGCAGGTCGCGCCGCGGCGCGGGGTCTTCGCGGTAGTCGCGCTTGAACGACGCGTCGTAGCGCGGCTTCAGATCGCCGCGCTCGATGTCGTCGAGCATCTGCGGCCATAGCTGCACGCCGTCGCCGACGGCGAGCGCGTCGGCGTGGGGTGCGGCTTCGTCGGGGCAGCTGATGACGTGCAGGCCGCCGAGCACGACGACGCTGCCTTGCTCGCGGTACCAGCGCGCCAACGCATAGGCGCGCTCTGCGAACGTCAGGTGCACCGAGATGCCGACCACGCGCGGCAACGGCCGCGCCGGCGGCGGACCCGAGAGCAGGTTTTCGTCCCACAGCGAGACGTCCCAGCCGCGTGGCGTGGCGGCTGCGACGCTGGTCAGCGCCAGCGTGGGTGTGAGCACGTGCTTGCCGAAGCTCGAGTGCGGATCCTTCGGATAGAAGGGGTTGATCAGTAGCACCTTGCGCGGCGCGCAGGGACGCGGCCCGTCATGCGGCGGCAGCTCGGGCGCGATGAGCAGCTCGCGTGGCACGAAGGGCGCCTCGAGCGGCGTGCGGAAGGGCTCGTCGGAGTCGATTCGCCAGCGGGTCGTCTTGGCCATGTGTGGCCTCCTCGTTCCCTATCTACGAGGCGGAATGTGGCGAGGCGAAGGCGGCCTGGCGGAGATTTCCCGCAGCGAATAGGATCGCGCAGTCAAAGAGCGAGACCGACGAGGAGGACAAGCATGTCAGCGATCAAAGAGCTTCAGGCGGCGCTGCAGAAGGCGAGCAAACCCGAGCAGCTGCTCGCGACCTATCGCGAGGCCAAGAGCGTGCTCGACACCTACACGGCGCTGTGCGAGGAGATAAAGAACAAGCTCGCCGAGTCGCTCGGCGAGGGCAAAAAGCTCAAGACCGACGACGGCAGCGTCTCGTGGTCCAAGGGGCGCAGCAAGCTCGACAACGAGGCCTGGGAGGCCGCCAAGAGCGAGAAGCCAGAGCTGGCCGACATCGAGAAGTCTGCTGAAGAGTGGAAGAACAAGCTCAAAAAGGCGCAGTCCAAGTTCATGGCGGCAGGTGCGCCGTCGCTGGTGATCCGCACGCCATAGCGCCGCACGATCAGCACGGCTCCTGATGAGCGCCGACACACGCCTACCCGCCACGCTCCGCATTGGCCACGACAACGTCGACTGCGGCTTCCTACGCTTTATCGGCGACAGCGCGTTTATCGTGGCCGAGATCGATCCGCCCATCGGCGCGACGGCTACCCTCGAGCTGGTCGTCAACGACAAGCCGCTCGCGCTCGAGGGCGTCGTGAGCGGCAGCACCGGCCACTCGCCGGTGACCATCGAGCTCGAAGTGGGCGAGATGAGCGACCAGGCACGCGGTCAGCTGCGCAGCCTGGTGCGGCGAACCAGCGGGCAGTACAACTTGCCTACGCCGCGCACGCGTGGCGGGGCCGAGCCCGCGCCGCCGCCGCGTGCTCGCGCGCGTTACGCGGTGCGCGACGTCAACAGCCCGACCATCGCGGTGTGTCTCGGGCGGCGGCTCTTGGCGCTGCATCAGGTCGATCAGGACGTGATCAACATCGGCCGCGCCGAGGAGTGCGAGCTTCGCATCAACAACGTCAGCGTCTCGCGCAAGCACTGCCGCATCGAGCGCGTCGACCGCGACTACTGGCTCGAGGACGAAGGCGCGTCCAACCGCACGCTGCTCAACGGCAAGCCTGCTTTTCGCGAGCGCCTGCAGGAGGGCGACGAGATCTCCGTCGGCAAGTACCTCGTTCTGTTCGCGCCGACCAAGAAGCAGCTGCCAAGCCACGACCTAGGCGCCGAGATCCAGTCCGGCGAGGTGCAGACGGTACGCGAGGATACCAACAGCGGCGCCGTCAAGGCCTCGCCGCTCACCGACGAGCGCACCTTCGCGCTCGATCCAGCCGACTACAAGAAGGTGCTCTCCGAGCTGCAGAGCGAGCGGCGCGCACATCTGAAGGTGCTGCGCGAGCGGGGCGAGAGCAGCGACGCGATCCTGCTCGCCGAAAAGCGCATCGTGCTCGGGCGCGGCAAGAACGCCGACGTCGTGCTGCAGGGCTGGTGGCGCGTGCGCAAGGAGCACGCGGCGATCACGCGCCTCGGTGCCGGCGCACAAGAGCGTCACACCCTCGAGGTGCTAGGTCGCGGCAAGCCGGTGCTGATCGGCGGCAAGCGCGTTCGTCATCGCGCCACGCTGGTCAACGAGGACGTGATCCAGATCGGCGCCAACCGCTTTCGCTTCTACGCTTCGGTCACGCGCAGCAAGTAGCGCGCAGCAAGCGTGGGTTGCGCGCGTGGGTTGCGCGCGTGCGCAGCTACTGCTGCGCGCCGGCGTCGATCCAGTCTCTGACCATGTCGATCAGATTCTGCGCCAGCTTGGGGGCGTTGCGCGGCATCTGGTTGCCACACAGCCCGCCTCCGCCGTCGAGCTTGTTGTAGAGCACGCTGCTGCTCGAGTCGCTCGCGACGACGCGCGTCTGGCCCGAGCAGGGGCCGGCGCCGCGCGCGTTGACGCCGACGAGGTTGGTGTAGGCGGCGTTGGCGTCATCCATGTTGAGCCCGCCGGAGGTGCCGCCGTTCATGTGGCACGAGCAGTTGGGCGAGATGACTTGGTTGAAGACCTGCGTCCAGGTTGGCGCGGCCGAGCCCATGTCGACGGTGGTGTCGCCGTTGCCAGGTCCGTCAGGGAGCGGGTTGTTGGTGTCGGGCAGCGGGTTGTTGGTGTCGGGTGTGACGTTCGGGCCGTCCGTGGTGGGCGGCGAGTCCGGCGCCACGGTCGAGTCGTCGGGGCGCGGATAGAACGGCCCGGGATCGGGCAGGCAGCCGACGAGCACTGACGCGGCCGCGGCCATCACCAAGCAGAAGCGAAACAAGGTCATACGATCGCCGAATCTCCGGCCGCGGAGCGGTCGTCCGCGGCAATCGCTCGCGGGCGTGATCATCGCACGAACACGCCGATGGCGAAACGACGCAGTGCTAGCGCGCTCTAAGGGCCTTCAAAGCTTAGCAGCAGCGTGTCGGGGCCGCCTGCGTTCTTGGACTCGAGGGGCACCCCTTCGAAGCTGGCCTTGCCGAAGAGGCTGCCCGTGACGTAGACGCGCGCGCCGCGGGCGGCCACGCCCGTCAGCTCGGCGTCGAGGCGCGACGCGTCGTAGAGGCGCGACCAGCCGGCGGTGCCGCTGGCGTCGAAGGTGACGATCAGACCGCCGGCGATGACCTGCGCGTCGGTGCTGTAGCTCTGGCCGCCGAAGGTGAGGCTGCCGCGCAGCGCGCCGACAACGACGAGCTGGCTGCCCGACCACGCGACGCCATAGAGCCGCGCCGAGGCACCGCTGGCTGGCGCGAGGTTCTTGCCCCACGTCGGCTGGCCGGCGCTGTCGAATGCCAGCACGCAGGCGTCGGCGATGCCCGAGCCGACGAGCGTCGCGCTGCCGTGCTTGATGGTGCCCACCAGCGAGCTGACCACGAAGAGGTTGCCGCTGCCGTCGCTTGTGACGTCGTGTGCGCGAAGGCCCTTGTCATCGCCCCAGGCGCGCTGCCACAGCGTGGCGCCCTGCGCGTCGTAGGCGACGAGCAGCCCGTCCTCGCCGCCGCTGTTGGTCAGCGAGCCCTTGCCGGGATCGAGCGTGCCGTCGAAGGTGGCGGCCGCGACGACGCTGCCGTTGGCGCCGCGTGCGAGCGCTGCCACGTCGACGCTGACCGTGGAGACGAGACCGCGCGCCCACAGCACGTCGCCCTTGTCGTCGAGACGCGCCACGAAGCCGCCGGGGACCGCGCCGCTGTCGACGGTGTGGGTGCCGAAGGAGACGGCGCCGTCGAGGCTGCCGCCGATGGTGGCGCCGCCGCTCGGCACGGCGCTCACGCCGCGCGCGCTGTCGTGCCCGCTGCCGCCGAAGCGCTTGGCCCAGCGCAGCGTGCCCGAGCTGTCGAAGCTGACGGCGAAGATGTCGAGGGTGTCGCCGTCGGCTGTCAGCTGCGTGCCGTCGACGTCCATGGTCTTTTTGAAGTTGCCGACGACGTAGACATTGCCGGCGTCATCCGTGTCGACGGCGAAGGCGCGGTCGGCGTCGGTGCCGCCGAAGCTCTTCGACCAGCGGTAGTTCAAGGCGGCGTCGAAGGCGACCAGCAGGGCGTCTTCGCCGCTGTTTTTGTGCAGCTTGCCGCCGAAGTCGATCTCGCCGTTGGCGCGCGCGCAGAAGTAGATGTTGCCTTTGTTGTCGATGGCGAGGCGGCGATCGCGCACGGCGCTGTTGCCGGTGACGCTCTTGGCGATGACGCCCATGGGCACCGCTGCGTCGGCGCTGGCGTCGCCGCTGTCGGCGCCCGCTTCGACGACGCGCGCGTCGCCGGCGTCGACGACGAGGCCTTCACCGCCGCGCGTGTCGGAGGAGGGGGTGCTGTCCGAGCACGCGCTGCAGCAGAGGGCTACGGCGCAGGTGAGGGCGAGTGGTGCGAGTGACATGTGCATGTGATTCCTGGCAAACTGAATATTCAACCGATGGGGGTCGCGATGCTGTGTCGCAGGATACGTCTTATAGCTGTCGTTTTTGTCGTGCTCGCCTGGGCGGGCTGCGACTCGGATCCTGCGCCTGGTACCTCCGATACTTTCCACGATGTCGGCAGCGGCGAGGTCGCACCTGGTGATCAGGGCACGCCGAGCGACAACGGCACGCCGAGCGACAACGGCACGCCGAGCGACAACGGCACGCCCGCGGACAACGGCACGCCCGCGGACAACGGCACGCCGAGCGACGGCACGCCGGCTGACAACGGCACGCCGGGCGACAACGGCACGCCCACGGGCGATTCGACGGTGGACAGCGGCACGCCCACGGGCGATTCGACGGTGGACAGCGGCACGCCCACCGGCGACTCGACGGTAGACAGCGGCGTGCCCTCGGGCGACTCGACGGTAGACAGCGGCGTGCCCACGGGCGATTCGACGGTGGACACGGCGCCGCC
>JAGQIK010000232.1 GCA_020431405.1 Myxococcales bacterium
GCCGACCCCAACATCTGCCCCAACGCGCGCAAGATCGACCGCATCACCTACGACGAGATGATGGAGCTCGCATCGCTCGGCGCCAAGGTGCTGCAGATCCGCTCGGTGGAGGTGGCCAGCAACTACAGCGTGCCGCTGCACGTGCGCAGCTCGTTCAGCGAGCAGGAGGGCACCATGGTGGTCGCCGATTCGCCGCAGCTCGAAGACATCGTCGTCACGGGCGTCACCCTCGACGCCGATCAGTGCCGCTTCACGCTGCGCCGCGTTCCGGTGCGCGCCGGGGTGCAGGCGGAGCTCCTGCGTCCGCTCGCCGAGGCGGGCGTGGTCATCGACATGATCGTGCAGAATCCGCCGGAGCAGGGACACAGCAACATCTCGTTCACCGTGCATCGCTCCGAGCGCGAGCGCGCGCGCGCGCTCGTCACGCCGGGCGCCGAGCGCATCGGCGCGGACGCGGTGCAGCTCGACGACGAGATCGCCAAGGTCAGCATCGTCGGCGTGGGCATGCGCAGCCACTCGGGTGTCGCTCAGCGTATGTTCGAGCTGCTCGCCGGGGCCGAGATCGAGATCCTGATGATCACTACCAGCGAGATCAAAGTCTCCTGTCTGGTGCCGCGACGCGTTGGCGAGGTTGCCGTGCGCGCGCTGCACGCCGGCTTTCTCGAGGGCTGAACCGACAAAACCGGGCAACGCGGCGGCGCGGCGCGCGATAAGCCGCCCGTGGGTTTCGACCATCGCGTTGTCTCTTTGCTGCTCGTGACGCTGGCGGCGCTGCTCGCGGCCGCGCGTGGCGCCTCGGCTCCGACGCCGCTGCGCGAGCAATGGCGCTGCCGCCATCCGCTGCTGATCGCGCGCGGCGACGGACGTCCGGCGCGACTGCGCTGCCTGCCGCGCCGCCAGGTGCGACTTTCTTCGCTGTTGCCGCCGAGCTGTTCGCACGCCTTGGGTCGACGCGAGGTGCAGGCCGGACAGCGCGTGCTGCGCCGGCGCGGCTGCAGCGTGGGCGTCGAGGCGATGCCCGCAGCATGGCGGCTGGCGCTGGGGCTGCGGCTCGATCTCAACCGCGCCAGCAGCGACGCGCTGCGCGCGTTGCCACGCGTCGGTGCCGTCATCGCGCGCCGCATCGTCGCGCGCCGGCGCCGCTGTGGGCCGTACGCGAGCGTCGACGAGCTGATCAAGGTGCGGGGCATCGGCGCCGCCACGCTGCGGCGCCTGCGACCGTTGGTGCGCGCTAGAAGTGCCAGGTCACGCCGGCCGTCGCCGAGAGCCGCGTCGGAGACGTGCCGCTGAGCGCGCGCAGGCCCGCGACGTCGTCGCCCGTGACAACGGCCTTGAAGCGCGCGCCGAGCGAGAGGTGGTGAAAGATACGAACCTGCAGTCCGCCTCCCACGGCGACCAAGGTCTGCCAGCCGGTGGCCACGTCGAGATCGTGCCCGTCGCGCGACAGCGACGCCGAGATGTGGCTCGCGCCGATCAGCGCGTCGCCGAACAGGCGGATGGGGCCAAAGATCGGCAGGTAGATGCGCAGCCCCGCGGCGAGGTCGCGGTAGGTGCGCTCGTCGCGGAAGCTCGCGCCGGTCTGCGGCGCAGCGCCGCTGATGGTGTTGCTGCTGTAGCCCAGCTCGGCGATGAGGTAAAAGCGCGGCGGGAAGCCGCGCAGCTTGCCGCCGATGCCGAAGATGCCTTCGAGGGCCAGCCCGCCGTGCCCGTAGGTGGTGGCGCCGCCCGAAAGCTCGGCGATGAAGTGTGTTCCGCGTCGGTGACGCTTCACGCAGGGACCGTTCTGGCAGGGGATCTCTTGCGCCGAGGCGGGCGCGGCGGCGAGCAAGAAAGCGAGCGCCGCGAGGGTGGAGAGCGGCAATGTGCGGTCAATCATCAAGTCCTCCTGCCTACGGCGTCGATTGCTCGTGGTCGGAGCAACTCGCGTACCAGCGCGGGGTGGCGAGTTTTCGACACGTTGCCCGCCGCGCTGTGCGGGCGCTGTGTTGTGCTCGCCACAGCCGCTGTGGCGAGGTCGCAGCAAGCTCGCGCGACCCGGCGCGCTGACGTAAACTGGAAGGCGCTGAAATCGCTGGCAGTAGCTGGCGATATCGACGGTGCCGCCCCGGATGTCTGCCAACCAAAGCGTCGACGATGTCGATCGGCTCGAGGCGCGCTTGCGCGACGAGCCGCGCTGGCGAGAGTTCTACAAGCTCGCCAACGCCTACACGCGCGTGGGGCGCTTCCTCGACGCGGTGCGCGTGGCGCGCCACGGGCTCAAGCATCACCCGCGTTCGTCGCACGGCCACGTAGCGCTCGGTCGCGCGCTCTTCGGCGGCGGCAACCTCGCCGGCGCTACCGAGGTACTACGCCAGGCGCTTGCCATCGACGGCGCCAGCTCCGAGCCGTACCGCCTGCTCGGCGAGGTGCTCGTGCGTCGCGAGCTCTACACCGAGGCGACGACGCTGCTCGAGCGCGCCATCGCCGCAGGGGTCGACGACGCGAAGATTCGCTCGCTACTCGAGCGCGCCGAAAATGCGCTCGAGGGCGAGAGCACGCAGGTCACGCGGGTGCCCGAGCCTGATGGCGACGACGAGTCGCGCGGTATCGGCAACCGCGCCGTGGCCGGCAGCATCGGCTCGACCACCGACGTGATGGAGCTGCCGCCCGAGGGCCTCGACCCCGAGGCGATGCGCGCCGCCGAGGCGGAGCACTTCGAGGAACCCGAGCCGCCGCCCGTGCCGCGCAGCGCGACGCAGCAGTGGCGCAACATCCACGAGTCGTGGGAAGAGCAGCTCGACGCCGAGCTGGTGCGCGGTCTGAGCGACACCGACTCCGACGTGCGCATGCCGTTCCGCAGCCAGGGGCGCGTGGAGCTGGCGCTCGCGCCGCTGAGCGATCCGCTGGCCGAGGACATGCCGCCGCTGCCCCCCGATCTCGACGACGAGAGCGGCGTGGTCGATCCCCTGCGGCCAGTTCGCACGCCGGCGCCCATCGCCGCGCCACCGCGAGCGGAGACGGGCCCGCTGCCCGAGCGCGCGCCAGCGGCGCCATCGCCCGCGCAGCCGTTCGACCCTGAGCCCTCTCAGCCAGACGAAGACATACGACCCACCGAGCCCGCGACGCTGGTCAACCAGAAGCTGGCGACCCTCGTACCGCCGCGCGCCGAGGCGAGTAGCGCGCCGCCGCTCGACCCGTCCGAAACAGCGCCCGTGGAGCTCGGCGGCGAGCCGACGCAGGTGCGTCAGGTGATGGCCAAGATCCCCTTGCGCAAGGCAGCGCCCGCGCTCGACACGCTGCCGACCGAAGCCACGCTGCCAGCGCCTGACGAGCTCGAGGATGCGGCGCCCGCGCGACCCGCGGCGATCGCGGCGTCGGCGCTGCTGCCCGAGCCACCCTCCACGGAGGTCGAGATTCCGTCCGAAGCGCAGGCCGACGAGCCGACGCGCGAGCGCGCGCCGATCGTCGCGCTCCAGCCAGTACCAAAGCCATCGCGACGCCAGGCGGCGGTGCCGCTCGAGGATCCCGACGAGACGCCCACCGTGCTGGAGAAACCGAGCCCGGCGGTGCGCGCGGCGATCGCGTCCGCGTCGCAGCCAGCCGCGGTGGCGTTGGCCGCGGAGCAGTCGTCCGAGGCGCTCGCTGCCGCGGACACCGAGCTGCTCGCGCCGTCGAGCGATGCATCACAGCCGAGGGTGGAGGTCGAGCCTCGCCCGCGCCGCCGCGATCGTCCATCGGACGGTACGCCACGCGTCGTGCCGCTGTCTGAAGCCTTGGACGACGACGGCGCGGTGATGGATTTCGACGACGATCCACCGCCCGCCACCTCCGCGCCGCGCGTCAAGCGCAAGCGTTCGCGCGCGGGGACGCTGTTGGTGCTCTTCGTGCTCATGCTCGCGGCTGGCGGCGGCGGCACGCTGCTGTGGTTTCACCTCGAGGCACAAAAAGCGGCCAAGGCCTCGAGCGGGCGCGCGCTCGCGGCATGCGTCGATGGATCGGCCCCCGCATTGACCGCGGCGCGCGAGGCTCTGGCAGCCAGCGCGCAAGGGGGCGCGTCGGGCGCGCGCGACCTCGTGGCGGCGCTGGCGTGGCTCTTTCACCGGGCTGGCAAGGCACCGAAGCTCTCGAGCGCGCCGTCTGACGAGCGGGCGCTGGCCACCGCCGCGCTGGCGTTGGCCTCCGGCAAGCGCGTGGACGCGCAGCGCGCCCTGCGCGAGGTCAAGAGCAAGGACGAACGTGCACGAGCGCTCGCGCGACTGCTCGATGGTTACGCGTCGTGGCTCGGCGGCGCGCCCGACGCGGCGCTCGAGGCGCTCGGCAAGGCGAGGGTGGCCAAACAACCGCTGGCGCTGGCGTCGCTGGTGGCCGGCCACGTGCGGCGCGAGCTGGGCGAGACGCGCGCCGCGGAGAAGGCCTATCGCGCGGCACTCGGCGCCAGCTCGCGCCTCGACCTGGCGCGCTTCGCGTTGGCCGCCCTCGCGCTGGAGCGCGGTGATGAGAAGGCCGCCGAGGCGCCGACGGCGTCGGCAGCGCGCGCGCCGGTGGGCCGCGCCTGGGCAGCGGTCATCGCGGCGCGCCGCGCGCTGAAGGCAGCTCGCGCCGAGCAAAATGCCGAGCGCCGCGCCGCACGTCGCGCCCTTCGTCAAGCGGTCAGCGGAGCGCCGCTCGATGGCGCGCTGCTGTCCTATGGCGCGCACGCGCTGATCGCGAGCTGTCTGCCGCTCGCGGCCGAGGAGGCGATGGAGCGCCTCGCCAAGCTGCGCGGCAAGGGAGACGCGACGCTCTCGCGACTCGAGGCGCTGATGGCGATGAGGCGCGGCGACGCGCGACGCGCAGCCAAGGTGCTCGAACGTCACGAGGCGCTCGCCGGGCTGGCGCTGTTGCGCGCGAGAGCGCTGGTCGACGCTGGACAGGCCAAGAAGGCGATGGCGCTGCTGCCGCGCGCGAGCACAGCGCCGGTGGCGTTGCTGGTGCGCGCTATCGCCGCCGAGGGCGACGCGGCGAAGAAGGCGGCGCAGGCGCTCTTCGCGGCGGCGACGGCCAAGGGCGCGTCGCGTGCGGTGCGCGAAGCTGCCGCGCGCCTGGCGCTCGCGCGCGGTCACCTGCCGCAGGCCAAGGCGTTGGCTGTCTCGGCGTCGCAAGACGCGCGCGCGCCGCTGTCGTCTCTGCTGCTGCTGGCGCGCGTCAACAGCCGGGCTGGCGACGTGAAGGGCACGCTCGCGGCGCTCGCGCGCGTCGACGGAGCATGCCCGGGCTTGCCGCAGGTCGCCCTGACGCGCGCCGAGCTGGCGCTCTCCAGCGAGCGCTACGCCGAGGCACTCGCCGCGCTGCAGCCGCTCGCGGCGGCGGTGACCAAGGGCGCTGCCGATGCGCGCGTGCTGCGCGCGCTGGTCGTAGCGCAGGCGTATGGGGGGCAAAAAAACCAGGCGCTGCTCACGCTCAAGGCGCTCGACAAGCACGACGGGCCGCTCGACAACGTCGCGCGCGGAGAGGTCTACCTGGCGCGCGGCGAGGCGAAAAGCGCCTTGGCGGCATTCAAGAAGGGCGGCGACTCGCATCGAGCGCGGGTCGGTCGTGCGCGCGCGCTGCTCGCGCTGCGTCGCTACAAGCGCGCCGAGCGCGCGGCGTTGGCGGCGCTGCGCAAACATCGCGACGATCCGCGGCTTCACGTCGTGCTCGGCGAAGCGCGCCGCCGGCTCGGCCGCCGCACGGCCGCGCGCAGCTTCCAGCGGGCGCTGAAGCTGCAGAGCAAGCAGCCCGGCTGGGGCGGCCGCGTCGCAGCGCGCGCCTACGTCGGCCTAGCGCGCGTACGCGCGGCGCGACGCAGGAAGGCCAAGGACAACATCGGCCTGCTCGAGCGCGCCGCCAAGGCCGATCCGCATTACGCGCTGGCTTTCCGACTGCTCGGCGCGGCGCAGCTGACGGCCAAGCTCGACGGCGCGGCGCGCAAGTCGCTGCGTCGCGCGGTGGAGCTCGACGGCGACAACGCCACCGGGCTGTTTCTGCTCGGCAAGGTCGAGCGCGGCGCCAAGGAGATCCGCGCGGCGTGGGAACGCTTCCTGCGCATCGAGCCGCGCGGCAAGCGCGCCAAGCTCGTCCGTCGCGCGCTGCGACGGCTGCGTCGCCGGCGCAGATGACGCGCGTTCTGCTCTGCGAGGATGACCCGCGCTACCGCGCGCTGATGAAGCGCACGCTCGAGGCGCGCGGCTTTGCCGTGGCAGCCGCTTGCGGCAGTGGCGAGGAGGCGCTCGCGCAGCGAGCCAGCGCGCAGCCAGACGTGGCGCTTGTCGACATCGAGCTGCCAGGCATCGACGGCATCGAGACCGCGCGGCGGCTGCTCGCCGCCGACGAAGAGCTCGAGGTGCTGATGTTGACCAGCTTCGCCGACGAGGCGCGCGTCTTCGAGGCGATGCGCGCGGGCGCGGCGGGCTATCTGGTCAAGGCCAACAGCAGCGAGCGCGTCGCCGACGCGATCATCACGGTGCTCGGCGGCGGCGCGGTGATCGACGCCGCGCTGGGGCGCCGCTTCTGGAACCTCTTCGCCGCGTCGGCTGGCCGCGCGCAACACCACGTGCAGCTCGACGACGAGGAGCGCGCCGTGCTGCAGCTCGTGGCGCGCGGGCTGACCAACCCGGAGGCAGCGCTGGCGCTCGGCGCCTCGCAGCGCGCGGTCAAGCGCAGGCTCGCCGCCGTCTACCGCAAGCTCGGCGTGCACGGTCGCGTCGAAGCGAGCGTCGAGGCGCTGCGCCTCGGACTGGTCGAGCTCTGACGCGCAGCCGAGAGCCGAGGGCTTTAGCCGACGAGCATGTCCACCGGGCCTTTGCCCTCGCGCAGGATCTCGATCTCGTTGTCGAGCAGGCTCACCACGGTGGAGGGCTCGCTCGTCAGCAGGCCGCCGTCGATCACGAGGTCGAGCTGGGTGCCGAAGACATCGCGCACCACGTCGGCGTCGATGAGCTGCAGATCGGTCTCCGGATCGCTGGCGCTGGTGGTGATGATCGGCTGGCCGAGCGCTTCGACCAGGCCCGAGCAGATGCCGCTCGCGGGGATACGAACGCCGATCTCGCTGCGCGATTCGCGCAGCACCTTGGGTACGGCGCGCGTGGCCGGCAGGATCACGGTGTACGGCCCGGGGAACAGACGGCGCAGCCAGCGATAGGCGAAGTCGGTGACGTGGGCGTACTCGGCGACGGTGGCGATGTCGGGGCAGATGAAGGCGAGCTGGTGCTCGCGGTCGAGCCCCTTGATGCGGTAGACGCGGTCGATGCCCTTGCGATTGGTGACGTCGCAGCCGATGCCGTAGACGGTGTCGGTGGGGTAGGCGATGACGCCTCCCTCGCGCAGCACGTCGCCGGCCATGCGCAGCTTGCGCGGGTGCGGGCGCTCGGCGTCGATGACCATCATTTGCGCGACGCGGGTGCGGGCCATCAGGCGTTCTGCTCCGGCTCGGAGGAAGCGGGTGCCGGCTCGGCCTCGGGCTCGGCTTTGCCGGCGCCGGCCTTTTTGCCGGTGCCCACCAGGTAGACTTCGGTCGAAGATTTGCGCGTCGCCTGAGGGCGCACCGTCTTGGCGCTCGCGTAGGTTTCGCGCAAGCGCGCCAGCAGCGGCTCGAAGCCCTCGCCCATCAGCAGCTTGGCGACAAACGCGCCGTTGGGACAGCCCACGGCGAGCGCGATGTCGAGCGCGCGTCCGGTCAGCTCGGCGCTGCGCACCTGATCGGTGAAAGCCACACCCGTGGTGTCGGGCGCCATGTCGCTCATCACCAGCTGGAAGCACGAGCAGCCTTGGCGCAGCTCGGCGACGTCGATCTCGAGCACGTCGCCGACCAACGTCGTGACGTGCGGCGGCAGGGCGATGTCGACCGGCTCGCGGTCGAGCCCGACCACCATGCCGCGCGGTCCCACGCGCGCGGCTGCGTATTGCATCCACGAGCCGGGCCGGCAGCCGAGGTCGAGCACGCGCTGGCCGGCCTTCATCAGCTTGAAGCGGCGGTCGATCTCTTCGAGCTTGTAAACGGAGCGGGCGGCGTAGCTCTCGCGTTTGGCACGACGGTAGAAGTCGTCGTGCCGGTTCTTTCGATCGCGGAGCTTACCCATGACAGCGTTGGCCCGTAACAGCGGCGGCCCATGACAGCAGCGGACGGAGCGAAGGCTCCTGCTGGCGCTAGGCTTCGGCGGCAGCGTCCGCGGGCGCGTCGGCGGCGGTTGGCGTGCGCAGCGCGAAGGGGACGTCGGGGCGCTTGGCGGCGTGCTTGACCACCAGCAGACCGTCGGGGGCGCCCGGCACCGAGCCGGGGATCAGCAGCAGGTTCCTGTTGCCGACCACTTCGCGGACCTTGAGGTTCTGCGTGGTGACGCGCTTGTTGCCCATCTGCCCGGGCATCTTCTTGCCCTTGACGGTGCGGCCAGGCGTCAGACGGCAGCCGATCGATCCGCCGTGGCGGAAGTACTCGTGCGTACCGTGCGTCGCGCGGAAGCCGGAGAAGTTGTAGCGCTTCATCACGCCCTGGAAGCCTTTGCCCTTGGACGTGCCCGTGACATCGATGAAGTCGCCGCTGTCGAAGACCTGGTCGACGGTCAGCGTCTGGCCGACCTCGAACTGCTCGGTCTCGGCGGCGCTGAGGCGAACCTCGCGCAGCCAGCGCTTGGGCGTGGTGTTCGCCTTGGCGAACTGACCGGTCTGCGGCTTGTTGGTGCGGCGCGGCGCCTTCTCGCCGAAGCCGAGCACCACCGCCGTGTAGCCGTCGCGCGCTTCGGTTTTCTTATCGACGACCACGCAGGGGCCGACCTCGACGACGCTCAGCGCGGCCCACTCGCCCTTCTGATCGAAGGCTTGCGTCATTCCGACCTTGCGGCCCAGAAGGCCCATCCGGAAGGCCATGGCTCATAACTCCTTGAGTTCGCAGGGTTACTGCGATCCAAACTCGACGTCTTGCTCGACGTAACCGCCGGCCCGAGCCGGCAGGACGATGGGAAGTAAACGAAAAACGGACGGAGATCAAGCGAGTTCTCGGCCTGTAAGTCGGCCGCCCGCTCCAGCGTTGGGCCTCGTACCACGGAGGTGGCCGATGACACAACTCGCCATCAAGATCCCTACGCTCGCGTTCCTGACAACCCTCGCCCTCGGCTGTGGCGCCGCTGACCGAGGCGCCGCGCCCAGCCCCGCCGCCAGCAACAACGGCCCGGCGGCCGCTCCCCACAGCAAGAACCTCAAGGTCAGCCTCGCTGGCCAGCGCGGCGCCGCGCAGCCCACGGCGCGCAAGATCATCCGCCGCGGCGAGCTGCACGTCACGGTCAAGGACTACGCCAAGACGCGCGCCGAACTGCTCGCCACGCTGCGCGCCGCCGGCGGCTATGTCGCCAGCTCGCGCGTGTACCACAACGTGGGCAGCGTTTCGTCGGCGACCTTCGTGCTGCGCATCCCTGCCGACGGCTTCGCGCGCATCGCCGAGCGCGTCGCCAAGCTCGGCACGCTGACCCACGAGACGATCAACAGCGAGGACATCACCGCTCAGTACACCGACCTGGCGGCGCGCCTCAAGAGCAAGCGCCGCCTCGAAGCGCGGCTGCTCGAGCTGGTGGCCAAGAAGACCGACAACGTCTCGTCGCTGCTCGCCGTCGAGCGCGAGCTGGCGCGCGTGCGCGGCGAGGTGGAGCGCCTGCAGGGCAAGCTCGACATGTACGACAAGCTCGTCGCCATGGCGACGCTCACCGTGCGCCTCGACGTCGATCGCATCTACGTCGCGCCGCGTCCTGCGACGCTCGGCGATCAGGCGCAGACGGCGCTCTCGCGCTCGTGGGATTCGCTGGCGGCGGTGGGCCGCGGCGCCGTGCTAGCGCTCGTCGCGCTGCTGCCGTGGCTGCTTCCGCTCGGCGGCATCACCGCCGGCACCGTGGTGCTCGTGCAGCGACGCCGCCGCCGGCTGCGCGCGCAGATGCCGACGCGCAAGCCCTGCGACGACACGCAGCCCGGCAGCATTCAGCCGAAGAACCCGCCGATGCCGTAGGGGCCCTGCCGCAGCTCGGCCTTTGCTCTCTGCTCGGGTGAGCAGGGCCGGGCCCGGGCGAGGCGGCTAGCCGCCGATGCCGTAGGGCCCGCGCAGGATCGGCTTGGGGCTCTCCAGGCGCGTACGCTTGGCAGCGAGGCGGGTCAGCCGCTGCGCGGTCGGCTCGCCGGCCGGAGCGATCTCGATCGGCGGCGCGTCCTCGATCCACCACGCGTGTTCGCCTTTGCGGCGAAAGCGCCGCTCGAGCGCCGCGACGAGGGTCTCGCAGATGCCCAGCGACACGGGCATCGTGCCGAGCGCCAACGCGAGCGCGATCGACGTGCCGAGGTAGCTCGAGCTGACGGCGAGCACGAGCTCGCACACCAGCGTCACCGCGATGGCAACGCTGCGGACGCGGCGCGCGGTGCGGGCGAGCCGCTCCTCGCAGACGTCGCAGTGTTTGGTCGCGAGGTCGACCGCGTGGTCGAGGCAGAACGGGCGGGCGCAGCGGCGGCAGCGCGCGCGCGCGGTGTCGGCGCACGGGCGGCCGCGCACAAGCGCCACGCAGCGCGTGGTGCTGCCGGAGTGCGCGCGGTATGGCGTGGCGTTGTTGATGGGGGCGTTGCTGAGGGCGTTGGACATCGGATACCTCGGTCTTCGGCCCTTGCTATTCACGAGCCGTACCAGCGCCAATGTCTCGTTCGCGCTGCCTCGCGCGCGCAGAGCAGGTGCTAGGGACCATTCACCGCGCGCGGCCGGCGCCTGCGCCGTCGTCCCTCCGAGCTCGCGCCGTGCGATCGCGCTGTTTGATCGCCCCGCCGAGCGACGCTCAGCGACCGGCCAGCGCGGCGTCGATCTCGTCGCACCAGCGCGCGCCGGCCCGCGACGCGCGCAGCTCGCGCAGCGCCTCGAGGGCCCACGGCGCGGCGAGCTCGCCTGCGATCTGGATCGCCAGCGCGCGCACCGGGTCCTTACGGCTCGTCAGCGCCTTGAGCAGCTTGGGGCGCGCGCTCTCCTCTTCGCCGAGGGCGAGCAGCGCGCCGGCGA
>JAGQIK010000233.1 GCA_020431405.1 Myxococcales bacterium
CGCGGCGGACGCGGCGTCAGCGAGCTGCGTGTCGTGAAGAGCACCATCGAGACGCTGGCGCCGCGGCGAATGCGTGTGGGCTCGTCGACGAGACGGTGGTGCTCGCGCTGCCAGCGTGGCGCGGGCGCGGGGGCGAGCGCCTCGAGCACGCGTACGGCGGCCTCGAGCGGGTCGCGCGGCGGTGGCGCGGCGGGCGCTCGAGCGGCGTCGAGGGCGCAGCCGCGGATAGCGCCCGCTTCCGAGGGGCCGAAGAAGCGCCCTCGACACAGCACCGGCGCCTGTCCGCGGCGTGGCGCGCTGACCACCGCGATACGCGTGACGGCGTCGTGCTGCTGCGCCTGCAGCGCGATGGTGGCGGCGTGGGCGCCGATCTCGTCTCGGTGGGCGAGCAGCGAGCTGCTGTCGACGACGAGCAGCACGTCGGTTGCCGGCTGCCAGATCTGGTAGGTCAGACACGCGCCGCGCGCGAGGTGCGATCCGGCGCGGGCGACCGCGAGCATGCTCGTCAGATCGTCGACGAGCACGCCGTTTGGGCGATATGCGTCGTCGTAGCGCGCGGTGGGCGTGACGGCGCCTGCCAGCAGCACCGACGGGCCGCGGCGCGAAAGCGACAGGCGTACGGTTTGGCGCGCCGAAACGTCGCCGAAGGCGGCGGGCAGCGAAGCGAGCTGAGGCGGCGAGCGCGACAGCAGCGCGGCGATCAGCGTGGCGCGCAGGTCGCTGGCGCGGCGTGCCGGCGCGACGATATCGAGCAACACGCCGAGGTGTGTCTCGTGCTGCTCGTGCGAGGGCGCGTGATAGCCCGCCGCGCGCACGATGACGAGGCCGTCGAGCGCGGCCACGGCGTCGGTGACGCGGCGAAGGGCCGCCTGGGCGTCGTCGTCGACGCTCCCGAGGCTGGTCGCGCGCGAGAGCACGAAGCCGGCCACGTCGCTCGGTGGATAGTCGACGAGCATCGCCGCCTCGCCCGAGCGCGGCGATGGCAGCGCGAGCTCGCTCGTGTGTGCGTCGTGCGGCAAGGCGACGACGAAGTCGCCTCGCGCGCTGGTGTGCAGGGCGAGCGGCGCGGGCTCGGGACACGCGCCGCTCGATGACGTGCTGCCATCTGCTGCGGGCGCACCGGCGTCGCTCGGCGAAGCGACCTGTCCGTCGCCGCTGCTCTGCGGGCGCCCGCTACACGCCAACAGCGCGGCGAACGCCGCTAGACCGAGCCGTCGCATCGATCGCCCATACGGCGCGCGGCGACGATGTGGTTGCGGGCGCGACGTCGGGCGCGATGTCGGCAGCGAGGCCGACCTACGCGCTCAGAACGCGTAGCGCAAACCCACGCCGAGCTCTGGCGTGGCGTAGACCTTCTCTCGCGTCACGCGCTCGCCGCCCTGTTCGGGCGGATCGGACAGCTCGCTGACGAGGTTTCCGTAGAGCCCGCCGCGCACGCTGATGCCGAGGTTGGGCAGCCGGCGCGAGGGACGGACGATCAGCTCGAGCTGTCCGCCGAAGCGCATGCCGGTGAGGTCGCGCGTGCCTTGGCCGCGCGCGACGATGCCCTGCCAGCCGACGTCGACCTCGGCGGCGAGCTCGAGCCACCACAGCGGGCGCACGACGGCGCCGAAGCCGCCGAGGGCAGCGAAGCGCAGCAGGTCGTAGCCGCTGTCGCCGAGGTCGTGGCGCGAGACGCCGAGCTCGACGCGCGCGGTGACGAACAGACGTTGTGCCTCGCCGAGCAGATAGCGGCCGCCGGCGGCGAAGCCGTGCGAGAGGCCGGCGGGCATGTGATCGAGACGCAGCGGGGCGCTCGACAGCGTGTAGCCGAACGACAGCGAGAGCGCGCCCGGCTGCTCCGGCTCGTAGCGCCGCTCGACGCCTTCGAAGCGCACGCTGGGCAGACCGGAGAACGCGAGGTAGCCCTCGTAGAAGGCGCGGCTCAGCGAGACGGCGAACAGCCCGCTGCGGTAGCTCTGCTCGAGGGCGCCGCGCGGCCGCGCGCGCCGCGGACCGAAGCTAAGGCGCGCCAGCTTGACGAGGCCGCGCCCGCGCGCCGAGAAGCGATATTCGCGCTCGCCGTGCCGGATGTAGTAGGCGCGTCGCGGCGCGAGCGCGATGCGCACGGTGCTGCCGCGCGCCTTGTTCAGATCGACCGTGCGCACGCCGCGCTCGTCTTCGACGACAAAGCGGCCGCCCTGCGCCGCGCCGAGCTCGAGCATCGGCGCGCGCGCGGACGACGGCAGCGTCATCAGCGTGGCGTGACGCGCCGAAGGCGGCGCGCGTAGAAACGGCCGCAGGCGCGCGGCTTGATAGCTCACGCGGCGGTTGGCGGCCGCGATGAAGGCGCCGATCTCGCTGTACTCGATCTTGCCGTCGCCGTTGAGGTCGGCGGCGCCCGACAGCGCGCTGCGCAGCTGGTGCGAAAACACGCCAGAGCGAAACTCGGACCACTCGTGGACGTCCTCGTTGCCCGAGGTGGAGACGATCACGCCCACGTGGGGGTGGCTCTCGAGCGTGCGGCGCGCGAGGAAGGCGCGCACGGCGGCGCCGTAGCTGCGCCCGCTGCGGTCGTCGCGCCATCCTGTCGGTGCGCTGGTGGGCGCGCTGGTGGGCCCGCGCGAGACGAGGAAGTACGACTTACAGGCGTCGATGATCAAGTGCACCGTGTTGGCCGGCACGCGCTCGATGATCTGCTGAAACAGGTCTCGGCGGCGCAGCTTGACGTCTTGCAGGTTGATATAGCCCTGGCCCGCCTTGTCGACGTTGCCGTGGCCGACGTAGACGAAGACGAAGCGCGTTCGGCGACCGGCGTTGTTGTCGCGCTCGACGGCGGCGCGAATGCGGCTGATGGCCGCGCGAAGCTCGCGCGCCCACGGAACGCGCGCCGCGCTGGCCGCACGCTTGTGCGTGCGCGCGGTGTCGCTGTCGAGCACGGCGAGCAGCGAGACGTTGGGCGAGACGCGCGAGAAGAGCTCGTAGTAGCGCGCGCCGTCGTCGTCGGCGAAGCGCAGCGGCTTGACGCCGTTGTCGAGGCTGTTGTTGTTGGCGACGATCAGCACGTGATCGACGGTGGTCTCGGCGGCCGCGGCGCGTGCCGAGCCGGGCGCGAAGACGCACAGCGCCGCACCGGTGCAGAGCGCCAGTGAGTATCCAAGCGTACGGGCGCTCATCGCGGCGCCTCCTTGATCGGCGTGATCTGCAGGCGCCGCGAGACGACGACGATGTCACCGGCAGGGCCGAGCAGCGCAGCGCGCTCGTCGGCGCGCTCCTGCCAGCCGAGCTGCGCCAGCCAGCGATGCGCCGCCGAGGCGTCCAGCGGCTGTTTCGAAAAGAACGCGACCAGGCGCACTCGGCCCGGACGGTGATTGACCGCGAGCCGGCGCGCCTCGCCGAGGGCCTCGCCGCGCTGGCCGACGGGCGCAGCGCCAGAGCGGCCGGTGGGCGGCACCGGATAGTAATAGAGCCGGCGCGGGGCGCCTTTGTCGGCAAAGCCGAGCACCAGGAGATAAGGGTAGCGCCGGCCGGCGCGCGGCGCGACGTGCGTCAGCGTGAGCTGCAGCTCGTCGTCGGCCCGGCAGCGCGCGTCGGGGCTCAGCGCGTCGTCGCGCGCGGGCGCGTCGAGCACGCGGCCAGCGCGCACGCAGTGGATGCCGAGCCCGTAGCGGCCGCCGTCGGCGTGGCTGGTGAGGCCGCGGGTCTGAAAGCGCGGCCTGTCGGGGCGGGCAACGGGGGTGCGGCCATAGTAAAGGCCTAGCGCCACGAGCAGCGCGGCGGCGGCGCTGGCCAAGGCGACGAGCCAGCGCTCGAAGAAACCTTCGCGGGCGCCGGGCTCGGCAGCTGCGTCGGCGGTGGGCTGCAGCCCGGCGAGCAGCTGGTCGAGGATGCGCTCCTGCGCCGCCCCGCAGAGGCCGTCCTCGCGCCGTTCGAGCTGGCACATGGCCATCGAGAGCGCGTCGAAGGCCTCGCGATCGGCCTCGCGCTCGTCGAGGGCACGCGCCAGCGACGCACGCTCGTCGCGAGACAGCTCGCCGCTGACGGCGCGCTCGGCGAGCTCGCGCGCGCGCGCGCTGCTGAACTCGGCGCGGCTCACGAGGCGCGCTCCTGATCGTGGCGCGACAGCGCGGCGAGCCCAAGCACCAGCAGCGCGAGGCCACTCTTGCCGCCTGCGCTGCCCTTGCCGCCCTCGCCGCCCTTGCCGCCCGCGCCACCGTCGGCGACCGCGCTGAAGCCGCTCTC
>JAGQIK010000024.1 GCA_020431405.1 Myxococcales bacterium
GACGCGGCGGTGGGCACCGACGCTAGTTAGCGTCCTAGCGAGCTAGCGAGCTAGTGAACTAGCATCCTAGCGACCTAGCGACCTAGTTAGCGTCCTAGCGTCCCAGCTAGCTGCGCGCGAGCACGCGCACGCGGCGCAGGGCTTCGACGTCGCGCGCGCCGGTGCAGAAGCAGATCACGCGCAGCTCGTAGATCAGCGTCTCGAGCGTGCGCTGCAGCGCCGCTTCGCTGTCGGCGGCCGCCTCGAGCAGCGGTCGCGCCAGCGCGCCGACGTTGGCGCCGAGCGCGAGGCCAACCGCGATGTCCATGCCGCTGCGGATGCCGCCCGAAGCGACGATCAAGCGCTCCTCGCCGAGCACTTCGCGACACTGGCGGATCGCCAGCGCCGTCGGAATGCCGAAACCCGCCAAGCGACGACCGACCTCGGCCTGCACGCTGGCTGCAGGCGCGCGATAGCTCTCGACGCGCGCCCACGAGGTGCCGCCGACGCCCGCCACCTCGATGCCGGCGATAGGCAGCGGCGCGAGCTTGGCCGCCGTGCGACCCGCGATCCCAGCGCCGACCTCCTTGACCAGCGCCGGCACCTCGAGCTTCGGCACGACCTCGGCGATGCGCGCCACCAGGCCGCCGAAGCGCGTGTCGCCCTCGGGCTGAATCGCCTCCTGCAGCGCATTGAGGTGCAGGTTGACGGCGTCGGCCTGCACCGCGCGCATGGCGCCGTTGATGCCGTCGGCGTCGACGCCGTAGTTGAGCTGCACCGCCCCGATGTTGCCCACCAGCAGCGGCAGGTCGGGCGCGACATCGCGCACGAGGAACGTCTCGGCGAGGCTCGGATCGGCGACCATGCCGCGCTGCGATCCGAGCGCCATACCGATGCCCGCTCGCGCCGCCGCGCGCGCCAGCCGCTGGTTGATGCCGCGCGCGCGCGCCGTGCCGCCCGTCATGGCGCCGATGATGATCGGCGCGCGCAGCCGCTTGCCCAGCACCTCAGTGCTGAGATCGATCTCGTCGAGGTCGAGCTCGGGCAGCGCGTCGTATTCGAGCGTGTAGCCCGAAAGGCCGGTGTGCGCGGACGAGCCGACGTTCTCGTTGAGGCAGATGTCGATGTGCTCGTCTTTGCGTTTGCTGACCGCGTCGTCACTCACCGCTCACCTCGGATGCTTCGATGATCAGGCCGTGCGCGTCGAGCGCCAGCTCGACGATCTCCACGTTGGCTTGGCGCAGCTTAGCTTGCAGAGCGCCGACCCGCTCGGCATCGCACAACGCGAGCCCGACGTCACCCCCTCCGGCGCCGCATGGCTTGTAGGCGCCCCCCACCTCGCGCACCAGCTCGCCGATACGCCGGTGTGCCGCCGAGACGATGTCCGCCTCGGCCGCCTCGCCGAGCTCGGCCATGGCCGCGCCATAGCTGCCGTAGGCGTCGATAAACGCCGCGCTGTCGCCGGCGGCGAGCGCCTCGCAGCCGCGCTCGGCGAGCTCGCGCATGCGCGCGGCGATCGCGCGGTGGGCGTCGGGCCGAGCGGCGGCGAAGGCGTCGACCCTCTGCACGAGCTTCGACGTCGAGGCCGGCTTGCCGCTGTAGACGCAGACAGCGCCCACGCCGGCGGGCCAGCGCAGCGCAGCGATGCTCGGCGCCTCGCCGATCTGATAGCGCAGCACGCCGCCGAACGCGCTGGCCGCGATGTCCGTGCCGCTGCTGCGTCCCGACTGCCAGCGCCGGTGCGCCGCGAGGGCCGCCTCGAACACGATCTCGCGCGTCGCGTCCGCGCGCCCGCCGTGCGCCAGCAGCGCCGCGGCCGAGACCACGCACACTGCCGCGCTCGAGCCGAGGCCGAGCTTGCCGCTCTCGCCGACGAACGCCGCACTATCGAGCGTCAGCTCGAACGGCGCGAGCGCGTGCCCGACCTCCGCGGCGACAACATCGACGCAACGCCGCACCAGCTCGAGCCGGCGACCAGCGCGCGCATCGAGCCAGGCGCAGCGCGCGAGATCGAGCTGCGCCGACGCCTCGAGGTCCGGCGCGTGCACCCACGCGTGGGCGCCGTCGATCGGTCGCAGCGTGGCGCGGGCACGCCGGTCTACCGCGACCACCGCGGCCGGAGCGCCGTCGAGCACGGCGTATTCGCCGAGAAGCAGCAGCTTGCCCGGAGCGCTGGCGATCAAGAGCTGCCCGCGCCCCCGGCGACATCGACGAGCTGCGCGCCCGGGCCCATGCCCGCGTCGAGCACGCCGACCACGCCCTCGACGCGCTCGAGCGCGACACGTGCGGCGGCGGCGCTTTCGGCCGACGGCGTGAAGACTTTGACGTGCGGGCCCGCGTCGATGGTGAACGTCAGCGCGACGCCCTCGGCCTCGCGCAGCGCGCGCAGCGCGTGCATCACCTCGACGGTTGTCCCGTTCCAGTAGATCACGCCAGGACGCGCCGCCGCGGCGACGGCGTGCATCTTGAGACAGCTCTGCTCGGTCACCGCCGCCAGCGCCTCGAAGTCGCGGCGCGCGATGGCGTCGCGCGCGCTCGCCAGGTCCGCCTCGGCACCCTCGACCCACGCCGGGTAGAACGGCGAGCTGTCAGCCGTGCGCTGCATGCCGGCGGTGGAGCCGATCTTCTTGCGGCCGTGCGCCGTCTGCGCCACCAGCACGTGAAGCGGCCAGTGCTCGCGCTCGGCGACCTGCACCGCGATGGCGTCTTCGCCGTCGTCACGCTCGCCGTGGCGCATCTCGACGAAGCCGCCGTAAAGCGAGCGCGGCGCCGAGCCCGAGCCGATGCGCGCCAGCACCGACGCGTCGGTGGCCGAGAGCGTCACGCCGTACGCGCCGGCCGCCGCCACCGTCAGCGCGGCAAAACCCGACGCCGACGAGGCCAGCCCTGCCGCCGTCGGAAAGTTGTTGTGGCTGCGCACGCGCGCGCGCGGCACGCTCGCCACGCCGCAGCGCTCGCGCAGCCGCGTCAGAAACTCGCGCACGCGCGTCTGCTCGGCGCTGCTCTCGCCGCCGTCGAGATCGAGCCCGTCGAGCTCGAGCACGTCGGCGTCGAGCGATTCGTCGAGCGTGACCGTGGTCTCGGTGTAGAGGTTGCCGAGCGTCACCGACAGCGAGCCCACCGCCGGCAGGTTGAGCGCGGCGTCGCGCTTACCCCAGTACTTGACGAGGGCGATGTTGGGTTGCGCCCGCGCCGTTGCCGACGGCGCCTGGCTCATGCGTCATCTGCGCGCGGGTGCTCGTGGCGCTCGCCGAGGTTGGCCACCACGGCTTCGTAGCCGGCGTATCGGATCGCGTCGGCGACCACGTCCTGGCGGCCGGGGCAGAGCGCGACGATCGAGCCGCCGCCGCCGCCGCCGGTCAGCTTGGCGCCGAGCGCGCCGGCGCTGCGCGCGAGCTCGACCAGCTCTTCGACCTGCTTGCACGAGACCTGCAGCGCGTTGAGCAGGCCGTGGTTGACGTTCATCAGGTCGCCGAGGCGCTCGAAGTTGCCCGCTTCGATCGCCTTGGCGGCCTCGAGCGAGAGCCCGTCGATCTGCTTGAAGATCGACTCGTAGAGCGCCGGCTCGCGCTGCCACGACTCCCGTACGCGACCGACCGTCGCCGCGGTGAGGCTCTGCTTGCCGGTGATACCGACGACCACTGGAATCGGCTGCGCCGGCTCGAGCGCGCGAAACGTTGGCGGTTGGCCGTTCTCGCCGCGCTTATAGACGAGCAGCTTGCCGTGGGTCGCCACGGTGTTGTCGAGCCCCGAGGGCGTGCCGTGCGCCACCGTCTCGGACTCGTAGGCGAGCTTGTTGATCTCGTCGTCGTCGAGGCCGAGCTTGAAGCTCTCGCTCAGCGCGCGGATCAGCGCCACCGCCATGCTCGCCGACGAGCCGAGGCCCATCGCGCGCGGGATGTTGGGATGCAGCGTGATCTGCATCGGCTGGTCGCGCAGGTCGAGGTGGCGCAGCATCACGTCGAGCGACTCCTGCAGCGAGTCGCGCACCGGCGCGACGCCGCCGTTGAGCTCTTCTTCGACGCTCCACTTGGGGATCACCAGGCGCACGGGGCCGCTCTTGCGGATCTCCACCGTCGCCTTGACCGCGAGCGAGATCGGCGCGGCGATGGCGTGCGCGCCGTAGACCACCGCGTGCTCGCCGGTGATGATCGCCTTGCCGTGGCCCCAGCCCTCGCCGGCGATCTTGACCTGCTCGGCGTTGTCGTCGTCGGGCTCCGCCCCGTTGAGCTTGGCGATGATGCGCTCGGCGTGCCAGACCTTGATCTCTTTGCTCTCGACGAGCTTCTGCACGACCGACTCGAAGATGTGGTCCGGCGCGCCGGCTGCCGTCGCCACCGAGCGCGCGTGCAGCTTCATGTGCCCGCTCTGGATGCCATCGGTGACGAGCGCGCGCAGGGCGGCGAAGTTCTGCGCCAGCCCGACGGCGGCCATCACCTCGGCGAGCTCGCGCGCGGAGTCGACGTTGAGGATGCGCAGGCAGATCTCCACGGCCGGGTTGGCCTGGATCGAGCCGCCGACCGTGCCGACCTTGAGCGGCAGCTCGATGGTGCCGACGAGGTTGCCGTGGGGATCGCTGTACCAGCGCGTCAGCGACGTGTACGAGCGGCCAAGCCCTGCGTAGGCGTGCGCCGCCGCCTCGATGGCGCGCCAGTCGTTGCCCACCGCGATGGCTACGGCGTCGACGCCGTTCATGATGCCCTTGTTGTGCGTCGCAGCGCGGTAGGGATCGATGCGCGCCAGCTCGCTGGCCTGGATGATGCCGTCGCGCACCTCCGCGCCGTCGTAGCCTTTGCCCGCGAGCAGCTCGAGCGGGATCGTCGCCTTGGCGCGCACCAACGCGCGGTCGGTGAGATTGGAGAGGATGCGCAGCAGCACGCGCCCGCCGGCCACGCGCTCGATCAGCGAGGCCACGCCCTCGCACATGGTGTTGACCAGGTTGGCGCCCATCGCGTCGCGCGTGTCCACCAGCAGGTGCACCACGACCATGTCGCCATAGGTCTCCGTGGGGTGCACGACGACCTTCATATCGCGCGCGCCGCCGCCGCGCGCCACCATGCGCGTGTGCAGGCTGTTGGCGAGCTCGAGGATCTCTTCGCGCGCGTCGAGCAGCCGCGCCCGCGCGCGCGTCGAGTCGTCGACATCGACGATCTGGATCTGTCCGATCAGCAACGAGTCGCCGCTCTCGACAACGAACCCCTCGCCCGAGCCGACGAGCTTGGCGGCCGACGAGACGCCCGCCACGATCGAGGGCTCCTCGACCACCATCGGCACGATATAGGGCCGGTCGTTGATGCGGAAGTTGAGCGCCAGCGCCAGCGGCAGGCCGAACACTCCGACGACGTTCTCTACGAGGCGGTCGGCGCCGCTCGGCGAGAGCACCTGCGCGCCGTCGAGCAGCGTCTGGTAGACCTCGTCGTCGATCACGCCACGCTCGCGCAGCAGCGCCACGCGTTCTCTGACCGAGCGTTTGAAGAACTTAGGGATTCGCGAAGAAGAGGTCATGGTCATTTGTCGAAGGCTCCGCCTGGCCTTGGAAGGCAATGGCGTCGAGATGGTGCGATGGAGAGCGAAACACGGCCTCTGAGTGCGCGTGTATACGTGATGCCCCGCTTCGTCACAACCCCGGCGATCGGATCGGGTTCCCGCCGTCGCTGCGCCAAGTTGTCGCAACCACTGCGAGATATCCCTTCTACGTTCAATCTAGCACCGTTTGGCCGCCGGGCCCGGTGGCACGTCGATTACGTCATCACGGCGTCATGGCGGCGTCGTTGCGGCGAGAATGCGGCGATCGCCCGGCGGTGGTAGTCTGATCGCGTCTCCGCCATGACCCGGGCCAACACCATCGCCGACGTCTTCTGGCAGGCAGCCGAAGCCCCGTCGGACGACCGCACGGCGCACGACGTAGTGCTCCACGCGCTGCTGGCGTTGCGCGCCTTCGACGCCGGCGACGTGCGCTCGCCCAAGGACGGCAATCCGCTGCGCCTGATGGGGCTCGTCGCCGAGATGGGCCTCGAGGAAGACCTCGTCTACGCCTCGCCGGAGCTGGTGCGCGGCGAGACCTTCGACGTGCGCGCGCTGGTGTTTACCCTCGGCGTGCTGATCTTCGAGCGTCTCACTGATCGCCACCCCTTCGGCTCGTCCGACAACCCGACACGCCTGGCGCGATTGCGGCGCGGCGAGATGGGCTCGGGCGTTAATTATCTGCCCTCGGTGCCCAAGGACCTGCGCGCGATCCTGATGCGCGCCATGGGCCCCTTCCCCGAGGAGCGTTACGGCACGCTGGCCGAGCTGCGCAGCGAGCTGGCCGAGTTTGTCGGCCGCGACGACTTGGCGGTGGGCCACGACAGCGAGCAGGACGCCAAGCCGCGTTCCTCTCGGCACGCGCCCACTGGCGATCAGACGTTGCCGGTCATCCCGGCGCGCGAGAAGCGTCCCGGCAGCGGTCAGGTGGCGCGCCTCGGCGAGCACAAACCGCCGGCGCCCGAAACGCCGCCCGAGCCGGCGCCCGATGACTCGCGCGTGGCCGGGGCGGCGCCAGCACACGAGAGCCGCAGCCGCCGGCCTGACCCCCCGCCGCGACCACCGGCGCCGACACCAGCGGAGCTCGCCGACGTTCTGGAGCCGGAGCCCGAGCCGCCGGATCTCTCGCCGCTGCCGCCAGCGGGTGGCTCGCGCGCGACGACGCCCGCACACGCCGCGGCGCCGGCGGCCGCGGCGCGCCCAAAGATGGCCCCGCTTCTCTACGCGCTGGTCGGCGCGGCGGTCGCTTCGGCGCTGTTTCTGCTCGCAGGGCGCGGCAGCAAACGCCAGGCGAATGAGGGCAGCGCGCGCGGGACCACCGAGGCGCAGCCGGTGAAGGGCGCGATGAAGTCGCCGCACGCGGCGGCTGCGAGCCGCGCCAAAGGAACCGCCGGCGAGACGCCCGACACCAAGAGCCCGGTGAAGATCCTGCCGCCGCCAGCA
>JAGQIK010000234.1 GCA_020431405.1 Myxococcales bacterium
GCCCGCGCGATGCGACGACCGCGCCGCCCGCGCCGCTGAAGATCGAGCTCAGCAGGCGCACCGTCTCGCTCGGGTCGGCGTAGCGAAGCGTGATCACCTCGATGCGCGCGCCCGGCAGCGGCTCGTCGAGCGCCTCGACGATGGTCACCATGCGGCGCACGTTGGCGGCGCTGTCGGTGATGATCAGCGTGTTGCTCGCCTGCCAGGTCGACACGTCGCCGGCGGGCCCTTTGAGCCGCCCCAGCAGCGCGCCGAGCGCACCGACCTGCGCCTGCTTGACGCGCAGGATCTGCGTCACCATCTGATCGCCGTGTGGAACGCGGCCGCGCTGTCGGTGGCGGTAGACCGGCAGCGCCGAGCGCACGGCCCAGTTGGCGGGCACGACCTTGAGCAGCCGCCCGCTGGCGACGACGGTCAGCCCGATCACCGAGAGCGCGCTGACGAAGGCGCGGTACGCCTCGCGCGCTCCGATGGCGGTCGGCGCCAGCAGCGTTACGCGCTGCGCGGCGAGCGACTGCGGCACGATGAAGCGCTTGCAGGTCATGGCGCTGATCCAGCCGACGAGGTCGCCAAGCGAGCTCTGTGGGCGCAGCGTGACCTTGACGCGCCGCCCGCTCGGCACCTTCACGCACGAGTTGAACGCACGCTCGCCTGGCAGCGCGTCAGGCTCGCTGGCCTTGGCCGCGCTGGTGGGCTTGCTCGCCGCTGCAGGCGGCGGCGGCGGGTCGGCCGCGCGCGCACGCGCCGGCGCGAGCAGGAGAATCGACAAGACGAATGGGCTGCAACGCGATGCTGTGGGCATGGCCCCGCCTCCGGCACCTGTGGACGTCGCCACGTGGACGCGGTCGCGCTGCTGTGCAACGAAGGTGCCGAGCGGGGCAGAGCGCGCTTACGTGTAGATAGCGCGCGGCGGGCGGGGCGGCGGCGACACGCTGGCAGGGCTGCCAGCGCGCGCCGCGACAAGTCGGCAGCCTGTTAGGGCGTGCCGGCGGAGTTAGGGCTCGCGCACTTGCAGGCCGGCGTGGGGCAGGTTGCCGGGACGCTCGGCTTGGTGCCGTTGCAGATCTGGCGGCAGATGTCGGCGGCCGGCGGGCAGTTGCTCGGACCACAATTGCAGCTCGGGATCGGGCAGCCGGGCGCGATGGGCGGCGCGTGCTGACCGTTGCAGACGGCCTTGCAGTAGTCGGCTGGGTCGAGGCAGTTCGTGGTCGTCTTGCAGCACTCGAACTTGGTGTAGCGGAACAGGTCCGTCGCCGCCGCGCTGCCGGCCGAGTTCTGGCCGCAGGGCGTGCCGTAGTCGATGCGCGTCAGCTCGAGGCCGCGGCTCGCGCAAGCGCCGGCAGCGTACTTCTTCCAGGTCGCCGTCGACTTGCAGCTGGTCGTGTCGCCGAGGCTCGCCGAGACGCACGGGGCAGGCTGCGGCGGGACGGGCGTGGGGCGCGGCTTGCAGATCGGCGTGCCGCACACGGCGGGGCAGGTCTGCGGAGCGCCGGCCGCGTTGTTCGCGGGGCGATTGGGATCGTTGGTCAGCGGGCCGCACACGCTCGGGCACATGTCGCAGTACTCGCCGGCGGGGCAGCTGCCGGGCTTGCACGCCACGGGCACGCAGCGGCAGGCGCCATTGGGATCGGGGCGGTAGTTCGGCGCGCAGAGGATCGTGCAAGGCGGCTTGCAGCGCGTGATCCAGCGGCCCTTGAAAGCGCCGTTGCTGTAGACGCCATGCACGTCGGCGAGCGTGCCGCTCTTGTTGAACATGCGGCCCTTGAACTGACCGCCGTGGTAGGCGCCGGCGATCAGCGCGCGGAACTTGCCGCCCTTGCTGATGACCTTGCCGAAGAAGCGACCGCGGCCGAAGATGCCGCGCAGCCAGCCGACGAGCCGGCCATCGTCGTTGAACAGGCCACCGCGCCAGAAGCCGAGCCCGGTGTTGCTCGCGACTTTCCAGCGACCTTTGAGGACGCCACCGGGGCAGGGCTTGACCGGCGGAACGGGCGTGGGGTTGGTCGCGCTGTTGGGCGTGTTGCTGCCCGCGGCGCTGCCGCTGCTGGTGTTGCTGCCGGCGGCGGTGTTGGCGCTCGTCGGCGCCGACGACTCGTCGAGACCCTGGGGCGGCTGCGGGATTTCGGTCAGCAGCTTGGTGACGAGCTGGGCGTCGAGATCGACGATGCCGAGCAGCTCGGCGAGACCGAAGCCGTCGACGTCATCGCTCATCACCTCGCCGCCGTTTTCCTGCGCCAGACGCGACTCGATCTGCGCTTCGGTGGGCTCGCTGTCTTGCTGCAGATCGCCGCAGGCTACGGCGAGAAAGGCGACGGCCGACGCTACAGCGACGGCGCTCATACACAGGCGTCTCGTAGTCATTGTTCTAGTCCTCCTAGGCGCCCCGGGATTCAGTCCGGCGGCATTACTCGGGTGGGTGTGCCCCGTGTCAGATACACGCGCCGTGCCACCGCGGATGTGCCGTAAGTGCGTAGAAGAACGGCCTATGCGCGCACGTGTACGCAACGCGCGTTCCCTTGCGCTCGATGTGGGAGCGGGCCAACTGCCGGGAATGCTGGCGCAACCGCCGATGCAACGCGCGTTGCGCCGCGCGCGACAACCGCTGTTGCGGGCGGCGCGCAGGTGGTTAAGCTGTCAGCCGTATGATCGTCATCGCCAAGCTCATCTCACTGGCCGTCAACATCTACAGCCTGATGATGCTCGTCTGGGTCGCCGCATCGTGGGTGCCGTCACTCAAGGCGAACCGGCTGGTGCAGCAGATCGGCAAGCTCTGCGAGCCGCCGCTCGAGCGCGTGCGTCGCGTCGTGCCGCCCATCGGCGGCATCGACTTCTCGCCGCTCGTGGTGATCCTCGCGCTGCACTTGCTGGCTCGGCTGCTCATCGGGCTGATCACCTAGCCCCGCGCGGCAGGGTCGCCCTGCTCGAAGTACGCGATGGGGCGCACCTCGATGTGGCCACTGCGCGCGCTGGGAATGCGCGCGGCGTACTCGATCGCTTGCTCGAGGTCGTCGCAGTCGACGACATAGAGGCCGATGAGCAGCTCTTTGGTCTCGATGTACGGCCCATCGGTGACCATCCGTTTGCCGCCGCGCACGCTGACGGTGACGGCGCTGCTCGAGGGCATTAGCTGGTTGGCCTCGACAAAGCGCGACTGCGCCTTGAGCAGCTTCTGCAGCTCGCCGTGCTCGGCGGTGACGGCGGCGAGCTCGTCGGGCTCGTAGCTCTCGGCGATGGACTCGGCCTCGTGGATCAGTAGGGCGTAGAGCACGGCGCGTCTCCTTGGTCTCGTCAGTTTGACGATCGAGCGCGACCCAGATCGACAGTTGAATTAACAGACGACCGGTCGCATACTCGTGTGATGGGACGACCACGCCGCAACGACCATCGCCGCGACGAGCTGCTCGGCGAGGGCCTCACGCAGCTGATGAAGGCTGGCTACCACGGCATGGGCCTGAAGGACCTGCTGAAAGCCGTCGGCGTGCCCAAGGGCTCGTTCTACAACTACTTCGAGAGCAAAGAGACCTTCACGGCGGAGGTCATCGAGCACTACAGCCACAAGCTGGCGGCCCTCTTCGACGCCTACCTCGCCGCCACCGGCCTGCGCGGCATCGAGGCCATGCGCGGCGCTTATCAGCTGCTGATCCACGCCTACGAGAGCGGCCAGATGCCGGCCGGCTGCCTGATCGGCAATCTCGCCGGCGAGGTTGCCGATGAGAGCGACGTTTGCCGGGCTGCGATGGCCTCGTCGCTCGAGATCTGGCGCGCGCGCTTCGTCGAGATGATCGCCGAGAGCCAGCAGCGCGGCGAGGTCCGTTCGGACATCGAGGCGGGGCAGCTCGTCGATTTCTTTTGGAATGCCTGGGAAGGCAGCCTGCTTCGAGCCAAGGTCGAGGGCTCGGTGACGCCCCTTCGAACGTGCGTCGCGTTCCTGCTCGATGATTTCTTCGCCCCGCGGGGTTGACTGTTTCAAGACGACCGGTCAGTTTATCGGCAGACCCGCCACACAGGACACCGGAGACGCCGATGACCACGCCCACGCCCGCCGAGACCCTCGCTCGCCCGTTGACTTTGCCTTGCGGCGCCGTGCTGCCCAACCGCTTCATCAAGTCCGCCATGAGCGAGACGCTCGGCACGCTGAGCAACGAGCCCACCGAGCGCCTCGCGCCGCTCTATCAGCGCTGGGCCGAAGGCGGCACCGGCCTGCTCGTCACCGGCAACGTCTTCGTCCACAAGCGCGCCGTCGGTGAGGCGCGCGCCATCGCCTTCGACGATCGCCAGCACCTCGACCTGCTCGCGCGCTGGGCGCGGGCTGGTCGCGCGGCGGGCGCCAAGACGTGGGTGCAGATCAACCACGCTGGCAAGCAGGTGCCCAAGCTGGTGAGCGCCGAGCCCGTCGCGCCCTCTGCGGTCGCGCTCGACCCCAAGCTGCAGCGCTTCTTCAACCCGCCGCGCGAGCTGTCGTCTTCCGAGATCTGGGACATCGTCGAGCAGTTCGGCCGCGCGGCGGCCATCGCGCGCGAAGCGGGCTTCGACGGCGTGCAGATCCACGGAGCTCACGGCTATCTGGTCAGTCAGTTTCTCTCGCCGCGTCACAACCTGCGCGAGGACGAGTGGGGCGGCAGCGCCGAGCGTCGCCGTCGCTTCGCGCTCGAGGTCTACAAGTCGATGCGCGCCGCGGTCGGCGCTGACTTTCCGGTGGCGATCAAGATCAACTCGGCCGACTTTCTGCGCGGCGGATTCAGCGAGGACGAGTCGCTCGCGACGGTGCGCGCGCTCGCCGAAGCGGGCATCGATCTGATCGAGCTTTCGGGCGGCAGCTATGAAAAGCCGGCGATGATGGGCGCGGCCCGCAGCGAAGAAGGCGGCGCAGCGCCGGTCAAGGCGAGCACCGCCGCGCGCGAGGCGCACTTCATCGCCTTCGCCGAGCGCGTGCGCCGCGAGGTCGACGTGCCGCTGGCGGTCACCGGCGGCTTTCGCAGCGCCGCCGGCATGGCCGACGCCGTCGAGAGCGGTGCGGTAGACATGGTCGGTCTCGCGCGTGCGCTGGTGGTCGAGCCCGACTTGCCGCGCCGCGTGCTCGCTGGCGAGGCAGCGACGGTGCAGCTGCCGACGATCAAGACCGGCATCAAGCAGGTCGACGAGCTCTTCGTCTCCGAGATGGTGTGGTATCAGCAGCAGATCCACCGCATGGCGCGCGGCAAGCCAGCGCGCAAGCGCGCGCGCGCGTGGTCTGCGCTGCTTCGCGGTGTGCTGACGATGCTCGTCGAGTCGGTGCGGCGAAGGCAGCTGCTGTCGGTCAAGACGCCGCGCGGCCTGAGCGCCTCTACCGCTACTTGATGACCTTCAGCCTGCCGCTGAGGAGGTCGATGCGCACGAGGTGCTTGTTGCAGACGTTGATGCGCATCCGCTTGCCGTTGGCGGAGAGCTCGATCTTGTGCAGCCAGCGACAAGGGCAGCAGATGCGCGTGTAGGCCTGCGAGGTCTTCTGCAGCCCAGCGATCTTTTTGCGCAGGTCATGAACGGCGATCTTCTTGCCGCGCAAGTTGTAGATCTCGATGTTGCCGAGGTCGGAGCAGCCGTCGCCGTATCCGCCGAGCAGCACCACGCGCTTGGCGCGTGACGAGATGCGCGCCGTCACCGGCAGGCTAGGCGGCTTGGGCCAGCGATAGCGCTTCTTGCCGATCACCACCTCGACCGAGGTGGGCCGCCAGTCCTTGTTGCGGATCACCAGCTGCGCTTTGGTCTTGCTGTCGCTGTAGCGGATCACGTCTCGCGGCGGCGCGGGCTTGAACGCGAGCGCTACGCCGGCGCTGGCGGTGCACAGGGCGAGCGAGAGCAGCAGGTTCGCGGCGGCAGTTATCACGCGCATCGTCGTCGTCTCCTCGGCTTCTCGGCTTGTCGGCTACTTGGCTAGCGCGCGCGCTTCGTCGACCGAAGCAGCACAGCGAAAGCCAAAGTGATGGTAGGGGCGGTTCTTCGGCACGTGCGGGCGGCGAAAGACACACGTCGCGTGCTCGGCGGGCCAGTACCACGAGCCGCCGCGCACCATCTTGAGCTTGTAGCCGGGGCACTTGTCGGCGCCGCCGCAGGGGCCTTTGGGATCGACGCCGAGACAATCCTTGCCGCAGCGCGCGAAGCTCGTGGTGTACCAGTCGGCGACCCATTCTTGCGCGTTGCCGGCCATGTCGTAGATGCCGAACTGATTGGGCGGGCGCGAGCCAACCACCAGCGTGCGTCCCTTCTCGGGGTGCTTGCCCTTGAGCTTCTTGACGCCGCACGAGCGCCCGCGGTGGTCCTTGATCACGGTGCGCTTGCACGTCGCGCGCTGGTTGCCCCACGGATGGAGGCGCCCATCGCTGCCGCGCGCTGCCTTCTCCCACTGCGCTTCGGTCGGCAGGTGCTTGCCCATGGCGCGGCAGTAGTTGCGCGCGTCGAACCAGCTGACGCCGACCTTCGGCTGCCGCGGGCGCGAGTAGTCGCTGTACCAAGTCTTGGCCGGCTTGCACTTCTTGGCCTTCACGCACGCGTTGAAGGCCGCGACGGTGACCTCGGTCTTGTCCATGTAGAACGTCTGCAGCCACACCGTCGCCTGCGGGCGCGCGTTGCGCGGCCACTTGCGGTTGGTGCCGCGCAGGAAGGGGCCGCCGCGAATGCACGCCATGCCCTCGGGGGCTTTGGCGCAGGCGATGATCGGCTTGCCGTCGGGCAGCTTGCTGGGCGCCGGCGCGGCGGATGCTTCGGCGCAAGCCATCAGCGCGGCGATGAGCAGACACGAACGAAGGCGCATGGCGCGCACGCTAACACGAGGGGAGACACTGTCCCAGGGGACAGCCGCTCGCGCGCGCGAGCATTCTCGCGAGCTTAGCGACGCTCGCGCATGGCGCGGCCGATGCACGAGAGGGCCACGACTACGGAGGTCGCTATGCATGCCATCGAGACGGTCCCGCCGCGCGTTCTATTGCCTGCCAAGGCGAGGCGGAGCCTTCCGCTGTTGATCCTGCTGTGCATGGCGCCCTGCTCGCGCGCACTGGCCTTCGACGCGCCCGACCCGCAGATCAAGCTTGCCCCCACGCGCCAGGCGAGCCGCCGCGGCCTCGTGCTCACCGGCATGGGCGGACAGCACATGGGTTGGGGCGACACGCGCGTCGAAGGGCTGCGCCACAATCCGCTCGCCGGCGGCATCCTCGGCTACGAGAGCCCGTTCTCCGACTCGCAGCTGACGGGCACCTGGCAGCTGATGATCTTCGGCGAGATCGCCAAGGAGGGCGAGTGGGGTGGCTTCGGGGCGATCCTCGGCAGCTATCGACTGACCTACTGGATCGAGCCGATCGGGCTCGGCGGCCTCGGGATATGGACCTCGTTGGGCATCGGCATCGCCGGCTACCAGCACATCGGCGCCGCGTTCAACGTGCAGGTGGGCGCCGATCTGATGTTCACGTCGTTTGTCGGCATCGGCGCCTTCGTCGACTTCACCGCGATCTCGCCGTCGCCTGGCGACAACCTGGTCACCAACGACTCGTTCGACGGCGCGGTCACGCTGAGCAGCGGCGGCCGACTGATCATCAAGATCCCGTTCTAACTCTGCGGCGCACGAGCAGCGCGACGCCGAGCAGCAGCAGGATGGGCAGCGCGCCGTGAGGCAGCGAGGCTGCGCCAGAGACATTGCAGCCGCTGCGCGGGGCGGTGCCTGGCTGTTGCGGATCGCCGGGGTTGGTCGGGTTGCTCGGGTTGGTCGGGTTGGTCGGATTTGTCGGATTGGTCGCGCCCGCGGGCTTTTTGATCCAGTCGCCGTCACCCTCTTCGCAGACGTAGCCGGAGATGTCGGGGACAGGCCGGCGCTCGATCTTCTTCAGGCGCGAGCGCTCGACGCACGGCTGCGAGCTGCTCTCGACCACCGTGCCGTTGTCCGTGTAGGCGAAGACCTTGAAGCAGGCGCGATCGCTTTCGAGCGGCAGCGCGACCGTCTTGTTCTGGTAGACGGTGCCGACCCAGCGATCGAGCGACCTGCCGTCGGTGACCTCGACGACGCGTACGTGCCACTCGCGTTGGTCGTCGGGCGCCACGAGCTGGAGCTGCGCCACGGGATCGTAAGTCCAGCCGCTGTGCAGGCGGTCGATGCACGCGCCGGCGTGCTTGGGCACGCAGTACTCGTACTTCTCGTGCGCCAGCTCGGTTGCGCTCGCGTCGACGATGCCGGCGAAGCCGCCGCTCGGGATGGTCTCGCGCGACATAGCCGTGCCGGTGGTGAACTCGTAGTCGCGCAGCTCGTCGATGGTGTAGCGCGTGTTGGGCGCGAGCGCGGCTTGCGGCACGAGGCGCAACATGCCGCGGGTGAGGCTGCCGCCGATGAACGTATCCTCGAGCTTGGCCGCCACCTCGTTGCCGTCGGCGTCGCGCAGCGTGAGGGTGTACGGCCGCTCCCAGCCGCTCGGCCAGCCGCCGGCGTCGCGCACATCGATGGTCACCCAAGCGATCTGGATGACGGCGTCGAGCGCCACGTCGACGCTGCGCGGACCGGGCGTGATGCTCGTCGTGCGCTCGGTTCTGGGGTTGCTGCAGGCCCTCGCGCTCGGCGGCGACGTGAAGAGCACGAGGGCGATAGCGGTGAAGGTGATCAGTTTTTCCATCTGCCAGCTCCTTGTCGCAGAGGGACATTGCGAGGAGCGGGCCACGGTTCAAGGTGCTGGAATTTATGCAGACGCTCGATCTGTGCCGTCACGCGTGCGATACGGTCGGCACAAACATGGCACGGCCTGTGGCACAGGGCGTGCGGCCGCGAGCTAGCGGCGAGCGCGACGCGTGCGGACGCGCGTGCGCGTGCGTGGGCGGGTGCGCGCGACCTGTCCGAGGCGGCGGTTGGCCCACTTGACCATCACCTTGTGCAGCCGCTCGGGCGGGATCGAGCCCTGGCTGAGCAGCTTGGCGTGGAACTTCCGCGCGTCGTAGTGCTCGCCGAGGATGCGCTTCACGGCGCGACGGGTCTTGAGCATGCGGCGCTTGCCCACGTAGTAGGCCAGCGCCTGTCCCGGCCAATCGATGTAGCGTTGGATCTCCGCCTCGGCGGTGACCTTGTCGGTGAAGGTCGACGTGCGGAAGTAGCGCACGGCTTGTGTGCGCGTCATCGCGCCGGTGTGTAGCCCGGTGTCGACCACTAGGCGCGCCGCGCGCCAGAGGTGATTGACGAGGAAGCCGATGCGCTCGTACGGCGTGAAGCCCTTGCGCTGGTCGTCGCGCAGCTGCTCCGAGTAGAGCGCCCAGCCTTCGTCGAACGCGGTGTTGGCGTGACCGACGCGATAGGCCGGCAGGTCCTTCTGCTTCTCGGCGTACATCGCGGCGACGTGATGGCCGGCGGCGACCTCGTGCGTGACGAGCGTGGCGAGGTCGTAGCGGCGCTGGCCTTTGAGCAGCTTGCCGGTGTTGACCATCATCGTGCCGGTCATGTCGCCGGTGGGCATGTACTGCGCGGCGACGGTCGCCTCTTGATGCTTGGGCACGCGCGTGACGGTGACCTTGCTCTTGGGCAGCGCCAGGTGCATGCGCGCCAGCTCGTTGGAGCGGGTGATCTCTTTCTGCGTCGCGTCGATCAGCGCCTGACCGCTCTCGTACTTGGTGCTCTTCTGGCGGTTGATGCGGCCCATGAAGGCGCGCACGTCCTTGACGTTGGGGTCGAGCTTCTTGGCCGTTTCGAGCAGCTCCTTCTGCAGGCGCTCGACCTCGCGACGTCCCCACTCGGCGAGCGACTCGGGCGTGCGGTGCTTCTTGCCGAGGTGCAGCGCCATGTGATGCAGATAGCGCTCGCGGCTCGCGCCGAGCGGGCCGGCGTGCGGCAGGTACTCCTTCTTGAGGAACGTCTTGAGCTTGTCGTGCGCGGGCAGCACGGTGTCGTGCACCACGGCGCGCAGCTCGCGGCGCAGCGCCTTGAGCTGCGGCTTGCCGGCGAGCGCCTTTTCGAGCTGGCCCTCGAGCGCGAGGAACGGGTTCTTGCGCTTGCTGCGGCTCGTCAGCACGCCGAGGCTCTTGATCGACGACTCGATCACGTCGCGCGCGCGCGTGCGGTCCTCGGCGATGCCCTGCTGCAGCAGCTTGATGTAGCTGTCGATGAAGCGCGCCGAGCTCTTGAGCGTCTTGATGGTCCAGCGCCAGTCGTTGACGCTCTTCAGCTCGGAGGCTTCGATGGCGGAGACCATCGTGTGCAGCGGCGACTCGGTGCCGTTGATGTCCTCTTTGATCCAGCCGCGCGTGATGTAGCGACGCTGCGTCTCGAGCTCGCCGGCGAGCATCTTGAATGTGATGCGCGACTGCTGGTCGAGATTGCTGCTCTTGATGTGCTTGAGGCGCAGCTCGAGGTTGCGCAGCTTGGCCACCCACGCCTCGTTGCCGCGCTTGCTGAAGTTGGGCCGCAGCTGCCGCGCCTGCAGCGCCCAGTAGTAGTCGTCGGCGATGGCGTTGAGGTTGGTGATCGAGCGGTTGCGCGCGAAGGCGGTGCCCGCGACCAAGAGGCCGATCAGCAGGGTCGCGGCGATGATGAAGGCGCGAAGGCGTCTCACATTGGGCTCCGGCTGGTGGCGGTTCGAGAACTGACGCCTACAGGTATCAGCAAGGGACATTCCAGGGCCGGTACCCGGAAATCATGTGCCTTTTCAGCTGGTCCGCGCCGACAACGCTGGCTAGTGAGCCATCCGCTCTTCGATAGCGAGACGCGATCGCGCGCGCGGCCGCGGGGCCTAGCGTCGGCGCCAGCTGCTGTAGATCGCCCGCTGGCGGTTGTTGAGGCTGCGGCTGAAGTTGCTCTTGAAGGTCTGCGTGCGGCGCATGCTGCGGTAGGCGCTCTGCGTCGAGCGCCAGGTCGACGAGCGGTAGCTGGTCGACGGGCGATAGGAGGGGCGATAGGACGAGCGATAGGTCGAGCGATAGGTCGAGCGGTGCGACGCACGATACGACGCGCTGAGGCTGCTGCGACGGGTGCTCGGCGTGTAGCGCGCGCTGTAGCTCGAGCTGCGGTAGGTCCCGCGATAGCTGCGGCTGCTGCCGCCCTTGCTGCTGGTCGCCGCCGCGGCGACGAGGCCGACGACGAGCGCGCCGCAGCCGGTGGTGCTCATGCTGAGGGCGCCGAGGGTACCGGCGATGATCAGGGTGCGGATGGTCTTGCGGGCGGCGGTGCTGCGGTTCGGCTTCGTCATGGGCGTCCTCCGTGTTCGACGCCCTGACTTAGAGCAACGCTGGTGCCAGAACTAAAGCGCTATGATTTAGATTGCTTGAGAGGCATGTGAACGAACGTTGGGCCGTTCACTTCACGAACGGAACGCGCGTTCACGTGACGCCGTCGCGTGAACAGCGCTTTACGCCTTGGCCTTGATGGCGTCCTTGGCTTCGCAGCTGGCGCGCGGCCGTCCATCGGCCGCGGCTGCGGCTGCGTCGGCCTCGCGGGCGGCGCGCAGGGCGTTGGCGTACCACTCGAGCTCGTCGAGGAACTTGGCGGCGCGTCGCGCGTAGGCGTCGTCCAGCAGCTGGCCTTCGGCGTCGAAGGTCTTGTGAACGCGCGAGATCGGCAGCACCGAGGGGATGCTCGACATACCCAGCTCGGCGAGCATCGGTCGCAGCGAGACGGCGGCCCGCACGCCGCCAAAAGGGCCGGCCGAGTAGCACACGATCGCCGAGGGGCGGTGGAAGAACTCGTCGAGGAAGTGGTCGAGGAGGTTGGTGAGGCCGGGCGGCGGGGCGTGGTTGTACTCGCCCGTGACGACGATGTGCGCGTCGGCGGGGATGATGGCGTCCGCCATGCGCTGCAGCGTCGGCGGCGCCTCGCCGGGGCCGTACTCCTTGTACATCTTGTCGAGCAGCGGCAGCTGCAGCTCGTCGGCATCGAGCAGGGTCACCTGATGGCCGCGCTGCTTGCATTGCTCGACGATGTAGCGAGCGGCCTTGATCCCCTGGCGCGCGGAGCGCACCGAACCGTAGAAAACGACGAGCTTTAGCGTCACGCGCGGCTCCTTTCGCGATGCGAGCTGGGATGTTGCGGCGCGCGACTATAGCAACTGAACGCGCGGTGACGTCGCGCGGGAGGGGTAGTTAATGCGTGCGAGTCGAGGGAGCGCGAAAACGTTCGGTGCCCTAACCATTAGGCCATGCGGCCGCAAGTGTTCGGCCGCAGCAGGATTCGAACCTGCAATCCCCGGAATGAAATTCCAATGTTTGTAAGCTCGCCCAGTAGGGCACGCATTGGGCGCGGATATGAGCGGCGCGCGAATGCTGTCAACCGGCGACGAACAAAAAAGGAGTAACAGATGCCGCGGCCGGCGGTGTTCGAGGGGCATAAGGAGCCCGCCATGTCCCACGCCAAGCTTACCCGCCGGCTCTCCGACGCGCTCGTCGTCGCCGCCTCCATCGCCTCGCTGATCGTCATCGCGCTCGTCATCGCAGGCTGCGGCGACGTCACCATCGCCCCCGGCTGCGAGCGCTGCGTCGACTCGCCTCGCAGACGCCCAGCGCCCGTGGCGCCCGTCGGTTCGGGCGGCAAAGTCGCCGCGGATGTGGGCCAGGCGCTCGTCCCCGGGCAGACCGGCGGCGGTTTCGCGCTGGCCGCTCCGCCCGCGCCGCCCAGCGGCACCCCCACGTGGCTGCTCACGGGGCGCATCGAGGTCGAGCTGAGCTGTGCGGCGGGCGCGCTGAACAGCCCACCGGTGTACGTCGCGCTCGCCACGCGCTGCGGCGACTGGAGCACGGTCTACGAGCGGCAGCGCGTGCTGCTCGACGTGCAGAAGACGCAGCGCTACGACTTCTTCGTGCCGGACGGGACGCACCATCTGGTGGCGCTGCTCGACTGCAACGGCGACGCCGACCCGCTCGATCCGCGCCCCGGGCCGGGCGACGTGGTCTTCACCGCCGGCCAGAAGCTCGATGGCTTGGTCGTCCAGGCGCCGCAGAAGCCCTGCCGCACCTACAAGCTCGCTGGCCGCGGGACAATCGACGTCCCGGTGACGCTCAACGCCGCGCCTTAGGCTCGCTCTTCTTGGCACCACGCTCGCGCTCGCGTTTGCGCTTGCGCGGACGCATCTGCGAGCGGGGCGCGTGGCGATCGCGCAGCGCGCGCAGGCGTCGCCGCAGCTGAGCGATCACCAGATCGACGTTGCTCGCGTCGAGCTTGTCGCGCAGCGCGCGGCGCGCGTAGCGCTGAATGGCGCGCAGGGCGTCGCGGTTTGCGCGGACGCGGCTCGTGCGAGCCTTGCGCCGCGCATCGTCGGCGATGGCGTGGGTCAAGGCGGTGAGCGTCTGCAGCGTGGCGGCGCGACGAAGCTGCAGCGCGGCGGTGCGATCGGCCACGACGCCTTCGACGCGCACGCCGAATCGGCGGTCGAAGCTGACGATCACCGAGCGGCCGCGCCGTACACGCACGCTGACGCCGCTGCCGAGCGGCTTGAAGCCTTCTGGGTGCGCGGCGATGTAAGCGAGGAACGGATCGGCGAGGCCTTCGCTGCGCCGCGCGTGGGCGCGCCGCGGTGCGCGGGTGTCGTCGGCGGCGAGGTCGCGCGTGATCAGCTCGCGCAGGTGGCGTGCGCGACGCATCCAGACGGCGAAGCGGTCGCTGACGCGCGGCGCGAGTGAAGCGGCGGCGGAGGCGGCGGCGGTTTTGGCCGCGAGCTCGCGAGCGAGGGCGCCCAGCGGGCTGTCCGCGGGCCGAGCCGCGCGAGCGGCAGCCCAGCTGCGCCACACCGCGTCGTTGGATCGGGCCAGCTCGCGCAGCGCGTGCTCGCCGCTGGCCTCGTCGACCACGACCGCGCCGCGCGGCGCGTCGTTGCCGATGGCGACGGCGTGATAGCCCCACAGCACCGCGATGCGCGCGTCGATGGGGCCGGCGTCGCGGTGAAGCGCGTAGCGCTGCGTGGCGCGATAGGTGCGAGCGAGCTCGCGCTCGAGGGCTTTGTCGATGGTCGCGATGGTCTTGTCGATGGCCGCCTGCGCACGCTTCGCGGCGGGCGCGCCGGCGCTCGCTGCCGCGCCCGACGTTGATGCGGCGAGCACGTCGCTCATGGCCGCGAGGTGTGCGCGGTAGTCGGCCAGGCGCGTGCGCAGCGTGCGCAGCCGATAGACGCGGCGGCGCAAGCTCTCGCGCGGCGCGCGGGCGGCGGCGTAGGCAGCGCGTGCGGCGTAGTCCATGCGGTAGCGGTAGATACGGACGGCGAGGCGCGAGCCGCAGCCCGATAGCAGAAGCAGCGCGGCGGCCGATGCGGCGAGCAGGGCAGACCTCATCGCGCGCCTCGGTCGGTGCGGCCGATGGGCAGCGCGGCGAGGTCTTCGAGCAGCTTGCGCAGCGCCGCGACGCGCGCGCGCTTGTCCGGCTGCTTGGCGAGACGCCGCAGGTCGCGGCGGACCGCGCGCACCAGCCGACGAGCGCGGGCGAGTCGCGCTCGAGCGGACGCACCGCGGGCACGGCGGCGCCGAGCGACGGCGCGGGCGGCATGCTCGATGGCGCGGCGCGCGGCGGCCTCCTCGGCAGTGCTCGCCAGCGCTTGCTCGATGGCGGCGGCGGCGCGCGAGTAGATCACCATCGGGCGCCCGTCGAAGCGGCCGACGCGTAGCGCCGCCTTGCCGCGCGCCTTGACCACCACGCGATAGTAGGCGGTCTGTCCGTCGGCGCCGGGCACCGTCACCACGCGCGCGTGACGCACGCGCTGGGCGCAGCCGGCGAAGGTGAGTAGCGCGGCGAAGGCGGCGAGGGCCGCGAGGGGCGCGGCCGCGCGTCGTCTCAACGCACGTAGATGGCGTTGGAGTAGATCCATACCTTCTTGGCGATGTAGCGCGATGGATCTTCGCCGAGCCACGGCGCGAGGTGGTGCGGCGTGATGTGCACCTCCACGCGGTAGGCGCCGGTGTCGGTGAGCGCGAGGTCGGTGATGGCCTCGCCGGGTTTGCCTTCGCGTACGACGTGCGCCATGCCGGCGGCGTCGACGCGCAGCACCCGCAGCGCGATCTCGGGGGCGGTCGCGCTCTGCGGGCTGTCGCTGGTGAGCTTCGGCAGTGCCACGCTCAGCGTGGGTGCGTCGGCGAGGGCCACCTCGTCGCCCATCTCGGCGACGGTGCTGTTGGCGCGCACGAAGAAGTCGAAGCCCGTCGGCGTGCCGTAGGTCTCGAAGGCGACGTAGCTTCGGCCGCGGCGCAGGGCGTCTTTGATCGCGTCGAGCTCGGGCGAGGCGACGAGCACGAAGTTGGAGAACCAGCGGTACATGCGGCGGTAGCTGTCGAGGCGCTCGCCGTCGCGCAGCTTGAAGTCGAGCACGTTCTGATGGGCGTCGGTGCCGGCGACGCCGGTCATCTTTCCGGCGGCGAGCAGGGCGTGCCAGTTGTCGAGGCTCGGCTTGGCCTCTTCGAAGAACGCGGCGAAGACGAGGTCGGGCTCGGGGGCGTTGGCCTTGCGCGAGGCGAAGGGGGCGATGGCGTCGAGGTAACCGAAGGACGGCAGCCCGAGAAAGTCGGCTCGGATGTTGGGATCGAGGTTGGCGTGGAGGTTGTAGATCTCGATGCCGTCGAGGCCGTGGGCCTTGAGGTCGTCGATCTTGCGCTGCTCGGTGTGCGCGATCATCACGACCGCGCCCGCGTCGCGCAGCTTGGGCACCAGCGACGGGTCGATGGAGCTGTAGATCGACGGCAGGTCGGCGGCGGCGCCGGCGACGTGGCGCTCGAGGCCGAGCGGCATGCTGTGGTTGAGCTCGGCGCCGGGCACGAAGAGCGCCTCGTGGCCGTTCTTGCAGTGCATCTGGACGGCGACGTCGCTGCCGGCCTTTTTGATCAGCGTGTCGTCGTCGCGCTGCACGAGCAGCTCGGCGTAGGGGCGCTTGGAGAGCGAGTCGATGTGCTCGGTGAGCATCAGCGCGTCGATGCGCGTGGCGCAGACGGCGGCGCGCAGGTCCTGCAGGCAAGGCTCGTTGGGGGCGTCGTTGGCGAGGCGTGGCTTGCCGTCGCACGCGTCGTGCGAGCTGATGGAGTGCGAGTGCACGATGGTGCGCACGACGCGCAGGCCGCGGTGCGTGGCGAGCGACGCGGTGGGCGGCAGCGTGGCGACCCACGGCGGTCCTGTGGGGGCGTCGGGGCCGCCGTCGCTCGGGGCGTCCAGGGCGCTCTCGTTGCGCGCGTCGAGCGGGCGCGCGTCGGCGCCGGGCTTGTCATCGCTGCAGGCGCAGAGCAGCAGGGCGGCGACGGCGACGACGACAACGAATCGAAGATACGGCTGCATAGAGCGGCGAAGCATACGACATCCACGTGGGTCTGGCAGGCGCGAGTTGACGCGATATGCTCGCGCCATGGTGATTTCCATTCGACCGCTCGGCTTTCCTTGGCAGACCAGCGACCCGTTTCTGTTCTGCGCGCATCACGACGACGCCTACCCGGCAGGCGACGAGGACATGGGGCCCGTCGCTTCGCTGGAAGGCCGCATGATCGGGCAGGACTTCGGCGGCAAAGACGGCTGGAGCATGTACCACGGCCACGTCGTGCCGGGGTTTCCGCAGCACCCGCACCGCGGCTTCGAGACGGTGACGCTGGCGCGCAGCGGCCTCATCGACCACTCGGACTCGCTCGGTGCCGCGGCGCGCTTCGGCAAGGGCGACGTGCAGTGGATGACGGCGGGGCGCGGCGTGGTGCACTCGGAGATGTTTCCGCTGGTGGAGCGCGACGGGCCGAACCCCACCGAGCTGTTCCAGATCTGGCTCAACCTGCCGGCGGCGAGCAAGATGGTGGAGCCGCACTTCGCGATGCTGTGGGGCGAGAGCATTCCGCACGTGCCGCTGGCGCAGGGCGCCGAGGTGACGGTGGTGGCCGGGCGACTAGGCGACGCGGTGCCGCCGCCGCCGCCGCCGCACTCGTGGGCCGCCGACGCGAGCCACGACGTCGCCATCTGGGCGATCACGCTCGACGCGGGCGCGCGCTGCACGCTGCCGGCAGCGCAGCCGACGAGCAGTCGCACGCTGTACTTCTTCAAAGGCGAGGCGCTGACCGTCGGCGAGCGCGAGATCGCGGCGCACGCGGCGATCGAGGTGCGCCCCGACGCGGAGCTGGCGCTGGCGGCGGGTGACGGGGCGGCGGTGGAGCTGTTGATGCTGCAGGGCAAGCCCATCGGCGAGCCGGTCGCGCAGTACGGGCCATTCGTGATGAACAAGCCGGCCGAGATCCAGCAGGCGATCATGGACTACCGCCGCACGGGCTTCGGCGGCTGGCCTTGGGACAGCGACGCGCCGGTGCACCCGCGCAGCGAGGGGCGCTTCGCGCGTCACGCGGACGGCAAGGTCGAGCGCCGTTAGCTGAGCGCACGCCCGTGCGCACGCGGGCGTGTTAGCGCGACGCACGCGTCGCGTAATGTCGAGCGGTTGGCAGGCGGTCTAGTTCTTGCTCATCCCGCGCGCTTTCTTGCCTAAGCGAGAGGAGCGCGACGATGACGCGGTTTGGCTTGCTGTTGATGTTGGTGTTGGGCGTGGCGGCGGCGGCTGCGGCGAGCGGATGCAGCGACAGCGCGGGCACGGGCGCCGACGCGGCGCCGGCGACGGCGGATACGGGCGCCGGTGACGTGACCGCGGGCGACGACGGGGCGGTCGCGAGCGACAGCGGCGTGGACGCGCCGGCTATCGCGGCGTGCACGGCGCGGCTTTCGTTTCGCACGGCGGGCAGCGTGGTGCCGCACGGCATCGACCACCACGCGACGTTCATCGGCAACGCCGACGGAAGCGGCACGCCGACGCTGTTCGTGGCCGGCGGCAACGACTACAGCAGCGCGCCGATCAAGCGCGAGGTCTACCGCGCGACGATCATGGCCGACGGCTCGCTCGGACCGTTCGAGGCGACGACGGCGCTGCCCGGCAGCGGGCTGGCCGGCAGCGGCGTGGTGGTGCGCGGTGCGCGCGTCTATCTCGTCGGCGGGCGCACGCCGATCATCGACGGGCCGGTGCTGTCGGCAGAGATCAAGGCTGACGGCACGCTCGGCGCGTGGAAGACCGAGGCGGCGCGCCTGCCCGAGGGGCGCTTTCACCTCTCGAGCGCGCTGCACGGCGACCACCTGTTTGCCATCGGCGGTCTGGGGCCGGACAGCTACGCGCGCGACACCGTGTTCGTCGCCGACATCGCCGCGGACGGCAGCGTGGGGAGCTTCAGGTCGGCGGGCACGCTGCCGGCGGCGCGCAGTCACCACGGCAGCTTCGTGTACGGCGACTACCTCTACCTGTCGGGCGGCTTCGCCGGCACGCCGCTCAACAACCAGCCGCAGAACCATCTCGACGTGATCCGCGCGCCCATCGGCAGCGACGGCAAGCTCGGCACGTTCGAGAAGGTCGGCGATCTGGTGGCCAACCTCTCGACGCACGCCCAGACACGCGTGGGCGACTGCGTCTTTCTGTTCGGCGGGCTCAACCTCACGGGGGCCAACGCCAGCTACAACGCGTCGGCCTTGCGCGCGTCGCTCGCGTCGCCGTCGACGGTCAAGCTCGAGAGCGCCAACGCCACGGCGCCTGAGGGGCGCTCGCACATGCACCACGTGCCGTACTGGCGCGGGCACTTCTATCTGGTCGGCGGCTCCAAGGCCTACCAGGACGTCACGGGCGGCGTGATGATCGGCGACTTGGCGCCGTAGGGGGCCCTTGGTTGTAGTAGCGCGGTTACTTCTTGGCGGGCAGGCGCTGCGGCTCGAGGCGCTCGACGCGCACGTTCTTGTCGGTGCTGACCCAGTGCCCGGCGCCCGTGAAGAGCTTCTTCAGACCGACCAGCACGGTGGCGCGCGGCACGCCCAGCTCGGTGCCGGGCAGCACCACGCGCAGGTGCTTGTGGCTGCGCGTGAGGGCCGGCTCGCCGAGCTGCGTGCGAATGAACTCGTGCGGCATGTTCCTGTCGAGGTGGTCAGACGAGTAGAAGCGCGCTTCCTGCCTGCCGTAGTGCTCGAGGTGTTTGAGCTGCGAGACGTTGCGACCCGTGGCGAGGTCGAGCTCCACGTTCCAGAGCGCGCCGTGCTTGTCGACGGCCACCACCAGCGCGAGCTTGCCGTCGCGCGAGCGGCCGATGGTGCGCGCGCGCTTGATGAATCCGGCGCCGAAGTTGCGCCGCACTGCCATCGCGGGACGCTTGATGCGCGCCTGCGTGCGCGCGGGCGGCGTGGCGCGTGCCGGCGCGGCGAGGGTCGCGAGGAGCACTAGTAGGGCTGAAGCGATGAGCGATCTGCGCACGGCACACCTCCGGCGTAGTGCGAGGCAAGAGGTGAAGCAACGCGCGCGCCAGTCCGGCGGGCTACGAGATGTCGAGGAGTTGTGGGAGGCGAGGGCGCGGGGGCGTCGAAAGTCGGAGGCGCTCCGGAGGCCGGTGCTTACTGCACTTCGTATGCACCCATGTCGGTGGCGGTGCCCATCGGGCGAGTGTTGTTCTTGATGTCGAGCACGGTGCCGCCGGTGGGGGCGGTGGTGCCGGTGTTGATGCAGGGGCTGAGGGTGGGGGTGGTTTTGAGGGAGTAGTTGTCCATGGTGGTGTCGACGAAGAGCGGGTCGGCGCTGATATTCGTGCCGCTGCCGTTGGGCACGTTGGAGTTGGTGAACGTGCAGCCCAACTGCTCTTGACCGCCGCCGCCGACTATCACATTGCCCCAAACGATGTTGTTCGTGAGCGTCATGGGTCCACCGCACAAGATGCCCGAGGTGCCACCAGTCTGAGCGATGTTGCCAGTGATCGTGTTGTAGGCAGCGAGGGTTCCAACCGATGGCGTACCCAGGTTCAGGCCACCGACCGAGGCGGCCGTCCCACCGTTGCCAAAGATCACGTCGTTGACGACTACGAAAGTGCCGTTGGCTAGGCTAACGCCACCGCCTGTGTTGGTTCTTATCGTGTTACGCCGAAGTACGACATCGCAGAACGATGACAACACGCCGACACCCTGATTGCTCGAGATCGTCGACTCGACGATCGTGAGCTTCTCGCTGCCCGAACCGTTGCAGCGCACGCCCACGCCGGCCAAGCCCGATCCGATAGCCGTATCGATCGTCACGTTCTGCAACGCCACCGCTCCCGCCGTCACCTCGATGTTGGGCCCCGCGCCCTGGCCGATGGTCACCGCACCGTCGCCGATCAACGTCACTGACTTGCCGATCGACAGCTTCTCGTTGTAGGTGCCTGCGCCGATGGCGATGTGTGTCTTGGTTCCGAGGCCGGCCAGCGCTGCTGTAATCGTCGTCGCCACCGTCTGCACCTTCGTCGGATCCACACACGCCCCACGCCCCGTCGTGTGCGCCGCCGTCCGATCACAGACGCTGTTGGCCACACAATCACTCTTCGTCGCACACCCATCCGTGCACGCCCCGCCGCTGCACAAGCTGAAGTTACAGCTGCTCTCGCCATTGGGCTGCGCCGGACAGCTGCCCATGTTGCACGAATACGTCTGCGCCACCGGGCTGCCATCGCTGCCCGTCCCACACGTCCCCGCCTTGCACGACGCCGTCGGCCACGTGCACGCCCGATTGCCATCGCAGCTACCCCGACACGCCACCGGCTGACCGCTCACCTCGCAGTCGCCCACCGGCATCGACCCCGCCTGCTCCGGCACACACGTCCCCGTGCTGTCACAGCGCTCGCACGTCCCGCTGCAGTCACTCGTACAACACACGCCGTCGCGACACATCTTGCTCGCACACGCGTTGTTGTTCGTCCCGCAC
>JAGQIK010000235.1 GCA_020431405.1 Myxococcales bacterium
TAGTCGCCGAAGGCCGAGTCGCCGAAGGCCGAGTCGCCGAAGGCCGAGTCGCCGAAGGCCGAGTCGCCGAAGGCCGAGTCGCCGAGCGCTGAAGCCGAGGCCGACAAGCCGAGCGCCGAAGCCGAGGCCGAGGCCGACAAGCCGAGCGCCGAAGCCGACGCGCCGGGCGCCTCGGCCGACGCGCCGGGCGCCGAGGCCGCGCCGAGCGCCGAGGCCGAGGCGTCGAGCGCCGAGGCCGACAAGCCGAGTGTCGCGCCCGAGCCCGAGCCCGAGCCCGCGCTCGTCGCGCACGAAAACAGCGACGAGGTCAACGCGCTCGTCGAGCGCCTGCTGCAGCGCTTCCAGACGCTCGACGCGCTGTTCGCCGGCCCGCCGCGAAGCGACGGCGCGCTCTTGTTGATCGGCTACAGCGGCAAGCTCAGCGAAAAGCAGCAGGTGGAGCTGGCCGGCGCGATCGTCGCCGAATCGGCGCGCGAGGGCTTCACCGCGCTGCCGATGATCTACAACGCCGCCGAGTGGAGAGCTATCGGCGCGGCGGCGGAGACCGAGCGCTTCTTGACGCTCTTCGACGAGCGCGAGGGGCGGCTCACGCTGCTCGATCTCTACCGCGCGCGCACGCAGCATCCGCGCCCCAGCCGCGAGCTGGTCCAGCGCGCCGCGCGCGACGCGGCGTACAGCGTCGACTTTCTCTCGCGCGCCTCGCCGTTCCCGCTGCACATGACGCTCGACTTCGCCGCGCGCGCTTGCGCCGAGGCGCTGGCGCTCCTGTTCGCCACGCGCGGCGAGCGCTTCACCGGCGACGCCGATTCGCTGCGGCGCTTCGATACGCTCTTCGCGCCGAGCGGCTTCTTCGAGCCGAGTGGCCTGACGCCGTACGTGCAGCTGGTGGCCCTCGCCGAGCAGGCACAAAAAGGGCTGTGGCTGACCCTCGACGACGACGAGGCGCGGCTGCCCTGGCGCGAGCTGCTGCGGCGCGTGCACTTGCTTATGCGCGCCGTCGAGAGCTATCTGACGGCGGCTTTCACCACGGCGTCCGAGCGCAAGCGCCAGCGGCGCAACAAGCTGCTGCTGGTGGCGGCGGTTCTGCTCGGTGTCTTCGGCCTCGGCGGCGGCTACATCGTCGCCACCTGGCCGCTCAAGCCGATCAAGGACACCAAGGTCATCACGCAGCGCGGCTACATTCGCGCGGAGTACTTCGCCGGCGTCGAGTTCAACAAGAAGGTCGCCGAGCGCGACGAGCGCAGCATCAACTTCAACACCAACGCGGGACCGGTGCCCGAAGTGGGCCGCGACCGCTGGAGCGTGCGCTACACCGGCTACATCTACTTCCCGCGCGACGGCGGCACCGCGCTGTGCGTCGAGAGCGACGACGGCTCGCGCGTGTTCATCAACGACAAGAAGGTGCTCGACATCTGGGGTGTGCACGCCAAGAAGCGCGAGTGCACCACGGTGCGGGCCAAGCGCGGCTGGTTCAAGCTGAAGGTCGAGTACTTCGAGGAGAACCGCGGCGCCTCGCTGCGCCTGCTGCGCGGCAAGTCGACGCAGCGCGTTTCGCTGGTGCCCTCGACGCACCTCTGCTGCGGGCGCGGCGGCAAGGCAAAGCCCAAGCGGCCCACGCCGCGGCGCGGGCTCGACCTGCGGCGTCCGGCGATCAAGCGGCCGGAGCGGCTCAAGCCGGGGGCCGCGAAGGTCGTGGTGCCGGCCAAGACCAGGACCAAGCTCAGGCCCAAGATCGCGCCCAGGATCGCGCCCAAGCCCAAGACCGCGCCCAAGCCCAAGACCGCGCCCAAGACCAAGAAGTAGGAGTGGGGGAATAAGCTGCCTGGAGTGTCCGTTGAACGCGGATACGGGTAGAGTTTCCCAAGGAGAATCGGATGGTCCGCAGAGTTTCCCGCCACGGTTTTTGTCGCTGTCCCCACTGCAATACGCACCTTCGCGCGACGGATTGGGAAACCACCGCGTGCATCAGCTGCGGCGCGCAGGTCTCGCGCGACGAGCTGCTGCCGGCCGACGAGGAGCAGCAAGGGCTGCTCAGCTCGCTGCGCGCGATGGCGCGCGGACGAAGCGGCCTCATCGCGGGCGCGCTGCTCTCGCTGTCGACGCTCAACGCCGGCTGCGGCGACAGCACGCCAGGGAACGCCGATCAGATGGTGCAGAAGGAGGCCAGCGCCGAGACCAGCGGCAAGGTCGACAGCACCGTCGACGCGGTGAACCCTGACGGGGCCGTCGATGGGCCTGCCCCGGACGCGGCGCCCGATCAGACGATGCCGGACGCGGCGGCGGACGCGACGCCTGATACGACGATGCCCGATCAGGGCGCCGAGGCGACGCTGCCCGACGGATTCCAGCGCGAGATCACCATCGGCCCGCTGTACGGCATTCCGCCCATTCCGGGGCCGGATGCGGGCAGCGGCTCCGGCTCGGGCTCCGGCTCCGGCTCCGGCAGTGGGTCGGGCTCTGGCTCCGGATCTGGCTCGGGCTCGGGTTCCGGCACCTAGGCACCACGTGACCGACAAGAAGCACAGCAAGGCGAGCCCGCCCATCGGTGCGATGCCGGAGGGCGAGGCGCGGGACACGCGTGGCCGGCGCATTCGCTACGACGGTGACCCCGAGCATCTCGTGCGCGGCACCACCGACGCCGACCGCGCCGACCCGCACCCACTGTACGTCGTCTGGGAGATCACGCTGCGCTGTGACCTCGGCTGCAAGCACTGCGGGTCGCGCGCCGGCAAGGCGCGCTCGCACGAGATGAGCACCGAGGAGTGCCTCGAGGTGGTGCGCCAGCTGGCCGAGATGCGCGTCCGCGAGGTCACGCTCATCGGCGGCGAGGCGTACCTGCGCGAGGACTGGGACGTCATCGCGCGCGCCATCACCGACGCCGGCATGGTCTGCGGCATGACCACCGGCGCGCGCAATCTCGATGCAGACCGCGTGCGTCGCGCCGTCGACGCGGGGCTGCGCTCGATCTCGGTCTCCATCGACGGGCTCGAGATGACGCACGACGCGCAGCGCGGCGCGCGTGGCTCGTTTCGCGCCGCGCTCGAGGCCGCCGAGCGCGTGGCCGCCTCGCCGATCATTCTTGCCGCCAACACGCAGATCAACCGGCTCTCCATGCCCGAGATGCCGAGCCTCGCCGAGCTGCTGGTGGAGATCGGCGCGCGCGCCTGGCAGATCCAGATCACAGTGCCCATGGGGCGCGGCGCCGATCGGCCGGATCTGATCCTGCAGCCCCACGACCTGCTCGAGCTGTTCCCGCTGCTGGTCTACATCAAGCAAGAGATCCTCGAGCCCGGCGGCGTGCAGCTGTTTCCGGGAAACAACATCGGCTACTTCGGCCCCTACGAGCACTTGCTGCGCTACGGCGCGCACCTCGGCGCGCACTGGGGCGGCTGCGCCGCCGGCAAGTGGTGTCTCGGGCTCGAAGCCGACGGCAAGATCAAGGGCTGTCCTTCGCTGCCGTCGGCCGACTGGACAGGCGGCTACGCCGACAAGGAACCCATCGCCAAGGTGGTCGCCGAGACACGCGAGCTGCGCTACCTCAGCGAGCGCACGCGCGATGACCTGTGGGGCTTCTGTCGCGACTGCTACTACGGCGACATCTGCAAGGGCGGCTGCACCTGGACCACCGAGTGCATCGTGGGCAAGCCGGGAAACAACCCCTACTGCATTCACCGCGCGCTCGAGCTCGAGAAGCAGGGCAAGCGCGAGCGGCTGGTCAAAGTCGAAGCGGCGCCTGGTGTGCCGTTCGATCGCGGCCGCTTCGAGATCGTCGAAGAGCCGATGCCCGAGCTGGCGCCCGACGAGGCGCCCACCGTGCTCGGCCTGCCGCTGGCGCACATCACCGGGCTCGGGACGAGCGCGACCACGGCCTGGAGCGACGAGGCTATCGCGCGCGCGCTCGACGAGCGATAAGCACCAGCCACAGCGCGCCCGCGGCCAGCGGCGCGATGCTCAGCCACTGCCCCATGGTCAGCAGCGCATCCGGCGCCAGTGTTTGGTGCGCCTTGAAGCGCTCGACCACGACGCGCCCGGCGAAGTAGCTCGTGACGAACAACGCGCCGAGCAGACCCTCCGAGTGGCGCGGCCAGCGGCGCTGGACCCATAGCAGCAGCGCGAGCACCGCGGCGCCGAGCAGCGCCTCGTAGATCTGGCTCGGGTGACGCAGCGGCGCGACGCCGTGCACGTCGAAGCGCGGAAAGCGCACGCCCCAGCTCTGGTCGGTGAGGCGCCCGACGATCTCCGAGTTGAACAGGTTGCCCACGCGTACGAGCGTCGCGCCGAGGGCGCAGCCGAAGCTGGCGCTGTCGAAGACCTCGGCCAGCGGCAGCCGCTCGCGGCGCGCGTAGAGCCACAGCCCGAAGACGAGGCCCAGCGCGGCGCCGTGGCTAGCGAGGCCGCCGCGCCACAGCGCGAAGACGAACAGCGGGTCTGCCAGCGTGCGCTCGAGGTCGTAGAAGAGGCAGTGGCCGAGGCGCGCGCCCACGATCACCGAGACGAGCGCGTAGGGCAGCGCGCGCGCGGCGAGCAGCTCGTCGTGGCCGCGACGGCGCATCTGCCAGCGCCACAAGAAAAAGCCGCCGATGAGGCTCGCCGCGAGAAACAACACGTACCAGCGCAGCGGTCGCGCGCCGCCTGGCAGCAGCACCGGATCGACATCCCAAGTGAGCGAGGGCAAACGCACCTGCGCGCATTCTAAACCGCGACGCGCGGCCTTTTGCGCTATGGTGCGCGATCCATGATCGTCCGAGAATTTACCTGGTTCACGCTGATCTTCACGCTGCGCGGCAGCGTGCTGAGAAAGATCGGGCTGCGCCTCGCCGTCGATGTCGCCGTGGCTGTCGGCGTGACGTTGCTCTTCTACTACAAGATCCTCACCGTCTCGATCACGCCGCTGCCGTTCACGCTGATCGGGCTAGCGCTCGGCATCTTCCTCGGCTTCCGCAACAACACCAGCTACGACCGCTTCTGGGAGGGACGCAAGCTGTGGGGCGCGCTGGTCAACACCACGCGCTCGTTCGCGCGCCAGATGCAGACGCTGCTCGGGCCGCAGCCTGGTCGCGAGAGCCCGGCCGAGTCGGAGAGTCACGACAAGCTCGCCGAGGCGCGACGCGAGATGACCTACCGCTGCATCGCCTACGTGCACGCCTTCCGCATGCACCTGCGCGATCAGTGGCAGCCCGAAGAGCTCGCCGAGCTGCTGCCGGCCGAAGAGCTCGAAGCGCTCGCCAGCGAGCACAACCGACCGATCGCGATGCTGCTGCGCATGGGCGAGCGCACGCGCGCGCTGTGGGCTGCCGGCTGGGTCAACGCCTACCACATGGGTCAGATCGAGCAGACCTTGGGCAAGCTGACCGACATCCAGGGCGCCTGCGAGCGCATCAAGAGCACGCCGATCCCGTTCAGCTACACGGTGCTGATCCACCGGCTGGTTGGCTTCTACTGCTTCGCGCTGCCGTTTGGCATCGTCGACACGGTGCGCCTGATGACACCCGTGGTCGTCGCGCTGATCTCGTTCGCCTTCTTCGGCCTCGACGCCATCGGCGACGAGATCGAGCAGCCTTTCGGCGTGGAGGACAACGATCTGCCGCTGTCGGCGCTCTCGCGCATGATCGAGGTCAACCTGCGCCAGACGCTGCGCGAGCCGCACGAGAGCCTCCCGCCGCTGCTGACGCCTGACGAGCACGGCTACCTATCGTGAGGGGCTGAGTCGATGATGCCGCGCGAAGGGTAGCCACGATGGCGTGAGCTTTGGCATACTTCTGCGCCATGACGCTCACCTTCGCCAAGACGCTCAAAGCGCTGCTCAAGGGCGCCAAGACGCTCGTGCTGATCGCGCCCGCCCGAACGCTCACCGCCTCGCGACTGCCCAAGAAGCTGCTCGACAAGCGCACCAGCGAGCTGGTGCTCGAGCTGGCCAAGGACACCAAGCCGGGCGACCTCGGATCGAGCGCCAGCACGCTCACCGGCCGAGAGCCGCGACGGCTGTGCCTCGGCGTGCTGCCCGACACGGTCTCGCACCACAACGCGCCGTCGCGCGCGGAGATGATCCGCCGCGTGATGGAGAGCAGCGGTGCGGAGGAGCGCGGCAAGACGGCGGTGGTCTTGCTGCTCGAGGAGAAGGAGCACGCGCTGGCGGCGTGCAACGCCGTGGGGCGCACGCTGCCGATCTACAGCGCCAAGGAGCGGCCGAGCCGCGCGCGCGTGCAGGTTCTGTGCGTCGATAAGGCCGGCGATCCGATCGACGTCGACAACGTGGTCAAGGCCACGGTGGACGCGGCGCGCCGCTCGGCTTCGTTTGTCGACACGCCGCCGAGCGAGTTTCACCCCGCCGCCTTCGCTGACGCGGCGCGCGAGCGGCTGGCAGACCTCTCGGGCGTCGAGATCACCGAGATCGTCGGCGACGAGCTGCTCGCACACGATCTCGGCGCGCTGCACGCCGTCGGCCGCACCGGCCTGGTGGCGCCGCGGCTGTTCGTGGCGTCCTACGATCCTGAGGTCGAGGGCTCGCGCCACGTCGCGCTGGTCGGCAAGGGCGTGACCTACGACACCGGCGGTCTGAACATCAAGACCGGCGAGCACATGAGCGGCATGAAGTGCGACATGGGCGGCGCGGCAGCCGTCTTCGGCGCCTTCGACGTGCTGGTTCGCACGGGGACGCCGCACCGCCTCTCGCTGGTGCTGTGTCTCGCCGAGAACGCCATCGGCCCGGCGTCGTTCAAGCCGGACGACATCCTGCGCGCGCACTCGGGCAAGACGATCGAGATCAACAACACCGACGCCGAGGGCCGGCTGTGTCTCGCCGACGGCGTCTCGTTCGCGGCGCGCGTGCTCGGCGCCGACACGATCATCGACGCCGCCACGCTGACCGGCGCGCAGCTGGTCTCCACCGGCGTGCTGCACGGCGCCATCATCGCCAACGGCCCCGAGCTCGAGCAGATCGCCATCGAGGCGGGGCGCTTCACCGGCGATCTGACGCATCCACTGCCCTTCGCGCCGGAGCTCTTCAAGCAGGAGTTCAAAAGCGAGGTGGCCGACATGCGCAACTCGGTGAAGAACCGCATGAACGCGCAGACCAGCTGCGCGGGCCAGTTCATCTATTGGCACCTCGACGGCACCAAGGTCGACTGGCTGCACCTCGACCTGGCGGGCCCGGCCTTCCCCGACAAGCGCGGCACCGGCTACGGCGTGGCCGTGCTGTCCGAGGTCGTGCGCCGTCTCCAGAACGCCAAGTAGCGCAGCAGGCGCAGCACGCCCCACGGCGCGTCGGGCACGTCGCGCAAGGCGGCGGCGCGGCGGCCGGCGTAGAGCAGGCGCGCGGCGCGCAGCAGCCAATACCAGAGATAGGTTTCGAGCACGAGGTAGCCGAGCCACGCGGCGGCAAAACCCGCGAGGGCGGCGCCGCGCGGTGCGCTCTGGCGCCAGGCGAAGAGCAGCGCGGCGCCGGCGGCGAGCAGCAGCAAGCGCACCAGGCCGGGCACGAGCCAGCGCAGCGGGTGACGGCGCCACAGGCGCAGCGCGACGAGCGCGGTGCGCCGCACGCGCCGCCGGCCGTCGGCGACGGTGATCGCGCGCGTATGCAACGCGAGGCTCGACAGCACGACGGTGACGAGAAGGAAGGCGAGCGTCAGCAGCAGCGGCAGCGTGAGCATGATCGTCGCGCCGCTGGCGCCGGCCAGCTCGGCGCTGTCGGCGATCGACGAGCGCGCGAGGCTCAGGCCGCGCTGGGTCAGAAACAGCAGCGTCGCCACGAACAGCGAGACGCGCAGCAGCGCGAAGAGGTGCGCGAGGCCGTCGCGGGCCAACGTGCGCGAGGCCGACGGCTGGGCTGTGTCGTGGTGCACGGCCTCGCGCGAGAGGCGCATCGGATCGAGCCAGCTCAGGGCGCCGCCGGCGAGCAGCTGCTCGATGACCAGCCACAAAAGCGCCAGGCCGGCGACGAGCGGCAGCAGCGAGGCGAGCTTGGTGAACGCGTGCAGCAGCACGACGCTGGGAAGGGGCAGCTTGGCGTCGGCGAAGTAGGGCCGCCTGGCCAGCGCGCCGCTGACCTGCAAGGCGGACAGCAGCAGCGGAAGGGTCAGCAGCGCGCGAACGAGCAGCCGCCAGCCGCAGAGCACGAGGGCGCCGCGGGCGAGCGCGAGCGCGGGACGGTAGAAGCGATCGGAGCGCGGGGCGAAGCGGTCGCTGGTCTCGCTCATAGCCACGCCCCGAGCGCCGTCATCAACCACTGCCCGATGGCGGTGGACCAGAGGCCGAGATCGCGCTTCAAGCCGCGTTCGGGCACGCGACGCCAGCCGTTGTTGGTGCGGTCGACGTCGAGCGCGATGTCGCCGGCGCGGTCGATGCGCACTTCGGCCAGCCGTGCCGCACGCACGACGCGATAGGCGCGCCAGGTGGCGCGGCCGTCCCAGAGATCGTGCACGCGCGCGCCGTCGTCGAAGCGCAGCTCGACGCTGACCGGGAGGTGCTTCCAGCCGGGGCCGATCAGGCGAACGACGCTCTCGTAGTAGCGGCGCGCGCGGCTTTCGCGCTTGGCGGCTGCGCGGCTGCTGTCGCGCTTGTCGCCGCGCGGTTTGAAGCGACGCCAGCGCACGCTGCCGGCGAGGCCGACGGCGCCGGGGTCGGTGACCTCGACCCAGACGTAGCCGTCTTTTTCGCGTGCGCGGCGATCGAGGCCCGTGTCGCGCTTGTCGCGGCTGTCGTCGGTCTTGATGGTGTGCGTGGTGCCGCCGACGACGAAGCGGCCGCGCGGCGAGCGCCAGCGCGCGGTCTTGGCCGCGTCGACGCGAAAGTCGGGCACGTCGCGGCGCGTGAACGCTTCGCGCAGAAACGCCTCGAGCGCCTCGCCGCCGACCTCGCGGGCGACGGCGAGGAAGTCCTCGGGCTTGGGGTGGCCGAAGGCGTAGCGCGCGTAGTAGGTCGAAAAGACGCGGTCGATGGCGGCGCGGCCGAAGCGGCGCTCGGCGGTGCGCAGTGTGAGCGCGGGGCGAAAGTAGATGTGCGCCACGGCGGTGCCCGGGTAGAAGAGGTTCGACGGGCTGCGCAGCACCGCCTCGCGGATGGCGCCGACTCGGCGAGAGAGACCCGCCTGCATACGGGTCAGCGACGAGAGCGAGCGGCCGAGCACGTGGCCGATCTCGCGGCCGAAGACGGCCAGCGACGTGCGCACGTGCCAGTAGGAGTTGAAGCCTTCGTCGAGGAACGCGTCGACCTGCTCGTTGGAGGCGAGCAGGCCGTAGAAGTACTGGTGGCCGAGCTCGTGGATGGCGACCTCTTCGGGCACCTTGTTGTCGGCGAGCAGGAAGCTGTCGAGCAGGTCGTCGCCGACGATCGCGGTGATCAGCGTGGGGTACTCCATGCCGCTGGTGTTGCGGCCGCGCCACGGCGGTGCGACCACGGTCAGCGTGGCGTAGGGGTAGGGGCCCACGCGGCGGCTGAGCACGTCGAGGCCGCCCTCGACGGCGCGACGCCAGCGCGTCACTTGGTGTGCCGTGCCGCGCGGCACGATGTAGCGCACGTTGACGGTGGGACCGCCGCCGGCCGGGCGATGCGCGTGTCTCTCGGCGACGAGCGCGGAACCGGTGACCCAGGCGAAGTCGTGCACGGCGCGCTGCCGATAGCGCAGCAGGCGGCGGCCTGGCGCGGGCTTTTTGCGCGGCGTGACACGCGCGCCGGTGGCGCCGACGAGAAATCCGCTGGGCACGTCGATGGAGACGTCGTAGTCGGCGAAGTCGGCGAAGAACTCGGTGGGGCCGTGAAACTGGCGCGCGACGAAGCGCTGGCGGCGCGTGTCATAGGCGCCGAGCTTGGGAAACCACTGCGCGACGAGGAAGTAGTCGTCGAGGCCGCCGGTGCGCGCGATGGGGATCGGCAGGCGCGCCTTGAAGTCGATGACGAGCTCGAGGGTGGCGCCCGGGGCGAGGGGCTCGACGAGCATCACCTCGACCAGCGTGCGATCGAGCGGGTTGCCGTCGTCGGGCTGGATCGGATAGGTCATGGCGGCGCGCAGCGTGCCCGCACGCGTTCGCTGCCGCACGGCGGTGGGCTCGCTGTAGCCCCATGGGTCGGGGTAGCGGCCGAGAAACTCGCCGATGTCGAAGCCGCGGTGGCTCTCGCGCATCCAGGTGGTCTGCTCGTGGGCGAAGGCGTTGAGGTAGAGGTGCAGCGGTACGCGACGGATCGGCGCCGGCGCCGAGGCGGGGGCGCGCCAGCGCAGGTGCACCGTGCCCTCGAGGGCGCGAGACTTGGGGTCGAGGCGCACGTCGATGCGGTAGGAGAGGCTCGTCGGAGGGAGAACGCCGCGGCGTAGGGCGGGAAGGTCAGGGGCGGCGAGAGCCGATGTGCAGGAGAGCAACAGGGCCGCCGATAGGAACAGAGAATTCACAGCGACGAACGAGAATACATGAACGACGGAACAAAGAACGCGAACTTCGAATGGTCGCGTTCGAGGTTCGCGTTCTTCGATTACGTCGTTCATGTATTCCGGTTCGTTACTGACCATTTGCCCATTCTCCAATTCCATGGCAAAAACGCCGCTCGCTCTTCGCGGAGGTACTCATGAACGGCGATCGGTATCTGGTGATGGGTTGCGGTGGCATCGGCGGCGTCATCGCGGGCCACCTGGCCGAGCTTGGCCTCGACGTAACGGCCATCTCGCGCAACCAGGCGGTCGTCGACGCCGTCTCGAGCCGCGGGCTGCAGCTGCGCGGCGAAGGCGGCGAGCGCAGCGTCCCCGTGCGCACGCTCACCGAGGTGCCGCGCGAGGAGCGCTTCGACTGGGTGCTGCTCGCCACGCAGCCGCAGGACGTCGAGCAGGCAGCGCGACAGGCGCTGCCCTCGCTGAGCGCGGAGGGGCGGCTGGTGGTGCTGCAGAACGGGCTCTGCGAAGAGCGCGTGGCGCGCGTCGCCAACGACGCGGGGCGCGTGGTGGGCGGCATCGTCGCCTGGGGCGCCTCGATGGTCGAACCTGGCGTCTACGATCGCACCAGCAGCGGCGGCTTCACCCTCGGGCGGCTCGACGGACGCGACGACGTGCGGCTCGACGCGCTGGCTACGCCGCTCGAGGCCATCGGCGAGGTGCAGCGCACGCACAACCTCGCCGGCGCGCGCTGGAGCAAGCTCGCGCTCAACTGCACGATCTCGTCGCTCGGCGCGCTCTCCGGCGAGCGGCTCGGCTGGCTCGTGCAGAAGCGCAACATCCGGCGGCTGGCGCTCGAGATCATGAGCGAGGTGGTCACGGTCGCGCAGCGGCTCGACGTCAAGCTCGAGAAAGTCTCGGGCACGCTCGACCTCGACTGGATGGCGCTGACCCGCGACGAGCGGCGCCAGGTCATCGGCTCGATGGGGCTGGCGAGCAAGCACGCGATGCTGCTCGCCGTCGGCCTGCGTTATCGGCGCCTGCGCTCGTCGATGCTCTCGGCGATCGAGCGCGGGCGCGAGCCACCGATCGCGTTCCTCAACGGCGAGGTGGTCGAGCGCGGCGAGCGGCTCGGCGTGCCGACGCCGGTCAACCGCGCGATCTGTGATCGCCTCGCGACCATCGGTGCGGGTCATCAGCGGCCGGCGCGGCATCACGTGCTCGACCTCTTTCACGAGACGCGTCCGGCGGTGGCGGCGCTGGCCGCCTAGCGACACGGGCCTCGGGCCTCGGGCCTCGGGCCTCGGGGTCGCGGGTCGAGCTCGTACGGCGTGGGACTGTTCAGCAAACGTCGCGTCAAGAAGGCGGTGCAGCGGGCGCTCGCGTCGCGCAGCGCGCGTGTCGCGGTTGAAGCGTCTGCGCTCGATGGGCTGTCCGATGGTGAGGAGCGCGCGGATGGCTGGGTGCAGGTTGCCGAGGCGCTGATGGAGGAGGGCGCCGAGGACGACGTTGTCCGCGAAGCCCTCGAGCGCGCGACCGGCGCATCACCGAGCCACTGGGATGCGTGGGCGCTGCTCGCCGAGCTCGAAGAGCAGCTCGACGGGCGGCACGAGCAGGCGATCGCGGCGTACGAGCGGTTGCTCGCGATCTCGCCGGTGGCCGACGAGGCGCGCGTCGAGCTGGCGCTGCTGCTGCTCGCGCACGAGCGTGTCGACGAGGCGCGCGAGCACATCGGCGCGCTGCGGCGCGAGCTGACCTCGGAGCAGGGGCTCGAGCTCGGTCGCGCGCTGTTCGGCGCCGGCGCGCTCGAGCTGGCTATCGATGTGCTGGCGCCAGCGCGCGAGCGCTGCCTGCTCGAGCTGAAGCAGGCGACGTTCATCGACAGCTTCGAGGCGCTCAAGTCGATGCACGACGAGCTCGTGCGACTGCACGACGAGGCCTACGCCGAGGTGCACGGCCGCGAGCAGGTGGTCGTGCAATCGGCGCGCGCGGCGCAGCTCGATGGCGGTGCGCCGGTCAACTACAGCCTGCTGGGCGAATCGCTGATGGTCGACGCGCCGCGGATCGCGCGCGAGTTGACGCTGCGCACCGTGCGCGACGAGGAGCAGCTCGCCGACACGCTGCTCGCCGAAGGCCATCGCGCGCACGGTCTGGTGATGCGCGGCTCGGCATACCTCAGGCAAGGGCGCGCCGGCGCGGCGGTGCGCGAGATGCGAGACGCCTGCGAGGCGGACGGCAGCTGCTTCGCGGCGTTTCTTGGCCTCGGCGCGGCCCTCGCGTGCGAGCACCTCGACGCCGAGTCGCGCGTGCGGCAGCTCGAGAAGGTGCCACCCATCGAAGGCATCGAGCGCGTGGTCGTCGACTATCCCGTGCTCACCGAGCTCGAGCGTCGCGTGGTCGATGTCTCGACATACCCCCTGCGCGCCTGCCTGCCGCCGCTCGCCGAGGCCGGCGTGACGATCCGACTGCTGCCCGCCGACGTGCGCGTCGTCGACGTCCCCGAGCTGGCGCCACTTGCAGGCGAGCGCGGCGACGATCACCGCACCGTCGACGCCCTCGGCGGTGTAGCCAGCCTCGGCGCGCGCATCGCCGCTGCGCGCGTGCTCGAGCTGCTGCCTATCGAAGCAGCCAACGGCTGGACCTTCGGCCACGAGCTCTCGCACCTGGCCTTCTACTGCCTCGCCGACGAGTGGCACGAAGAGGTCGTCTCGCTCTACGAGCGCGCCGTCGAAGCCGGCTACGTCGTTACGGCGTATGCCGCCAGCAACATCGACGAGTTCTTCGCCGGCACCTACGAAGCCTACCTGCGCACGCGCCACCACTGCCACGCCCAGCACGAGCTCGACGACGAAGGCATCGTCGAGCAGATGTTCGACCTCTTCGACGACCTCGCATCGGCAGAGACTGAGGCGGAAGCCGAAGCGAGCGGCTGACGGCGCGGGCGCGGGGGCGCGTGGCCTGCGGGCGGTGGCGCCCGTTGGCGGAGCGTGGAGGCTGCGCGTGCGTGCCTTTCGCGGGCCGTGGCGAGACGCCTCGGGGCGCTATGCGTGCGCGGGCGTTGGCGGCCGCGGCGCTGATGGACTGTCGTCTTGGCGCTGCGGGCCGAGTTGCAGGGGGGTGGCGTGGGAGGACTGCGTTAGCGGCGCTTGCCGGGGATGTCGTTGACGCTGAAGCGGCCGCCTCGACCGCGGCGCCAGCCGGTGGTGAGCAGGA
>JAGQIK010000236.1 GCA_020431405.1 Myxococcales bacterium
AGGCAGGCAGTCAGGAGCGACCATGGGCATCCTCTCGCGCATCAACCGCGTCATCAAATCCAACGTCAACGAGCTCGTCGACAAGATGAGCGACCCCGCCAAAGAGATCGATCTGCTGATCGTCGACATGGAGAAGGGGCTCAAGGAAGCGCGCGAGGAGGTCATTAGCGCATCGGCGTCGGCCAAGCGCTCGGCCATCGAGGCGCGCAAGATCGAAGAAGAGTGCGACAAGTGGCAGCGGCGCGCCGAAGCCGCCGTGCGCGCGGGCGATGACGTGCTGGCGCGCGAGGCGCTGCAGCAGAAGCTGCAAGCCGAGTCGGAGCTGGCCTCGGTGGATCGCGCCACCCGCGAGCAGGAGCATCACGTCAGCGAGCTCAAGGTCTCGCTCAAGCAGCTCGAGGCGCGTCTCAAGGACGTCAAGCTGCGCAAGAACTCGCTCAAACAGCGCGCGCGCGCCGCCAAGGACGGCAACAAGGGCCTAAAGGGCGGGAAAGCCTTCGAGAACTTCGATCGTCTGGAGCAGAAGATCGAGGCCATGGAGGAGGCGACGGACTTCTCCAGCTCCCTCGAGCAGCGCGACGCCGAGGTCGACGCCAAGTTCAGGCAGCTCGAGCAGAGCACGGCGCGACCGGAGATCGAAGACGAGCTCGATTCGCTCAAACGGCGCCTCGAGTCGGGCGAGAAGTAGGGCCACCGCCGCCGCCGCCGCCGCCGCGTGGGCAACGGTCTCTCCTCGCGCTGGACCATCGCGCCGTCCAGCGACGACGCCCTCGAGCCGCTCGTCGAGCGGCTGCGCGAGCTGTGCCTGGTCGATGTCGCCGTGCTCGGTCACGGCGGCAGCGCGGCGCCGCGCGAGCTGGTGGACGCCTTCGTCGACGATCTGAACCAGGCCGTCGATGAAGCGCAGCAGACCGTCGCCAACCTGATCGCCACGCCGACGGCGCACAGCCCGGCGGGCCTGCGCCTGCGCGCCGATCGCCTCGCCGACGCAGCGCGCATCGAGCGGCTCACGGCGCGCGTGCTCGAACGCCTGCGAAGCCTGCAAGAACCCTAGCCGCGCGCGCGCGCTCGCGAAGCCCGAGGCGTGAAGCCTGATCTCCGGCCCAAGGTCGCCGAGATTGCATTTGTCCCACCCCAGGCCGCTCGCTATATTCCCGGGCCATGGCGCAAGACCTCCGGGCGCTGGTACAGCGTGCACGCTCTGGTGATCGCGCAGCTTTCGGGCAGCTCGTTCGCAAATACCAGAGGCGCGTCTACGCGACCGCGTTCCGGATGACTGGCAACCATGCCGACGCGGACGACGTCTCGCAGGAAGCGTTGATTCGGGCTTATCGCGGGCTGGCTGGCTTTAACCTGCAGTCCGATTTCTTTACGTGGTTGTACCGCATCGTGATCAACGTCTCGCTTAACCACCTGCGCCGTACTTCTCGAAGACGAACACTCTCCGTCGACGACGTCACGCTGCCGGAGGACGCCGAGAAGTCCACCGGCGCCGATCCTGCCCGAGCCCTCGAGCTCAAGCAGATGACGGTCGATATCGGCAACGCCCTCGCCGAGTTGCCGGATTCTCTGCGCGCCACGGTAGTGCTCGTGATCTTCGATGGCTTGCCGTATAAGGACGCCGCCGAGATCCTCGAGTGCTCGGAAGGCACGGTCGCTTGGCGCGTACACGAGGCGCGCAAGAAGCTGCGCGAGCCGCTGGCTCGCTACCTAGAGAAGACGAAGGACGCTGCGGCGGGGACAAAAAAGTCTTCAGCTACGAGCGCTGCGAAGCCAAGCGACAAGCGGCACGCCGGGTCGGAGCGGTGACAGACGATAGGAAAAAGAGCACGCCTCCGAGCGGGGCGGCGGTCGGGGGTGCGACGCAGATGCACGCGCAGACCGACGATGATGGAGCGTTGGACATGTTGCTGAAGACCAACTTCGTACCCGTCGCGCCAGAGGGCTACTTCGATAGGCTCTGGCCGTCCGTCGAGCAGCGGCTCGACGACGACCCCGAGGGCGCGGCGACCACGGCCGGCGGCAGCAAAGACGCCGAGAGCAAGGCCAAGGGCGCCGCCAAGGCAGCGTCTGCTGACGATGGCGAGGTGGTGTTCCACTCCTCGGCCGCGCTCAAGGTCCTCAATATCCCCGACAAGCGGCCCAAAGAGCCCGAGCCGCGACGCGCGGCGCCAGCTGCCGCGAGCGCGCCATCGGCGCCCGTCCCGCAGCCCGAGCCGCAGAAACAGGCCGGCTACGCCTGGCCGATCGCGTTCGTGCTCGCTGCCGGCATCGTCACCGGCGGCTTCCTCTACTACAAGAAGCAGAACGAGAAGAAGAACGCCGCCAACGCGACGCTCGCTGCTGGCCAGCGCACCGGCACCATCGGCGCGCCAGCGGGCGAGGGCAGCGCGGCGGGCACGGCA
>JAGQIK010000025.1 GCA_020431405.1 Myxococcales bacterium
TCGCCGCTCGCCAGCGCGCTGCCCGCGCTTCCCACGCGCGCGCTGCCATGGTCAGAGCCACCGCCGCGCGCGAGCACTACCGCGCCGGCCACGCCGCCCGCCAGCACCAACGCCACCGCGCCGTAGAGCAGCGAGCGCCGTTGGCCGCGACGCGACGAGAGCGTCTCGATCAGCGCCAGCGCGTCGGTGTTCTGCGGCTCGAAGGCGAGCACGCGATCGCAGTACGACAGCGCCGCGGCGTGCTCGCCGCGCTCGCGTGCCGTGCGCGCGCGCTCGATGCTGCGCGTGATCACGTGGCCGACGAGCTCGCGGTTGTAGTCGCCGGGCGAGTCGAAGTAGCGCGCCAGCGCGGCCTCGGGGTCGTCGATGCCGACGTCGGCGAGCAGCTCGCGCAGCACCTTGGCCAGCTCGGCGGCGCTCTGGTAGCGGTCCTCGCGCTTTTGCTGCAGCAGCTTGAGGATCACGCGCTCGAGCGCGCTGCCGATGCGCGGGTTGAGGGCCAGCGGCGGCGTGAAAGCGCCCTTGATGATGCGCAACACGGTGGCAAGCGGATCCGGCGCGGTGAACGGCAGCTTGCCCGTGCAGAGCTTGTAGAGCACCGTGCCGAGGGCGAACAGGTCCGAGCGCGCGTCTACCGGCTCGCCGCGCGCCTGCTCGGGCGACATGTACGCCGGCGAGCCGAGCAGCGCGCCCGTGCGCGTCACCGAGTCGCCCTCGAGCACGCGCGCGATGCCGAAGTCGGTGAGCACCACGCGCCCGCCCTCGGCGATCATCACGTTGTCCGGTTTGACGTCGCGATGCACGATGCCCTTGTCGTGCGCGCACGAGAGCGCCTCGGCGAGCCGCAGCACCACCATCGCGGCGACCTCGGGCAAAAGCACGCCGCGGCGCGCGATGTAGCCCTGCAGCGACGGGCCGCGGATCAGCTCGGCAACGATATACGCGGCGACGTCGTCTTTGTCGGCGCCGCCGCCGTAGTCGTGGATCTTGAGGATGCTGTCGTGCTCGAGCCGCGCCGCGGCGCGCGCCTCGCGCAGGAAGCGCCGCGCGTGCTCGATGTCGTCGAGGTGCCCGTGCAGCACCTTGACGGCGACCTCTCGCTCGAGCGTCGGGTCCGTAGCGCGGTAGACCACCGCCATGCCGCCGCGGCCGAGCTCCTCCTCGAGCACGTAGCGCCCGAGCGTATCGCCGGCCTGCGGTTGACGCCCCATAAGCGCCTACTTTAGCGCCATTTCAACGCGAGAGCCGTACGCGGCGGGGCTTCAGGCTTCGGGCCTCGGGCTTCAGGCTTCAGGCTTCAGGCTTCGGGCTTCAGGATCTTGAACGCGAGCGCCTTGCTCGCTTCGCGGCTGAGATGGTGCCGCGACAAAACAGCGAGGCGCGAAGCGCGAGCCTAGGGCTCGACCTGAAGCCTGCAGCCTGAGGCCTGACCGCCCCCCTATTCGATCGGTCGCCGTGGAAGCTTGAACAAGCCGCTGTGGGTCTTGCGGCGCGTCATCGCTTTGGCGCGCGTCATCGCCTCGGCCAGCTCGTCGGTGGTCTCGAACTTGGAAGGCTCGACGTCGATGCGCGCGATGGACGTGGTCATGAAGTTGACGCGGCGCACTTCCTGGTCGGCTTCGTCGCCGATGGAGATGTAGCCGCGCTCTTTGTCCGCGTCGTCGTAGTACGAATCGACGGTCTGGCCAAACGCGTCGCCGATGCCCTGCGACAGCGGGTCCGCCTGACCGGGCGCGCAGATGACGATGAAGTCGTCGCCGCCGATGTGGCCGACGAAGGGCGGCGCGTCGGCGGAGCTGCGCGCCTCCTGCAGGATCAGCTTGCCCGTGTTCGAGACCACGTCGTCAGCGCGCCGATAGCCGTAGACGTCGGCGTAGCTGCGGAAGTTCTCGATATCGACGTAGAGCAGCACGAACGGCGCGTCGCCCTTGAGCAGCGTCGTGACCTTGTCGTCGATGGCCTCGCTGCCAGGCAGGTTGGTCGTCGGGTTGCGATCGCGCTCGCGACGAGACTGACGGATCAGCGCTTTGACGCGCGCGGCGAGCTCGCGCAGATCGAACGGCTTGGGCAGATAGTCGTCGGCGCCAGCGTCGAGACCGGCGATGCGATCATCGACGCCAGCCAGCGAGGTGAGCATCAGGATCGGCACGCGCGAGATCAGCACGTCCGCTTTGAGTCGCTTACAAACCTCGATGCCGTCGAGCTTGGGCATCATCACGTCGAGCACCAAAGCGTCGGGCAGCTCGCTGCGTGTGATATTGAGCGCCTCTTCACCATCACGCGCGCGCAAGCAGAGGAAGCCCGCGTCACCCAAGCTCGCTGCTACGAGGTGCGCGACAGCGTCATCATCCTCGGCTATCACAAGTTTTTTCAGCAACATAGCGAATGAAGGGTTATCACGCCGCAATCGGCGTGTCAACGAGGGCCAGCGCGCGACGGCGACACGGCGGGCGGCCCAGCGAAAATCGCTCTCGGCGCCTACTGCGCCGCCAGCGAATTGACACCGGCTTTACACCATTCCTATGATCCTAGGGCCTTTACCACGCGCGCAGCGCGCCGGATACGCAAGCTCTTGGAACTAGCCATCGGTATCGATCTCGGGACGTCCTATTCGAGCGTCGCCGTAGTGCGCAATGGACGACCTGAGGTCCTCGCCGACGACCAGGGCAACCTGACGCAGCCGTCGGTGGTGGCCTTCCTCGAACAGGGCGGCATCCAGGTCGGACACCCGGCGCGCGCGCTGATGGGCACCGACCCGTACAACACCGTCTACTCGATCAAGCGCCTCATCGGCCGCCGCATGGACGATCCCGAGGCGCAGACGGCCGTCGCGAGCTTTCCTTTCCGCGTCACCGCCGGCCCCAACAATCACCCGGTGGTCGAGCTGCGCGGCGAGCGGCTCAGCGTGCCCGAGCTGTCGGCCTACATCCTGCGGCTGATGAAGAAGATCGCCGAGGCACGCCTCGGACAGCCGGTGGACAAAGCCGTCATCACCGTGCCGGCCAACTTCAACGACGCGCAGCGCGAGAGCACGCGCATCGCCGGACGCATCGCCGGCCTCGACGTGATCCGCATCATCAACGAGCCGACGGCGGCGTCGCTGGCCTACGGCTACCGGCGCAACTACAACAAGCTCGTCGCGGTCTATGACTTCGGCGGCGGCACCTTCGACTTCACGCTGCTCGAGCTGCGCGACACCGTGTTTCGCGTGATGTCCACCGCCGGCGACATGTTCCTCGGCGGCGATGACTTCGACGAAGCGCTCGCCACCGCCGTCGCTAACAGCTTCTGGAAGCAGACCGGCATCGAGCTGCGCCGCGACGTCGTCGAGTGGCAGCGCGTGCTGCTCGCCTGCGAGTCGGTCAAGCGCGAGCTGAGCCGCAGGGCGCGCGCCGACCTCTCGGTGAAGAAGGTCGCGCACACCGCCAAGGGCGTGCTCGATCTGTCGGCCACCGTCACGCGCGAGCTGTTCAACTCGCTGTGCTTCGACCTGGTGCGCCGCTCGTTCGCCGTCGTCGAGCGCGCGCTCAACGATGCCAAGGTGCGGCCCGAGGACATCGACGACGTGGTGCTCGTCGGCGGCACGACCTACATCCCGCTGGTGCAGGCCTCCGTGGAGCAGTTCTTCGGCAGCGCCCCGCGCACCGAGGTCGACCCGGAGACGGCCGTGGCGCTCGGCGCCGCGATCCAGGCCGCCTCGCTGATGGCCGCGCCGTCGCCCGAGGTCGCTACGCAGCAGACCGTGTTGCTCGACGTGCTGCCGCACTCCATCGGCATCGTCGCCGCCGGCGGCATGGTCGAGAAGGTGCTCGAGCGCAACATGTCGATCCCCGTCGAGCAGAGCCGCATCTTCTCGACATCGCGCGACGGCCAGCGCGAGGTGCGCATCCGCATCGTGCAGGGCGAGTCGCGGCGGCTCGAGGACAACACGCCACTCGGCGAGCTCGTGGTCGGCGATCTGCGCCCCGCGCCGCGCGGCGAGGTCGAGGTGCTGGTGACCTTCGAGGTCGACACCAACGGCATCCTCAACGTGACGGCGCGCGACAAGGACTCGGGGCGCATCTACGAAAAGAGCGTCAAGGTCTCGGGTGAGCTCGACGAGCGCAGCATCGCCAACATCGCCCTGAGGCAAGGCCGCTGACCGTGGCTGCGGACGAGCAAGCTACCGTCCTGATCATCGACAGCGACAACGTGCGTCGCGGCATGCTGGCCTGCTCGCTGCCGACCACGCGCTACGTGCTGCGCTTCGCAAAGACCGCCGAAGTGGGGCTCGACCTGCTCGCGCGCGAGCAGCCGCGCGCCGTGATCATCGGCCACGACGACAGCACGCACGACCTCTGCCAGCGCATCCGCCAACTGCCCGCCGGACGGCACTGCACGCTGCTGCTGATGGACGAGCGCTACGGCGGCGGCGGCGGCAGCGGCGAGGCCACGGCCGCCGGCGCCGACGCGGCACTGCCCTTCCCGTTCGAGCTCGACGCCTTCGAGTCGGTGCTGCAGCGCACCAGCAGCGCCTCGCTGCACGCGGTGGTGCCGGAGCCGGCCGACTCGGACAAAGACGTCGCACACGCCGACACGCACGAAGCGTCAGCGCGCGCGGAGAACGTCGAGGAAGAAGAGCCGGCTGACCCGTGGCTGCGCTTCCGTACGCGCGTGGACTCCTTCCACTCGCGGCTCGACTCGCTCGACTACTACCAGGTGCTCGAGGTCGAGCGCGGCAGCGCCACGTCGCTGGTCAAGGACGCCTACTTCGAACGCTCGGTGGAGTTTCATCCCGACCGCTTCATGCGCCTCGAGGACGAGGAGCTGCGCGGCAAGATCTACGAGGTCTACAAGCGCATGTCGGAGGCCTTCCGCGTGCTCAGCCGCCCGGACGCGCGCGCGCGCTACGACGCCGAGCTGACCGCGCCTCCTGGACGCCGCGTCGTGCGCCTCGCCGAGTCGGAGCGCCGCGAGACGCAGCCATCAGGCGACGCGCACACCCCGGCCGGCCGCCGCTACCTGCACTTCGCCGAGCTCGCGCGGCTCGAAGGCAACCTCAAGTCGGCGCGCATGTACCTGACCCTCGCCGTTCAGTGCGAGCCCGAAAACAGCGCGCTGCGCCAGCACCTCGAGCGCGTGACGTCGCAGCTCGCGGCGGCCGCCGCCCGCTGAGAGGCCACAGGCCGCGGGCCACAGGCCACGGGTCGAGCGCACACGTCGAGACCGCTTCGCAGAGACGCCGAGCCACCGCGTCGGTGCGAAGCGTGCAAAACGCCGGCAGGCGGGCCTGTGGCCCGTGGCCCTGAGCCTGTGGCCTGCTAGCGCTTGCGCAGCTTCACGCGCACGCTGCGCGTACGTTCGGCGGTGACCTCGACGGTGCGCGAGTGATAGCCCGCCTTCTGCACGCGCAGCTCGAAGGTGCGCTTGGAGCGCGCCAGCTCGATGGGCCGGGTCATCTGCAGCACGTTGTCGAGGTAGATGTCCGCGTCGCGCGGGTCGGTCTCGACGAGGATCAACACCGTCTCGCTGCTGCTGCTCGGCGCGTAGCCGAGCCAGCGTCGGATCGTCTCGCGCTGCGAGTAGCCTAGCGCGCCGAGGCCAGCGAGCAGCAGCACCACGACGATCGCGCGCCACGGCAAGCCGCGCCGGCCGGGGCGATGTATCGGCACGGAGTGCGCCGCTTGCGGCTGGTGCGTGCTGACGTAGCGCGGCGCCTCGCCACGCCAGTCGCGGTCGAGCTCGAGGCTTGGCCCGCCGGTGCTCGGCGCTGCGACCTCGCGCGTGCCGCCGCTCGAGCTGCTCGGCGCGCTCGGGGCGCCCGTGCGCTCGCGAGCGTGCTTCTGCTCTCGCTGCACGGCCTGCGCCGTCTCCATCGGCGCGA
>JAGQIK010000237.1 GCA_020431405.1 Myxococcales bacterium
CGCTGCCCACCGTGCCCTTGCGACGGCAGGCCGAAAGCCCCAGCGCTGCAGCGAGCAGGGCACACAGCGCGACGGCGAAGGCGAGGCGCGAGCGGCACATCACGCTGTGCTTCTACCACAGCCGCCGCCTTGACGGCCGCCCGAGCGAGCGGCAAGCTTCTCTCCTTTTTCGATCGAGCCATATGGGAAACGACTCCGAAAACAACAGTGACGGCTCGCGCAAGCGGATCCGCGTCGTCGCGGCGACCATCGAGCGCGACGGAAAATTCCTCATCACGCAGCGGCGAGCCGAGGCGGTGCTGCCGCTGCTGTGGGAGTTTCCGGGCGGCCGCGTCGAGGCGGGCGAGAGCGACGCCGGCGCGCTTCAACGCGAGCTCGACGAGCGGCTCGGCGCGCGCATCGAAGTAGGCGACGAGCTCGCGACGATCTTCCACGACTACGAGCGCTACTCGGTGACGCTCGTGATCTACCAGGCGACGCTGCTCGCCGGCGAGCTCGAGCCGCGACGCGTCAACGAGTATCGCTGGGTCCCCTCGTCCGAGTTCGGCAACTACGAGTTCCCGCCCGCCGACCAGTCGACGATGGACAAGCTGCTCGGCGAGGCCGGCGGCAACGCCGGCGCCGCCGCGGACTAGGACTAGGCTAGAGCGACGCGATGACCGAAGGCCCCGCAGTCAACCTCAACATCCGCGTGCGGGGCCTGCGTCAGTCGGCCACCATCGCGATCAACGATCGCTCCAACGCGCTCATCGCCGCCGGCCGCTCGGTCTACAAGCTCGGCCTCGGCCAGTCGCCGTTTCCCGTGCCGCGCGAGGTCGTCGACGCGCTGCGCGACAACGCCGAGCGCAAGGACTACCTGCCGGTGGCGGGGCTGCCCGAGCTGCGCGCCGCCGTAGCGGACTTTCACCGGCGCGTGGACCACGTCGACGTGGCCGCCGAGAACGTGCTGGTTGGCCCCGGATCCAAGGAGCTGATGTTCCTGCTGCAGCTCGCCTATTACGGCGACCTGCTCGTGCCGGCACCGTGCTGGGTCTCCTACGCGCCGCAGGCGCGCATCATCGGACGCCCAGTGACGTTCATCCCGACGCGCTACGAGGAGCGCTGGCGCCTCAAACCGGAGCGGCTCGAAGAGATCTGTGCCGACGACCCAGGCCGGCCGCGCCTTCTGATCCTCAACTACCCTGGCAACCCCGACGGCAGCACCTACAGCGCGACGGAGCTGCAGCAGCTCGCCGAGGTCGCCAAGCGCTATAAGGTGGTGCTGCTCAGCGACGAGATCTACGGCCCGCTCTATCACGACGAAGACGAAGGCCACGTCTCGATCGCCAAGTACTACCCGACGGGCACCATCATCAGCTCCGGGCTCTCCAAGTGGTGCGGCGCTGGCGGCTGGCGCCTCGGTACGTTCGCCTTTCCTCCCGCGCTGCGCTGGCTCTTCAAGGCGATGGCCTCGGCCGCGTCCGAGACATTCACCAGCACCTCGGCGCCGATCCAGTGTGCCGCTGTAACGGCGTTTGCTGGCAGCGACGCCATCGACGCTTACCTCGCGCGCTCGCGCCGCATCCTCGCCGCTCTCGGGCAGTGGTGCTGCAACGCGCTGCGTCGCGCCGGCGCGCGCATCTGGGAGCCGCGCGGCGCCTTCTACCTGCTGCCCGACTTCAGCCCCATGCGCGAGCACCTCGAAGCGCGCGATATCCGCGACGACCGCGAGCTTTGTCGGCGCGCGCTCGAGGAGACCGGCGTGGCGTTCCTGCCGGGCGCCGATTTCGGCATGTGGCCGCAGCAGCTGACGGCGCGCCTGGCCTACGTCGACTTCGACGGCGCCGCGGCGCTCGACGCGCTCGAAGCGGGTGGCGACGCGCCCGTCGACGAGGAGTTCCTGCGCGCCTACTGCCCGAAAGTGATCGACGGCATCGAGGCGCTCTGCAGCTGGCTCAAGGGCAAGTAGCTGGTGGTAAAGTAGCGAGATGTCCTCGGCGCCGGCCCGCTCCATCGAGCTCGAGACGCTCGAAGCCACACTCGCCAGCGCCCAGTCGCGCCCGCCCGAAGAGCGTGCGGCGTTGCACCTGCGAGCAGCGGAGCTGTGGCTCGCGCGCGCCGACGCCGAACCGCACGGCCACACCGACAACGGCTCCACGCGCCAGCGCGCGCTCGAGCACCTGTGGGCTGCCTGGGGTGCGCAGCCGGGCGACAGCGACATCGCGGCGCTGCTGCTCGAGCTGACCGACGACGACGACCCGAGCCGCGCCGAGATCTTCGAGCGCAACGCGGCCGACGAGGAAGAGCCCGACGCGCGCGCCGACCTGCGCCTCGCGGCGGCCGAGCTGCGCGCGGCGAGCGGAGAAGACGAGCGCGCCGGCGAGCTGTGTCTAGCCGCGCTGGGCGACGTGGCTTCGAGCGAGCGCGGCTTCGAGCGGCGCGTGCGGCGGGCGCTGCGGATCATCGGCGAAACCAGCCAGGCGATCGACCCGGACATGCTCGACGCGCTGGCCGCGCGCGGCACACCGGCGCGCGACCCGCTCGCCGATCTGGCGCGGCGGCGCGAGGCCAAACGCGACGACCAAGGCGCCTTCGACGCCTGGCGGGCGGTGCTCATCGCGGCGCCCGGCCATCGCACCGCGCTTTCGGCCTGCGCACGCAGGCTGCGCGACGACGGCGCCTACGCCGAGCTCGCCGATCTGCTCGAACGCAGCGCGCCGCTCTCCGAGGCGCGCAGGCGGCGCGAGCTGTGGTGCGAGCTCGCAGCGCTGTGTCAGGGCGAGCTCGCCGACCCGCAGCGCGCGGCGACCGCGTGGCTCGAGGCCTGGAACGGCGGCGCGGTGGAACGCGCACCCGCCGAGCTCAAGCGCATCTACGCCGAAGGCGAGGATTGGGCGGCCTACGTCAAGGTGCTCGAGCGCCAGGCGCGCGGCGCCATGGCCCGTGACGAGAAGCTCGACGTCTATCGCGAGCTGGCCACGCTGCAGCGCGAGGTGCTCGAGGACGCCGGCGCCGCCGCCACCACCTACGCGCGCATCTTACAGCTCGCTCCGGACGACCTCGAGGCGCTGCGCGCGCGCGTCGAGCTGCTCGAGGCCGATGGCGATCACAACGAAGCGCTGCTGCTGCGCGCGCTGCGGCGCTATCTGCGACACGAGCGCGGCCCGTCGCGCCAGGCGCTGGTCGGCCGGGTGGCGCGCATCGAGCTCGCACGCGGCCAGTACGAGGCGGTGGCGCGGCTGCTGTCGGATCTCGATCTCGGCGACGATTCGGCGCGCGCGCTGCTCGGCGAAGTGCGCGAGGCGCTCGGCTCGGCGCCGCCGCCGCTGACCGTCGAGAGCGACGCCAAGCTGCGCAACCTGCGCCGTCGCGTCGACACGCTGCTGATCGACAGCGCCGCCCTCGATCACGATCCCGAGCAGGCGCTCGCGCTGGCCAAACAGGCCGAAGCGCGCGGCGAGAGCCGGGTCGCCGCCGACGTCTACCGGCGGCTGCTCGCGCGCCAGCCGGATCTGGAGGCGGCGCGCGAGGCGCTGCAAGCGCTCGAGCACGAGGACGAGGCGCCAGCGAGCGCCTCGCAGGCGCTGGCGCGCGAGGCCGAGCAGGTCGCGACACAAGACGCCGCGCGCGCTGTGCGTATGCTGGTGCGCGCCGCCAACGTCGTGCGCCACGCGCAAGCCCACGGCGAGAACGCCGCCGGCGCACACGAAGACGACAAGAGCGAGGACAAGGCCGAGGGCGAGGCCGACGCGCCAGCTGGCGCCGACGCGCAGAAGAAGGCCGAGATCGAGGCGCTGCTCGACCGCGCCGTCGAGCTCTGCCCCCATGGTGACAACGCCGAGCTGCGACTGCTCGAGAGCGCGCTGCGCCAGGCCGGGCTGCTGTGGCGTTTGGCCGATCTGCTGGCCGATGCGGCCGAGCACGAAGCGCGCGGCTACAAGCGGCGCGCGCTGCTGCGGGCGCTCGCCGAGCTGCTCGAAGACGAGCTCGGCGAGGCGCAGCGCGCGGTCGGCGTGCTCGAGCAGGCCTTCGACCTCGATCGCAGCGACCGCGTGCTGGCGCAAGACATCTGCGACCTGCACCGCCGCCTCGACAACAAGGCGGCGCTGGCGCAGATCCTCGAAGAGCTGCTCGCCGAGACGACCGAGGTCGAACGCGACGCGATGCTCGAGGAGCTCGCCGCGCTCTACGCCGAAGAGCTCGACGACCCCGCGGGCGCGCTGCGTCACTACGGCGAGCTGCTCGAGCGCACCCCCGACCACAGCGCGGCGCTTCACTACTGCCGCCAGCACGACGAGCGGGTCGGCGACCATCGCGCCGTGGCCGTGATGTTGGGCCGCGCAGCGGAGGCCAAGGGCGATCCGATGGAGCGCGCGGAGCTTCATCGCGAGATTGCGAGCATCGCCGAGAACGTGCTCGGCGACCTCGATTTCGCGATCCTGCAGTGGCGCAAGGTCGTCGAGCTGTTGCCGGCGGACACGGCGCCGCGCGCCGAGGTCAAGCGGCTGCTGCGCGCGGCGGGGCGGGCGCAGGAGGTCGAGGCCGTGCTGCTCTCGGAGGTCTCGCGCGCCAGCACCGAAGAGAAAATCCCGCTCTACCTCGAGCTGTCGGAGCTGGCGCTCAAGGGCCAGCGCAACCGACGCGCCGCGGCCGCCTACCTGCGCAACGCGATGCAGCTCGCGCCGGAAAACCGCGACGTGATCGAGCGGCTCGAGACACTCTACGAGGGTATGGGCCAGTGGCGCGAGCTCGCCGCGACGTTGACGCGCCACGCCGAGATCGAAAAGGAGACCACCGACAAGGTCTCGCACCTGCTGCGTGCCGCCCAGGTGCTCGCCGCCAACCTCGGCCGCGAGGAGGAGGCTCTCGCGATCTGCCGGCGCGTGCGCGAGCTGGACACCAGCGACCGGCGCGCGGCCAACTTGATGTGCGACATCTACGCGCGCCGCGACCGCTGGCAGCAGGTCGCTAACGTGCTGCGCGAGCAGATCGCGCAGGAGACAGATCCCAAGGAGCTGTCGCGGCTCCACGTCGAGATCGGCCGCGTGCTGCTGGAGCGCAGCGAAGACCCCGAGGGCGCGGCGACCCACTTCGAGATGGCGCTCGATCAAGACGCCGAAGGCGCCGAAGACGTCATCTCGCTGCTGCGCGAGCTCTACTCGTCGCTCGGCCGCTGGGATCTGCTCGCCGAGCTGATCCGACGGCGCGCCAACACCGAAGAGCTGCCGCCAGACGAGCGTGCAGAGGCGCTGTGCGAGATCGGTCGCCTGCGGCAGGACCAGCAGAACGACCTCGAAGGCGCCTGGGAGGCCTTCGAGAGCGCCGTGCACCTGGCCCCCACGTATCGGCCGGCCCTCACCGCGCTGCGCGAGCTGGCGGTCACGCGCGAGCGCTGGCGCGATGCGGTCAGCGTCGCGCGCCGCGAGCTCGAGGTGATCGAAGACAAACCCGAGCGAGCGCGCCTGCTCGTCGAGATCGCTGGCATCCTCGGCGACCACCTCGATCGCCCCAGCGCCGCCACCGAGGCGCTCGAAGAGGCCATCGACAACGACAGCAGCCACATCGGCGCCTGCGAGCAACTCGCCAAGACCTACTTCGACGCCGGCGATTGGGAGAAGGCGGGCATGTTCCTCGAGCAGCTCGTCGGCTCCGGTCTCGAGCTGCCCGAGCTGCACGACTACTACTACCGGCTCGGTTTCGCCAACGAACGTCTCTCGCGCGAAGAGGACGCCTTCGGCTTCTACGTCAAGTCGTTCGGCCGCGAGCCGATGTATCTGCCAACGCTCAATCGCCTGGTAGACCTCTGCTACAAGCGCAACCAATGGGACAACACGCTGCGCATCGCCGAGGCGATCGTCGAGACCTACGCCGACGAGAAGACACCCGACGAGCTCGCCGATCTCTACGTGCGGCTCGGGCTATGCGAGCTGCATCTCGCGCAGCGCGACGCCGCCGTGCGGCGCCTGCATCGCATGGTCGTGCCGCCGGGTCAGGCACCGCTCACCGACGCCAGCGCCTGGCAAGACGTCGCCGAGTCGTGGGCGGCCACGCCGCTCGAGCCGCGGCTGCTCGCGGCGGTCGACGTGCAGGTCGTCACGCGCGTGATCAAGGCGATGGAGCAGGCGCTGACGCGTGTCCCTGACCACTCGGGGGCACTGCAAACGCTCGCCGCGTTGACCACCTGCCGCGGCGACTGGGAGCGCAGCCTGCGCTACATGGAGCGCGCCGCCGACTCCGAGCGCACCGAGCGGCGCACGCAGGGCATGCTGCTCATCTCGGCCAGCGACATCGCGCTGCACAAGCTGCGCGACCCGCGGCGCACCGAGGCGTATCTGCGGCGCGCGCAGTCGGTGCTGCCGGGCTCGCGACTGATCCGCGAGCGGCTCGAGCAGCTGCAGGTCAAGGCGGCACCGCGCTCGCGGCCGCGGCCAGCGTTGCCCACGGCGCCGATCGAGAAGATGCCGTCCGTCGAAGCGTCCGGGTCGTCGACGGGGCCCAAGAAGAAGCCACCGCCGCCGCCTGTCTCGGGCGAGATCATGGCCGCGACGGCGGCGCCGCCGCCACCACCGCCGATGTCGGACGAGGTCCCGCTCGCGCCACCACCGCCGCCCATGTCGAGCGAGGTCTCGATCGGGCAAGCCCCGCCGATCATCGGCGGCGACGATGACGACGACGACGAGGGCGAGAGCACGCGACCGCTGGCGCGCGGCGCCGCGGCGGCGAGCCTCAGGTCGGGCCCGCGCGCGGTGCCCAAGCCGATGAGCCTGCCCAAACCTTCGGCGCGCAGCACGGCGGGCAAGATCACCGGACCGCACAAGCCCAAGAAGGCGCCGGTGCCGCGCTCGATGCCGATGCCGCCGCCGCCGCACGACGAAGAAGACTAGAGAGCGGCGTCAGGGGCAGCGCGCGCGGTACAGCGCGCCAACCTCCGTCGCCGAGAGCGCGCGCGCGAAGATCATCACCGAGTCGAGCACGCCAGGCAGCGCGTTGGTGCTGCCTCCGATGCGCAGGTATTTGCCGACGCCGCTCGGGACGTCGCCCGACGCGGTGGCTGCCAGCGACCCGTCGAGATACGACCAAGCCTTCTGCTGCTGGGTCGACCAGACGAACACGATGTGGCTCAGCTTGTCTTTGGGCAGTGACGACTCGGGCAACGAGACGTCGAGACCCGCCAGGTAGATCGGAATGCGGCGCGGCGCCTCGGCTTGGTGCTTGATCACGAGCTGCGTGCCGTCGCTCAGCGCGCCGTGCACCATGTGAAGCAGCGTCGCCGAGCCGTTGTAGCTCGGCAGATCGTAGCTCGGTGCGACCCACAGCGAGATCGTCGCCTCGCCGAGGTTGTCGAGCAGCGACGGAGGGTACTCCAGCGGCGGGCTCGCCAGCTCGCGCGACAGGCCCGGCGGCGGCGCGCCGACGGCGCCGTTGTAGAGGGCCGTCGCGCCGCCCGATAGCGGGGCCGCGCTGTTGACCGCGTCGAGCACGCTGTTGTCGAAGCCGAGCATCAAACGCAGCGCGGGATCGCTGCACAGCGGCGAAGGCGCGGGCGCGTCGGGGGCCGACGTGTCGCGCGCGGCGTCGACGCGAGCGTCGCTGCGCGGCGCATCGGCGACGCCATCGGGCTTTGCCGCGGCGGCGTCATCGTCGTCGAAGATGTGTTGTACGCGCACGCAGCCGGGCGCCGACAGGGCGAGCCCGCCAAGCAGGAGGGCTATGGCCCACCTACAGCGCACCGCCCCCAGGAATGAACTCGATCATGTGGCGTGGATCGCGCCGCCCGGCGAAGCTGCGAAAGGCGTTGCCCGAGCGTCGAATCCACAGCCGCTCGCTGCCCGTGCAGCGGTAGTCCCAGAACTCGAGCTCGCCGACGGCGTAGCCGCCCGCGTCGCCTTCGACCTCGATGCGCGCCTCGCCGTAGCGTTCGAGCTGGTAGATGCGGCCATCGTGATCGATCGCCTCGGGTGGCTCGCCGCGCAGGGGCAGCCCGTCGATGCGTTCGCCGACGACAAGCCCCGAGCTGTCGTCGGGGCGCACGACGATCCACCGCTCGACGCTGACGTCGAGCAGACGACACTCGATCCAGCTGCGCGCGCCCTCGCCGAAGCGCACCACGCCTTGCACCAACGAGTCCCCCTCGTCGAGCACGACCACGTCGCCCGGGCGCGCCTGGTCGACGTCGCGTGGCTCGGAGAGCACGTCGGCGCGCGCCTGCTCGGCGCTGTCGTGTTGTTGGCGCTGGCGCTTGCGCCGCCGCGCGTAGAGCGCGAGCGACCCGAGGCCGCTGGCGAGCAATCCGGCGAGGAGCAGGTACTCCATCGACGCTCTACTGCAACGCGCGACGCAGCTCGTTGTAGGCCTGGGTCAGCTTCTGGCTGAGCTCGGTCGCGAGCCGCTGCTTGTCGTCGTCGCCCGAGTGCAGGTCCGGGTGATACTTGCGCATCAGGCGGCGGTAGTGCTTTCGCACGGTGGTGAGGTCGGACCCGGGCGGACACTCGAGCTGGGCGTAGAGGCGCGCGAGGTTGGTCGAGCTGCCCGCAGCCGGGCGGCGGCGCGACTGCTGCTCGTGACGCTGGCTCGTGCGCCGTGGCCGACGCCCCGCCGTGCGATAGCGGCCGGTGGTGTCGTTCATCGCTTCTTCGACCTCGCGCCAGGCCTCCTCCTCGATGGAGTCGCCGCCGGTCGCGCGGCGGGAGGAGGTGTCGCGCGAAGTATCGCGCGGTTGATCACGCGCCGACTCGGCGGCCCGCTCGGGCGCGGTGCGACGCGCGCGGCGGCGCGACATCTCCGCTTCGATCTCGGCGTCCGAAAGCTCCTCGAGCCGCACCGTTCGCGAGGCCTCGTAGTCGGCGGTCTTGTCGAGCAGCGAGTTGAGGTTGGAGCGGATGAGCTTGACGAAGCGTTTGCCGATACTCACAGCGGGGTCCTTGTCAGCAGTCGTTCGATGAGCTGCTTGCTGAAGTGTGTCAGCTCGACGAAGGCGACGCCCATCCCCGGCGGATCGTGAGAGACGCGGACCACCTCACCGATGCCCTCGATGGTCTCGATCTCGTCCATGATCACGGTGAACTTGAGATTGACGCGTGTGCCTGGCGGCAAGGGATCCTTCGAGCGAATGAAGACGCCCGAGCGCGAGATGTTGGTGACGTACTCGGTGATGAACTGCTCGACGCTGTCGAACTCGTGATTGATCGTGATGCGCGCTTCACGCGGGACTTTCATCACGCCGCTCCCACCTCGCCAGATGAGCAGACTCGACCAGCAGAGTCTAACCTACCGCTATTTATCGACATTAACACGTATCTCGAACTGCTCAACATGAAACTGTGACTCGGCGAGGACCGAGATCTTGCGCGCGAAGCGGCGCTCGAGATGCTCGAGGTAATCTTGCTCTTCGTCAGCGAGCAGGTCGGCGACCTGCGGGTGCACGGCGACGACGATGGTCGGTCCCGGAAGCGACGCCGCCTGGCGGCGGATCTCGCGCAGCACGTCGTAGCAGACGGTGGTCGCCGACTTGAGGTAGCCGCGCCCGGCGCAGTAAGGGCACGGCTCGGTGAGCTGGCGCAACAGGCTCTCGCGCACGCGCTTGCGCGTCATCTCGACGAGACCCAGCGCCGAGATCTCGAGCACGTTGGTGCGCGTGCGGTCGGCCTTGAGCGCGGTCTGCAGCGCCTGCCAGACCTTGTTGCGGTCTGCCTCGCGCTCCATGTCGATGAAGTCGATGATGATCAGGCCGCCGATGTTGCGCAGCCGCAGCTGGTTGACGACCTCTTTGACCGCCTCGAGGTTGGTCTTGACGATGGTGTCTTGCAGGTTGCGGTAGCCGACGAAGCGCCCGGTGTTGACGTCGATGGAGGTCAACGCTTCGGATTGGTCGATGACGAGATAGCCGCCCGACTTGAGCCACACCTTGCGGTCGGTGGCGCGGTCGATCTCGAGCTCGACGCCGAAGCCGTCGAAGATGGGATCGCTGTCTTGGTAGAGCTCGACGCGCTCTTCGAGCAGCGGCATGAAGTTGCCGACGAACTCGCGGATGCGTTCGTACTCGTTGACGTCGTCGATGACGAGCCGTTCGATGTCCTCCGAGAACAGATCGCGCACCATGCGCAGCGAGAGATCGAGGTCGCGGTAGATCAGGCTCGGCGAGCGCGCCTCGCCCGCGCGGCGCTCGATGTCGCGCCACAGCTTGAGCAGGAAGGCCATGTCGGCCTGCAGGTTGCTCTCGCTCTGGCCCTCGGCGACGGTGCGCACGATGAAGCCGGGCGGCTCGCCGTTGTCCTGGTCATCGCCGCTAGCCGCGGGGCGAATACGCTCGACCGCCTCGCGCAGGCGCTCGCGCTCGGCGTCGTCGGTGATGCGGCGCGAGACGCCGACGTGGCTGACGGTCGGCATCAGCACCAGCTGCCGGCCGGCGAGCGAGATGTGGCTCGTGATGCGCGCGCCTTTGGTGCCGATCGGCTCCTTGGCGACCTGCACGAGCAGCTCTTGTCCCTCGCGCAGCAGCTGCTGGATCGGCGGTGCCTGGCGAATGGCCGGCGCCTGAGAGACCGGCATCTCGGGATCGCCTTCGCGCGTCTCGCGCAGCGCGGGTCCATGCTCGACGTCGCCCGCGTACAGAAACGCCGCGCGCCCGATGCCGATGTCGACGAAGGCTGCCTGCATGCCTGGCAGCACGCGCACCACGCGGCCTTTGTAGATGTTGCCGACGATGCCGTGGTCGCCGTCGCGCTCGACGTGCAGCTCGGCCAACGTGCCGTCCTCGATCAGCGCGACGCGCGTCTCGGGGCTGTCAGCGTTGATCAGGAGCAGGTTCGCCATATCGCTAACCGCTTCTAATTAAAGGTTTAATCAGAGCTATGACAACAGAGTAGACAGGGTATGGCGGCCGATCTGTCCGGCTGTCCTGCTCGCGTCATACCCACGCGGCGAAGAGCAATTACCTTGTTTCTTCGCGGCATTCAAGCGATGAGGCCGCGAAGATCCGGCGATCACGCGCAGAGAGCCTGACATGGATGTCGCGATTGCGCCAAGGGGTGAAGGCGAGGATCTGCGAGAAAGTAAATGATCACAGCAAGCTGCGGCAATGGCACATGCGTTGCTCTGATGTCCGGGCGGAGGGAAATCGGGTCTTAGCTTAAAGCCTTAAGACATTTCCTAGCTTGAGACTTGTGACGTAAATCTTAGTACGAGCAATTCTCCCCAACTGTTCCCGAACCTCCTTCTCCTCCCCCGCAGCGGCTTCGGCCGCTGTGACTTAGAGGACGGCACATTAAGCGGAAGGAACGCCGCCTGATGCGCCGATGGCAGATAGGACGCGAAAACTACAGCTTGATGCTTGCTAGCCTGCGCTGGCTTAACGATTAGAGCTCCGCTTACTTCGTCAATCGACTTTTCTTGCGCTTAGCTTAACGCCGTCTTAGATAAGAGCCGCTTACCTTAGAAATTCAGCTCGAGGTGTTCGATGGGGGCCTGCACGCACTACGCGCAGGCCCCTTTCGTTATTTGGGGGTGCACTTCGGCTTCGCCGAAGTGCTCGCGACCTTCGCGCTGCGCGCGAGGTCGCTCCCGGCGCTTCGCGCCGGCGGGTCGTTGGGGCGCTGGCGCTGCAATTGGGCGTGGGGGGCTCCCGTCGGACCGTTTTGATCAACTCGACATCCACGACTAGAACGCGAGCCCGACGCGCAGCAGCCGCTCCCCGCGCGCCACGCCGAAGACCGACGCCGCGTCCTGCGGCTGCGCGCGCTCGCGGGCGACGACCACGAGGTCGATGATCTGCGCCGCGATGAGCGCGGCCGCCCCGACCACCAGCGCCGAGCGGGCGGCGCGTTCTCCGACCGGATCGCCCGGCTCTTCGCTGAGCACGACCGTCAATGCCGCGACCACCAACGCACCCGCACGCAGGCCCAAGCTGCCTAGGCCCGCGCCGCCGCGCCCGTTGGCGAAGTGCACGATGGGGCCGCCGAGCGTCGCGGTGATCACGCCGAGGTATTCGAGCGGTCCGCGGCCGCTCTCGGGCATCAACGTGTAGCCGGCGCCGATCAACGCCCAGGCGGCGAGATCGCTAGGCAGCATCTGCCAGCCATACCAGCGCTCGTCGTCGGCGGCGTGCGCGCGCGGCGCGGCCCCGACGCCGAGGCACAGCACGAACAGCAGCGCGACGACCACACGACGCGCGCGGGTCGAGCACACGATGCATTGCGGACGCTGCATGCCTTCATCCTATCGTGGTCGGCATCGCCTGGCGTCACCCGCCAAACCGGCTTTACAGCGTCACGCCTGCGCTACGCCTCGCGGCACAACCTGCGTCATCGCTCGGATCGTGCCGAGCTGCGAAGCCGTGTCGTTTCCGCGCGTCACCGTCGCGCGCGCGTTGGAACGTCCGATGCACTCCCAGGCGAGCATGACTTCATCGACCATACGCGTTCGAATTGCGCCGCGTCAGCGGTCCAATCAATCTGGTATTGCTCGCGGCGCGAGCCGCGGTGCAATTCACCCGCTGCTTAACGCTCTGCTCGCTCTGGCGACGCTGTGTTGCATGCACGCGCCCGCGCTCGCGGCGCCGGTGCCGAGCAGCTATGCGCTCAGCGATGGTGTCACCAGCGCGACCTTTGCCATAGACGCGACCGTCGGACCGCGACTGGTCTCCATCGGCGATGCGCGCGAGCCCGCGGCGCACGGCTTCGCTTCTGACGTCGGCCTGTGGTCGGTGCGCTTGTGGAACGGCAACGACATCGACATCAGCGCAGCGCAAGCGCAGTGCGCGACCCGCACGATCAGCCAGTCGGGCAGTGGCGCCGCCGCGCTGCTCACCTTGAGCTGGGGAGACTGCGCCAGCAGCAAGCTCGACAGCACGGACCGCTTCGACGTGACCATCAAAGCCAAGCTCGGCGCCGACCACGCACTGGCCATGACCATCGACGTCACCACGCGCATCCCCAACAAGGTGTTGCGCGCGGTGGAGTTCCCACGCCTGTCGATCAACTCGCGCGGCGCGGTCAAAGACCAAGTGCTGAGCTACCCGCAAGTCGGCGGCTGGCTGCTCAAGGCTCCGCTGAACAACCCGATCCTCAAGGCGGCGGGCGGCGCGGCGATGTCGATGCCCGGCACGCTGAGCATGCAGTGGTTCAGCTACTACGACGCGTCGAAGACCGACGCCGCGGTGCTGTTCTTCGGCACGCGCGACGATCGCGGCCGACTCAAAGAAGTGATCTTCGACCAGCCGACCGCCACGACGCTGCCCATGCGCCTGCGCCACGTGATGGCTGTGCCGCTCGCGGCGCCTCTCGACAACGACTACAGCGCGCCCTTCCCCTTCGTGCTGCGCGTGCTGCGCGGCGGCTGGCTCGAGGCCGCGGACTTCTATCGCAGCTGGGCCACGACGCAGCCGTGGACGCAGCAAGGCCCGATGCGCAGCAACACGAGCTTCTCGTCGATCATTCGCGACGCGCGCGTCTTCGCCGCGAACACCCTCGAGTGCCAGGGCAAGGTCTGCGATTCAGCCGGCTTCAACAGCTGGCTCACCGACATCGACGAGCAGCGCAAGCGCTACGGCGTCAAGGCGATCCCGCAGCTGCAGTACAAGTGGCACCACGGCCCAGAGCTGGGCGAGTCCGGCGACTGGCTGCCGGTCCACGCGCCGGTGATCAGCAACGGCCCCGGCCTCGCCGCCGCGGGGCACGCTTGGGCGCCGTACTTCTACAACCTGAGCTTCAACTACAAGCTGCCCACCTTCACCAGCTCTGACGTGCCTGGACACGTCGGCCAGTCGGTCTTGCCGCACGTCGTCAAGAACATCGACCAGACGCCGGTGGTCGGCGGCGGCTCGGGCGTCGAGCCGACCGCTGTGCTTTGCCCGCACACGTCGTTCATGCGCGACTACTCGGTCTACATCGCCAAGAAGCTGCAGTCTCAGGCGGGCGCGCAAGGCATCTACCTCGACGTGTTTAACGCCACGCCGCCGCAGCGCTGCTACGACCCTTCGCACGGTCACCCGCTAGGCGGCGGCGACACGTACATGCAGGGCTTGATCGCCACCGCTCGCCACCTGCGCAAAGAGCTGCGCAAGAGCGAGCCGCAGTTCTTCGTCTACAGCGAGGGGCTCAACGAGATGCTGCTCGGCGAGATCGAGCTCGGCTACACGCACCTGACCGCGCCCTCGGCCCCCGCGGCGAGCTGGCGACCGCACATCGACCTGGTGCCGCTCTTCGAGACCGTCTACGGCGACTACATGATGATCACGTCGCTGCTCTACCAACTCAAGGCGCCTGCCTTCAAGGCGATACCGGCACAGACCGCGATGAGCATCCGCGCCTCCTACGCGGGACAGCTCGATCAGGGCGCCATGCCGCCCACCGGCGCGTTTGTCGGGCCGACCGCGCTGTCGAGCGTGATCAACAACAACGCGCCGTGGCTCGATCTGTGGGCCTTGGCGGTCTCCACCGTCGACGTGATCAAGCAGCCCGTGGTCGCCGACTACTTCGTCTTCGGCCGCCGCCGGCGCAACCTGCACCACGACGCGCCAACCGTCGAGACGACAGCCAGCAGCAACGACCTGCGTCGCCAGGTCGTGGTTTCGACGTGGCGCTCGGACACGCGCCCAGGCGTTGGCCTGCTGCTGATCAACTGGACGGCGGCCACCGACACCTACGCCACCGCGGGCGCGACCGGTGGCAACCGCACGGTGAGCCTCACGCTCTCGGCGACGCAGCTCGGCCTGGCGCCGGGCGACTACGATCTCATCGACGAGACAGCCCAAGGCGCGAAGACCCTGCGACGCATCACCCTCGGCAGCGCGCCGCTCATCGAGCCGATCAAGGTGCCCGCGCTCAGCGCACGCTTCGTGCGTATCGTGCCCGCCGCTGCCAGCGGTGATGGCGGCGCCGGCGGCAGTGACGCAGGTGACGGCGGCGCGGGCGCCAGCGACGGCGGCAGCGACGGCAGCGACGACGTCGGCGGCGGACCCGACGCTGGCGCGGGTGCTGACGGCGCCGCAATCGACGGCAGCAGCAGCAGCAGCGACAGCCGCGCTGGCGCAGATGCGAGCGCGAGCGCCGACGCGGGCTCGGGCGGCAACGCCAGTGGAGGATGCGCGCTAGGTGGACCGGACGCGACGAGCAGGCCTACGACGCTGTGGCTGCTGCTGCTGCTCGGCCTGCTGGCGTGCTCGCGCAGGCGCGCGTAACGCGACGCGCAGCCTTTGCGCGCGACGCGAAGCAGCGGGTATGATGCCTGTCATGAAGCGGAAGGCGACGGGGTTTGCGCCGCAGCGCAGTGTGCTGGCGGCCCGACAGAGACATCAGATGCTCACCGCGCGCAGGCGCTCGCGCACGCGCCTGCTGCTAGCCTTGGCGGCGTGTCTGCCGCTCGGCGGCTGCGCGCTGTTCGGCGCGTCCTCGCTGTGGTGGGTGCTGGCGGTGCTGCTCGCGTCCTCCGTGGCCGTGGCCAGCGGCGGTCGCACACCGGCGGCGCGTCGCGCAGCGCCAACGCCCGCGAGCAGCGCGCACAAAGCGACACCGCCGCCGGCGCCGAGCTTCGCCAAGTGCAGCGGGTGGGTGCACAAGAGCTGCTACAACAACAAGATCGTCGGCAGCTGCTGTCCCAAGAACGCCAAGTGCAACTACCGCTACAGCCCCTACACCGACTGCGGCCAAGGCACCTGCGTGTCCGGCCAGCGCGACCAAGCCAAGTGCCCGCACCGCAAGAAGGGCCCCAAGACCAAGAAGGCCTGCGACGCCAAACGCGGCCTGTGGCGCCAGACGTGTCAGAGCCATCGCCTCGGCATGGAGTGTCTGCCCGGCATGCCGACCAACTTCAACGGCAAGGTCTCGGACATCTATCCCGCGGCCCGCTTCGTTCGCTGCGCCGCCGCGCCCGACCCGGCCTGCGTGCTCGGCAGCAACAAGGCCAAGTGCAAGACGCTCAAGAAGGGCAAGAAGCGCTAGAAGCGCTCGGCCTCGCCCGTAGCTCATGCGCGTAGGGCGCCCCATCGACCACGTCGGCGGCATCTTTCGCCGCCTGCACGACGAGCTCGTCGGCGTGCCCGTCGACTTCACGAAGCTCGACGCCGACGACTTCAGCCCCGAGCTCGCCGAGCGGGCGCGCACCGTGTGGGGCGACCGCGTGATGACCGAGTTTCGCTCGGTGCAGGTCATGCTGCGCTTCGCCACCGATGTTGTCGCCGCGGGCGACCCGCTCGAGGTCTACGCCGGCGCGGCCGACGCCGTGCTCGACGAGATCCGCCACACCGCCCTCTGCGTCGGCGTCGTCGAGGCCCTCGGCGGCGAGCCGTGCCTGCCCGATCCCCTCGTCGAAGAGGAGCACGACACGTTCGAAGGGCTGCCACCCGCCGAGCGCGCGCTGATCGTCGGCATCAACATGCTCGCCATCAACGAGACGATCTCCACCTGCTACATCCGCGACCTGCACCAGCGCTGCGATCACCCCGTGCTCTCGCAAGTGCTCGGCGCCACGGTCGCCGACGAAGAGGCGCACCACGAGTTCGGTTGGAGCTACATCGAGGCGTCCATCGCGCGCTTCGACGACGACGCCCGCGCGCTGTGGCGCAACGTCACGGCCCACGCCCTGCGCGAGCACTTCGCTGACGCCGAGACGGTGCTCGCCAGGGTGCCGCCCGAGCAGCGCCGGCTCGACGCATGGCCCGAGCCCGAGCTGGCCCACGCCGGCTTGCTCGGCTTCGAGCGCCAGTCGCTGCTGTTCGAGCGGGTCTACGAAGAAGAGCTCGGACCCAAGCTCACCGCCCTCGGCTTGCTTGGCGACGCGAGCTAGGACGGGAGCTAGGCCCAGGCGCCGGTCAGCGTCTCGTCGACGATGCTCTGCAGCCAGCGGCTGCCTTGCGCGGCCGCATCGTCGCTGAGGCCGCTCTGGATCGCCTCGATGTAGCCATCGGCGAGCGACAGCTTGCTCGCGGCCTCGGCGAACGGCGCGTAATCGGCGTGGCTGCTGCCATCGCGCTCGGCGTAGGCCGACAGGAAGTCCTTCATCGCCGGCCAGCGCGCGGCGAAGGCGCGCTGCTCTTCGATCTCGCGCTGCGTCTTGCTGCCGCCTTCGGCCTCGAGCGTCGCGATCGACGCTTCCATGTAGCTCGCCAGCTGGCCAAGGCGCTTGATGCGCTCGCCGAGCGCGCCCTCGAGCAGCGCGACGGCGCGACCGTAGAGCGCGCTGAGCGCCTTGTCGCCGCTCGCCAGCGGCAGCCGCACCTTCTGATACCAGTGGTAGAGCGCCGCCACGTTGCCGACGTAGCGCAGGTTGCGATCGACCTTGTCGCGCACGCGGCGGTAGCTCGCCGTGGTGAACGGCTTGGAGAACGGCTTGAGCTCCTCGCCCACCACCAGCTCGTCGGGGCCGTGGTCGCGCCGATAAACGGCGCCCGCCGCGAGCACCGTGCCGTAGCCGATGCTCACCGGCCCGACCAACCCCGCCTGTCCGCCGAGGAAGATGCGTCGCTCGCGCAGGAACGCGCCGCGCGGCACGTCACCGATCAGCGACGCGGTGGCCTTGTCGCCACGCTTTCCAAAGGGCGTGAAGTTGAAATGGATGAACGAGCTTCCGACCTCGCTGTGATCCTCGCGGCTGGTGCCGCCGCTCATCAGCACGTCGCAGAAGTTGATCAGACTGCCCAGCGTGACGAACGGCAGCAGGATCGTCTGCTTGAGGCCCACCGTGTGCGCGCCGTTGGCCTGCTCTTCGAGCAGCGTGCCCGCGCGCACCTGCGCACCCGAGCCCATCGACGCCTTCTCGAGGTACACGGCGCCCGAGTGAAAGCCGCCGGCCAGCTCGACGCCGCGCCCCAGGGCGCAGTCATGCACCGTGACCGGCGACTCCCAGCCGATCTTCGCACCGGGCATCACCATGGTCTGCGCGCCGTACAGCTTGCTGCCGGCGTGCAGCACCGTGCCTGGCCCCTGGATGTTCTCGAGAACCACGTCGTCGCCGATCTCTATCGACGACGCTGAGGGGATCTCGACGCCCTGCTCGCGCAGCACCTCGATCTTCTGGTCGTGGTTCATCGGAGCACCCGCTACTCCTTCTCTTTGTACTTGAAGACCTCGTCCATCAGCTTCTTGCGCACGCCGCGATACTTGACCCAGACCTTGCCGACGTCGTTGAGCTCCTTCAGCGCGAAGCCGCGATTGGCGCGCTTGAAGCAGTCCCTCAGCGCGGGCTGGTCGCGCGCGTCGCCGGCGAACTTCTTGTAGACCGTCGCGTACCAGGACGGCTTGCTCGGGTCGGACTCGACCGCCTTGAACTCGCCGAAGCAGTCGAGGCGGAACTTGTCGGCGTACTTCGGGTTGGCCTTGCACGTGTTGAAGACGTGCTCGACCACCGCTTGCGTGTTCGGTGGCTTCTTGGCCTTCTTGGCCATCGCGACGAGGTCGGGGATGGCGCACTTGAGCACGCGCGCGTAGCCCACCGCCAGCGAGACCTTGTCCTTGTCGCCCGCGTGAAACGCCGCCGACGCCTCGAGCACCTTCTTCTCGTTGGCCGCCTGCTGTTTGCGCTCGTCGAGCTGCGCGATGTACTTCTTGAACTCGCCGCCGATGGTGGCCATCACGCGCGCGACGTCTTCGGTCACGCCGGCGAAGCCATCGGGCGTCTTGATCGCACGCAGCTCCTTGGCGGCCGCGTCGAGCATCGGCAGACACTTGGTCTTGAGCCGATCGGGCTGCGTGGTGGGGAAGTTCTTGAAGGCGCGCGCCAGACCGTCGGTGAGGATCAGGTTGTCTTTGGCCAGTCGCACGTCGAGATGCTTGGCGCGCACGACGCAGCGCCAGAAGTCGGCGATGGTCGAGTCGTCGACCTTGCGGAACGCGATGTAGTAGCGCGCCACGCGCTCGCGCTTGGCCTTGGCGCGCTGTCCGCGGATGATGAAGAACGCCCCCAGGCCGCCCAGCGCGATCAACACCATCAGCCAGATCAGCCGCTTGTTGCGCTTGCGCGCCTTCTGCTCGGCGAGAAACTCGTTGATCTGCGCCTGAGCAGCGGTCGGATCCGTGCTCGTGACACCGGCGCCCGGCGCCAGCGGCGACGGATCGAGCGGCTGATAGTCGCTCGCCGGCGCAGCAGCGGGCGGCGGCGGCGGCGGCGCATCCGGCACGGCCGGCGGCGCGGAGCTCGCCGGCGCAGCGGGGGCGTCAGCCGTGCTCGCCTGCGCGCGATCGAGCGCGGCGGCGAACTGCTGGCTATGCAGCGCCGTGCCGCAGCCCTTGCAGGCGCTGGCGTTGTCGTCATTCGGCATCTGGCACTTGTCGCAAATGATCATCTGCCCGATCAGCTCCTTTGCAGCTGGTCGAAGGTGGCGTCGCCATAGCGGCGGATTGCCGCGACGATGCCTCCTTCGGCGGTCAGCGCGCGCACCATCGGCGATGGCGCGGCGGCCGCGAACCGCTCACCAGCGACGCGAACCTGGCCCGCGTCGAGTTCGATTTCTACTTCGGCGTTCTCGACCGCGAGCTCGTAGAAGCGCGGATCGCTGATCACGAAGTGCGGCAGCGCTTCGTTGACCAGGTTGCGCTTGTGGATAAAAGCGAAGGAACGCGCGATGACGGCGGCGACGCCGGCGCCCTGCAACGCCCACACGGCGTGCTCGCGCGAGCTGCCCGAGCCCCAGGCCTCGCCAGCGACGACGATGGTCTGGCCGTCGGCGACGCGCGCCGGGAACTCGGGACGAACGTGAAAGAAGGCTTTCGAGCCGATCTCTTCGAGATCGGTGAGGTGGCAAAACTCGCCGGGGATGATCGCGTCGGTGTCGACGTGATCACCAAAGCGCTGCACGCGGCCCGCCACGACGCTCGCTGTGGCGCCGGGGCGCGCGCCCTCGCGCGCGGCGCCGGCCATCGTGGGTGCCGGCGCAGACTCTGCCTGCGGCTCGCTGTGTCGCACTTCGGGCAGTGCAGCGCGCTGATCGCGCCCCAGCAGCGCGGCGACGCGATCGCGGTCGATGCCTGCGAGCAGCGGGCGCGGGTCGGCGATCTCGAGCGACAACGCCGAGGCGGCGACCGTCGCTGCCGAGCCGAGCCACGCGATGCTGCCCTTGCCCATGCGGTTTTGGAAGTTGCGGTTCTGCGAGCTGAGCCAGACCTCGCCTTCGCCCGCGCGGTCGCTGGCGATGCCGAGGCACATGCTGCAGCCCGGCGGTCCGACGCGAAAGCCCGCCTTCTCGTAGATCGCGAGCAGCCCGCTGTCGGCGAGTCGCTCGGTGATCTCGCGATTGCCCGGCACCACGAGCCGGTTGTTGCTCGCCACCGCCGCGCCACCGCTCGCCAGAGCCTGCTCGAGCACCAGCGCGCCGACGACGAGCTCCTCTTCCGTCGTGGTGCAGGCGCCGATGAAGACGCCGTCGAGCTTGGTGCCCGCCGCCTCGCTGACGCCGAAGACGTTGTCCGGCGCGAACGGCTTGGCCACCTGCGGCTCGAGCGCGTCGAGATCGATGACGAAGCGCTCGACGTAGGGGGCGTCCTCGTCGGCGGCGAAGTAGCTGCCGCCGACGTAGTCTTTGTAGCGTGCTTTGAGCGCGCGACGCTGCAAGGCCTCGGCGATGATCGGATCGGGCGCGAAGATGCCGTTGAGCCCGCCGAACTCTGCCGTCATGTTGCAGATCGTGAAGCGCATGTCGGCGCTGAACTTGCGCGCCGCCTCGCCGACGAACTCGACGGTGCGCTCGAGCGCCACCGTGTTGCGGCCGAGATCGCCGAGCGTTTTGAGGATCACGTCCTTGCCGGTGAGGCCGAACGGGATGTCGCCGCGATACTCGACGGCGATCGCCTCCGGCACCTCGATCCACGTCTCGCCGAGCACCATCGCCACCGTCACGTCGGCGCCGCCGAGCCCGATGGCAAAGGCGCCCATGCCACCGTGCGAGCTGGTGTGCGAGTCGGCGCCGAGCACCACGTCGCCAGGCCGGACCAGGTCACGATAGAAAGTCGTGTGCATGATCGTGACGTTGGCGTCGTAGAAGTGGCTGATGCCAGCCTCGCGGGCGAAGTCGCGGCTCAGCTGCACCAACCGCCGGGTGCGCGCGTCGCGCTCGAGCGTGCCCGGATCGACGGTGTGGTCGAGCGCGAGATAGAAGCGGCTCGGGTCGTGGAGCCGTGGCCGCCCGAGCGCCGAGTACGTCTGGTCCATCCCGTTCCAGGCGAGCTCGCTGGCGATCGTCCAGTCCACGCGCACGCGGATCAGATCGCCAGCCTCGACCCACGGGCGCCGCGGCGCGATGGCGTGGTGATAGAGGATCTTGCCCGTCAGCGTCATCGGGCGCGCAAGGCTCGCGCTCATAATCGCGCGACCATACCCCCATTTATCGGCGGCGGTCTAGCCCGTGGATGAACGCTGAAGCGGCGTTGACATCGAAATCAACAGCCGCTCTAATCGCCGCCTTCAAGGAACCCTACGCCCTGTAAGGAACGCTCGATGGCCAACTTTCTCTTCTCGTCGGAATCCGTCACCGAAGGTCACCCGGACAAGCTCTGCGACCAGGTCTCGGACGCCATCCTCGACGCGATCATCGCGCAGGACAAAAACTGCCGTGTCGCCTGCGAGACGCTGGTCAAGACCGGGTTCGTGCTCATCGCCGGCGAAATCACGACGTCAACGTACGTGGAAATGCCTGATATCATGCGCAAAACGGTGCAGGATATCGGCTACAGCTCGAGCGACATGGGCTTCGACTTTCAGACCTGCGCCGTGCTGACCGCCATCGAGCGCCAGAGCCCCGACATCGCGCAGGGCGTCGACGGCCAGGGCGTCTACAACCCCGAGCAGCAGGGCGCCGGCGACCAGGGCATGATGTTCGGCTTCGCCTGCGATCAGACCCCCGAGCTGATGCCGATGCCGATCATGCTCTCGCATGGCCTCACGCGGCGGCTCGCCGAGGTGCGCAAAGACGGCACGCTGCCGTGGCTGCGCCCCGACGGCAAGGCGCAGGTCACCGTGCGCTACGTCGACGACAAGCCGACCAAGGTCGACGCGGTGGTCGTCTCTACGCAGCACGCCGCCGACGTCACCCACGCGCAGCTCAAAGAAGCCGTGATGGACGAGGTCGTCAAGAAGGTCGTCGATGCCAAGCTCATCGACGGCCAGACCAAGTTCTTCATCAACCCCACCGGTCGCTTCGTCGTCGGCGGCCCGCAGGGCGACTCGGGCCTCACCGGTCGCAAGATCATCGTCGACACCTACGGCGGCTGGAGCCGTCACGGCGGCGGCGCGTTCTCCGGCAAGGACCCGAGCAAGGTCGATCGCTCGGCCACCTACTACGCGCGCTACATCGCCAAGAACATCGTCGCCGCCGGTCTCGCCACGGCGGCCGAAGTGCAGCTCGCCTACGCCATCGGTGTCGCCGAGCCCGTCTCGGTGCTCGTGCAGACCTTCGGCACCGCCACCGTCGACGAGAACAAGCTCGCCGTCGCCGTGCGCGAGGTCTTCGACTGCCGCCCCGCCGGCCTGATCAAGGACCTCGATCTGCTGCGGCCGATCTACAAGCAGACCGCCGCCTATGGCCACTTTGGCCGCGAAGGTGAAGGCTTCAGCTGGGAGCGCACCGACAAGGCCGAAGCGCTCAAGGCCGCGGTCTAGATCGCTGTCAGCTGTCAGCGATCAGCGGTCAGCTGACCGCTCGACGAGCCACCGATGAAGTCCCACTAGCCGCGCGATGGCAGCTCGCGCGGCATAGATCTCAGCGTTTAGAGGAGCGCCTGTTCGGCTTGGCCGTTGCATAGAAGCAACGGCATGAACGCCACCCGTTTGTCCGCCGTCCTGTGCCTCGGCCTGCTCGCCGCCCTCGCCGCGGCGTGCGGTGCGCCCGCCCCGAGCGAATCCATCGACGAGCCGATCCCGCGCGGCAAGCTCGACGACTTTCGCAGCACCATCGGTTACGAGTACGAGCTGACCGCCACGGCCTCGGTGACGCTCGCCGGTGACGACGCCGCGCTCGAAGGCGAGGCGCGGGCGGCGCGCGCCGCGGAGCTCGCGCAGAGCGAGGTCGACCGCATCACGCGCGCGGTCAACAGCGCGCTCGACGCGATCTGGTCGAAGGACGACAAGCTGCAGCGCGGCGCGGCGCTCACGCTACGCAAGGGCACCTTCAGCGCGGCCGACATGACGGTCACGGCCGACGACGCCAACACCTTCACGTTCACCTACAAGGGCCAGCTCGCGGGCCGCACCGATCTGCTCTCCAAGCTGCCGCTCGAGACGCGCGACGGTCGTCGCGTGCTCGACGTGGACCTCGGCGGCGACCGCACCCTCGAGCTGACCTTCAAGCAGGTCGACGAGACGCCAGACGCCTATCCGCGCTACCGCGAGCTGTTCGAAGGCGGGCTCGACGTGACGGTTCACGTCGGCGGCGACTACAACGAGGAGCGCTACGACCTCAGCAAGGCGCGCGAGATCTTCGACAAGCTCGCCGGCGAGCTCGGCTTCAGCAAACCCGAAGGCGTCGCGTCGTTCGAGGATCTGGCGCTCGACTCGGGCCCGTTCACCAAGACCCTGCGCGTCGACGGCGAAGAGGTCGCCGTGCGCGTGAAGCTGATCCACCCCGACATGGCTGAAGACGACGCCCTCGACACGCTGGTCGATGCGTACAAGGAGCAGGTCAAGACCGCCGACGTCGTCTACTACACGGGGCACGCCGGGCTCGACGCGAGCTACAGCGGCGTCGTCGTGCACTACAACCCGCGCGTCGCGCTCAAGGCCGCCGACTTCCGCAACCTCGAGCTGCCCGACAAGTACCAGCTCTTCGCCTTCGTCGGCTGCGAGACCTACGCGCACTACGCCGATCAGATTTACCACCACCCGCGCAAGACCACCGCCAACCTCGACGTGATCACCGCCGTCAACTACACGCGCCTGAGCCGCTCGGGCCAGCACTTCATCAGCTTCCTCGAGGGGCTGACGGCTGCCGACGGCGCCGGCCAGTGGGCGCCGCGCAGCTACGGTCAGCTCTTGTCGCCGATGAACATCGAGAGCCGCACGTGGGTCGAGATCTTCGGCGTGCACGGCCTCGAGGACAACCCGCGGCTCTCGCCGCTGGCGCGCGTCGAGACGCTCGGTCAGAGCTGCAGCCGCGCGTCGGACTGCCCTGGCGTCGACAGCCGCTGTGTTCGCCTGTCGGGCAGCGACAGCTCGGTTTGCGGTGTGGCCTGCGCCGATCAGAGCGCCTGCCCGGAGGGCTACTCGTGCCGCCGTATCAACACCAGCTGGTGGAACGGGCCCGGCAAGCTATCGCAGTGCCTGCCCACGCAGTAGCGCGCGACGAGGACCTCAAAGCGAGATCAGGTGCGGCGACCAGTCGCGTGGCGTGCCGTTGCCCGACTGATCGAAGAAGTCGTCGCCGAAGCAGCGCGCGCCGCCGGTGGTCAGCGCGCACGTGTGTGCCTCGCCGGCGACGACGTCTTGCACGCCGGTCAACATCAGATCGGTGGGCGGCTGATTGGTGCTCGTCAGCGCCCCGCCCGACTGCAGCGCGCGGTTGTCGCCCCAGCAGTAGAGCTTGGCCGACGCGACGGCGCAGGAGTGGCGGCCACCAACGGCGACCGCGGTGGCGTTTACCAGTGCGCTGCCTTGGATCACCACCGGCCGGATGTCGAAGCTCGACACGCTGCCGTTGGCGAGCTGCCCTTCTTGCCGACGCCCCCAGCACTGCACAGCGCCCATGTTGTCGATGGCGCAGCCGTGCGAGGGGCCAACGCTCACCGCCTTGAACGTCTGCGTGCCGCCGAGCCGTCGCGCGAGGTGGCTGCCAGCGTCTACCGTGCCGTCGCCGAGCTGGCCCGCGTCGTTGCCGCCCCAGCAGTAGAGCGCGCCGCCGGCGGCGATGCCGCAGGACGTATCGCCGCCCGCGCTGACCGCGATGGCGTCGCCTAGCGCAGCTTGCGCGAGCCCGAAGACACCGACGCCAGCGAAGCCGAGCTGGCCGCTGCTGTTGTCTCCCCAGCAGTAGACGCCCGCCGGCAGCGCCAGGTACTTCAGCAGCGCGCAGGTATGGGCGCGACCGCCGTCGACGCCGCCAGCGCTCTGCCAGTCGCTCGAGCCGGTGGCGGTGTAGAAGACGTAGTTGGACGCGCTGCGCGCCGTGCCGTCGAGCTGGCCGCCGTCGCCGCGCCCTGCGCAGATGACACCGCCCGTGCTAACCGCGCAGCTGTGCTCGTAGCCGAGGCCGAATTGGGCGGGAAAGCCCATGCCGGCATAGGGGCGTGGCGAGGCGACGAGCCTGTCGCTCTGCGCGGCGGCTGACTGCCCCTGCGCGTTGAGCCCCCAGCACCGTACGTCGTTCGTGCCGCTCGACTTGGCGCAGACGTGGTAGCCACCGCTGGCCAACTGGTCGAGCTTCTTGCTCGGCGCCTGCGAAAGCGCGACGCGCGCCACGGTGCCGTCGCCGACCTGACCGAAGGTGTTGCGCCCCCAACAGGTGATCGTGGCGCCCGTCACGGCGCAGGTGTTGTTGGCGCCCGCGAAGACGCGCTCTTGCTGCGCGAGCGGCGTGACCGGCGCTTTGGTGTAGGCGCGGTCGGCTGTGATGCCGCGGCCGAGCTGGCCGTAGCGATCGTCGCCCCAGCAGACCACCGCTCCGCTGCCCTTCAAGACGGCGCAGCTGTGCGCCACGCCGACGCTGACGTCGCTGACCGAGTCGGAGAATGCCGACGTGGTGAGCATTGGCGTGCTCACGCCGATTCCGGCGAGCTGGCCGCGGTCGTTGGCGCCCCAACAGGTAACGTTCTTGTCGTGCGCGGCGCAGGTGTGATCGCCGTGGCTGGCGATCTGCCGGGCGTTGGCCGCAGCGCTGACGAGGTTGAGCGGATTGCTGGTCGCTGGCGTGGCGCTGCCGAGCCTGAAGTCTTGCGCGTTGCCCCAGCAGTAGACCGAGCTGTTGATCTTGGCGCAGCAGTGCGAGGTGCCGCACGAGATCAGCGTGGTGTTGTTGCTGCCCGGCAGTGGCACGGGCGTGCTGGTCCCCATGCTCCCAGGACCGAGCTGGCCAGAGTCGCCACGCCCCCAGCAGTAGATGTTGGCGCTGGTCGCGCTGGTGGTGACGGCACAAACGAAGCCGTCTCCGCAGCCGACGAGGTCGCTGTCCTTGGCATTGCTGACGAAGCCCGGCTTGCCTGGCTGCGCGGGCGTCGCGCCGAGCTGCCCGTCGTCGTTGGCGCCCCAGCACAGCACCTTGCCGTCGGCGTCGACGGCGCAGGTGTTGAGCGCGTTGGCGCACAGGTCGCGCACGGGCTCTTTGAGCCCGCTGAGCTTCTGCGGTGAACCGCCTGGCGCGCTGCTGACGCCGCATTGGCCGCGGTCGTTGTCGCCCCAGCAGTAGACACGCCCGTCGGCGAGCGCGCAGGTGTGGCGCTCGCCGTAGACGATCTTGGCGACGCTGGTCGGCGGCTGAACCATGGCGTCGAGCACGCCATCGCTGGTCGTGTCGCCAACGCCGATGTCGCGCGCGGTATCGGTGATGCCGACGTCGCCGTCGAACACGCCGATGTCGCCGTCGCGTGTGGTGTCGCCGACGCCGATGTCTGCATCAGCGTCGATGCTTGGGTGTGCGTCGGAAGCGTAGAAGCTCGCGATGGCGTCGCACCCACATGTGAGAAGCGCGACGACACCGCATAGCGAGAGGAGGGTATAGAACCGGCGAACCATCAACTTGGAGTCAACGCACTGGGCTCACCGCCTATTTCGGCCGCGTCAGCGCTAGGTGCCGGCGCTGTAGTCGGTGGCGTAGGCGATCTGCTCGTCGGTGAGCTTGTCGATGCTCAGGCCCTGCGCGGCGAGCTTGATGCTGGCGACCTCTTGGTCGAGCTCGGGCGGCAGCACGTAGACCTTCTTGTCGAGCGTGCGACCGTTCTCGGCCAGCTCCTTCATGGCGAGGAACTGGTTGGCGAAGGACATATCCATCACCTCCGAGGGGTGACCCTCGGCGGCGGCGAGGTTGACCAGGCGTCCCTGCGCCAGCACGTAGACGCGGCGCCCGTCCGAGAGCGTGTACTCGACGTTGTTCGCACGCACTTCGCGCTTGCCCTTGGAGAGCGCGCCGAGCTGCTCGAGGTTGAGCTCGCAGTCGTAGTGGCCGGTGTTGCAGACGACGGCGCCGTCCTTCATCGACTCGAAGTGACGCTTGACGACGATGTCCTTCATGCCGGTGGCGGTGATGAAGATGTCGCCGATCTTGGCGGCCTCATCCATCGTCATCACGCGGAAGCCCTCGAGCGTCGCTTTGAGCGCGGCGGTGGGCTTGACCTCGGTGACGACGACGTTGGCGCCGAGACCTTTGGCGCGCATCGCGCAACCGCGACCGCAGTGGCCGTAGCCGGCAACGACGAAGGTCTTGCCAGCCACCAGCACGCTGGTGGCGCGCAGGATGCCGTCGATGGAGCTCTGGCCGGTGCCGTAGACGTTATCGAAGTCCCACTTGGTCTCCGAGTCGTTGACCGCGTAGACGGGGTACATCAGCTTGCCGTCGTCGGCCATCGCGCGCAGCCGGTGCACGCCGGTGGTGGTCTCCTCGGTGCCGCCGATGACCTTCGACGCGAGCTGCTTGTGCTTGTTGTGCACGGTGAAGATCAGGTCGGCGCCGTCGTCGAGCGTGAGCGTGGGCTCGAGCTCGAGCGTCTTGTCGATGCACCAGTAGAACTCTTCGTTGTTCATGCCGTGCCAGGCGTACATCGAGACGCCTTCGGCGGCGAGCGCCGCGGCGACGTCGTCCTGCGTCGAGAGCGGATTGCAGCCCGACCAGCTGATCTCGGCGCCAGCTGCACGCAGCGTGCGGATCAGCACGGCCGTCTCTTTGGTGACGTGCAGGCAGCCGGCGATGCGCTGGCCTGCCAGCGGCTTGGTCTTGGCGAACTTCTCGCGCAGCGACATCAGCACCGGCATGCGGGACTCGGCCCACTCGATGCGCAGCTTGCCTTTGTCGGCGAGGCTCAGGTCAGCGACTTTGTAGTTGTCGGCCATCTCGGCTCCTATGGCGGTCTTCGTTAGGGAACGCGTTGACGTACTGCGTTGGCGCGGCCAAGTCAAGGCGTGTCCTGGCTTTGTTGGGGTCCAATGCGGCGCCCAGCGTTCATGGATTCATGGGTAGACTCCGGCGGTCGTGTCGCTGCTGTGGAGATACGTGCTCTCGGGGCTGCTGCCGCGCCTGGCGCTCTCGCTGCTGGCGCTCTGTGGGCTCTACCTGGTCTTCGATCTGGGCGACCAAGGGCGGCGGGCGGCGGCGCAGCTCGGCTGGGCCGTGGTGCTCGAGGCGACGCTGCTGAGGCTGCCGTTGATCGCGGTTCAGGTGCTGCCGGCGGCCCTGCTCGCGGCCGCGGCGCTGTGGATCGTGGGCCTGCGGCGCGGCGGCGAGCTCGAGGCGCTGCGCGCGGCGGGGCTACGACCGCGGCAGCTGGCGATGCCGCTGCTGGCGGTGGGGCTGGTGGCGGGCGTGTCGAGCTTCTCCGTGCTCGAGCTGCTCGTGCCACGCAGCGAGCAGGCTGCCGACGTGCTGCTCGGCGCGCATCGCTCGCCTTTGACGGGCCTCGGACAAGCGGGGGCGTGGCTGCGCCAAGGGCGCTGGCTGCTCGAGCGACAGACGGACGGCTCGGTGCTGGCGCTCGAGCTCGACGCGCGCGGTCGAGCGCTGCGGCGCGTGCGCGGGCGCGTGGCGGCGTCGGGTGACGCCCTCGTCGGTGCGCGCGTGATCGCGCTCGGCGAGCGCATGGGGCGGCGGCGCGAGGTGGCGCGCTTGCCGCTACCCGGCTTGCGCGAGGCGCTCGCGCTGTGGCGTGCGCCGCGCGCCGAGGCGCTGTCGTGGCGCGAGCTGGCGGCGCTCGTCTCGGCGCGTGCACGCGCCGGGCAAGGGCGGCCCGCTGAGGTGCTGGTGCTGCACGCCAAGCTGATCTACCCGCTCGTCAACGTCGTGCTGGCGCTGTTCGCCGTGGGCCTTCTGATCGGGACGCGGCGGCGCGGCTCGGGCGCAGAGCTGTGGCGCGCAGCCGGGGCACTGCTGGCGACGTGGGCGTTGCTGGCGGCGAGCTGGTCGCTCGCCCGCGCGGGTTTGCTCTCGGCGGCGGCGGCGAGCTGGGGGGCGCTTTTCGCCGCGATCACGTGCGCCGCGGCGTTCGCGCTGCGTCGGGGCAGCAAGGGCTGAAAGCGAGCCGGATCGCTGCTAACGTTCCTCGTTTCTTTATGTCCGACGAGCGCGGCGACAAACCCAGTCAAGAGCCCGAGGGGCGCGGCGAGCGCGAGCGTCGCCCGCGCGCCAGCGGCACGCTCGAGATCACGCGCATCCCGCCGAAGACGTACGCGCGACCGCAGCGAAGCGGCGGCAGCAAGCTGCGCTTCGTCACCAAGCTCCCCGCCGCCGTTCACACGACCGCCAAGAGCAAGGCGCCCGCGCAGCCGACGCCGACGCCGCAGAGCGGCTACAAGAAGGGACCGCTGACGGGACCCACGCGCGTGATGGTCAACACGCCGCCGACGCCGCGCGCCAAGCGCGTCAGCACCGTGGTGCCCAAGCCCGCGACCGTGCGTATGCGCCTGCCCGCGGCGTTGTCGAAGGCGTCTCGCACGACGGAGGTCCAACCCGAGCCCGAGCCCGAGCCGCCTACGCCCGCGCCCGAGGCCGAGGTGCAAGCGCGTGCGGAGACGCCGGTCGAAGCGCCGGCGCCGGTCGAAACGCCCGCGCCTGCCGAAACCGAAGCCGAAGCCGAAGCCGAAGCCGAAACCGAAGCCGAGGCCGAAACCGAAGCCGAAACCGAAGCCGAAACCGAAACCGAAACCGAAACCGCTGCCAGCGTCGCGGAGGCCGAGGAGGCCGAAGCGACAGCGCCGCCCGCCGATGCCGAAGGCATCGGGGCAGCCGAAACCGAGACCGAAGCCGAAGCCGAGACCGAAACCGAAACCGAAGCCAAGGCCTCCGATAGCGCACCGAACCTCGTCGCCGCGGTCGCCGCCGCGGCGGCCGCGAGGGCGACGGGGCGACGGGGGCGTCGGGCGCGGCGACGGCGCAGTCGTCCCACGACGTCCGAGCAGATGCTGTTCGTCGAGGCGTCGCTGCCGCCGGTGGAAGAGACGCTGCTGGTTGGCGACGCGCGTGCACCGCGCGTGCCCAGCGCGGAGATCGACGCGCTGCTCGACGCGCGTGCTGCGCGCGCGGTGCCGCTCGACGACGCGCCGCCGACCGTCGAGCAGCCGTCGCGCGAGGCGCGCGTCGACGACGACACGGAGCCCGAGGCCGCAGCCGAAGCGCCCGTATCCGAGCAAACGCCCGAGCCGACAGCGCCGGCGGAGCCGCGCGCCGAAGAGCCCGAACCGCCGGCGCCCGCGCCGGCAGCCGAGCCACCGCACGAAGAACCGCTCGAAGGGCCGCCAGAGCCCCCTCCAGGCAGACCCAAGTCGAAAGCGATCGTCCCACGAGACCCGCTCTCGCGCTCGTCGGTGAGCGGCCAGTTCGAGATCGCCGAGCTGCTCGCCAAGGTCGACGGCTCGCCGGTGGGCGCCGACGAGCAAGCGACGAGCACGCGCGCGCACAGCAGCAGCGGCATCGAGCACGTCCTGCTCGCCATCGACAACCTCAGCTGCGGCTCGTGCGCGCTGCGCGCCGAGCGCGCCATCGCGCGTGCGCCCGGCGTGATCTCGGTGTCGGTGAACCTGCTGCTCGGCAGCGCCGTGGTCGAGCTCGATCACAGCCTCGCCGATATCGACGCCGTGCTCGCCGAGCTGGCGTCGGAGGGCTATCGCGGGCGTGTCGTCGATGACGCCGCCCAGGGGCTCGAGCTGCCGCGCGCCCGGCTCGCGCTGCGCGTGGCGCTCGCCTGGGCCGGCGCGCTGGCGTTGCTCGGCCTGTCTCTGCTCTCGCCGCTGCCGCTGCTGGCCGCCCTGCTCGGCAGCGCCGTCGTGCTGCTTCCGGGCTGGCCGATCATCGGCGACGCGCTCGGCCGCGCGCGACGCATCGCCCTCACCGGCAACGCGCTCAAGACCATCGGCGCGCTCGGTGCCTGCGGCGTCGGCTGGTATGTCTACGGCCGCGCGGGAGGCGCCGCCGCGCCGGCGACCGTGACGCTGCTCTTCGAAGCGGGCGCCGCCATCATCGCTGGCGCGCTGCTCTCGCAGCTGCTCGAACGACGCGCAGCGCAGCGCGCGCAGCTCGACATGCTGGCGCTCATCGCGTCCGAGCCGACACGCGGTCCGCTGCTTCGCGAAGCGCACGGCAGCAAGGCCAGCCGCCAGCGCATCGTCGACGCCGTGCTGCGCGTGCTCGTGCCGCTGTCGCTGGTGCTGGCCGCGCTGGTGCTCTTCGCCCGACAGAGCGCCAAGCACGCCGTGATGCCCGATCTGCTGCTGCCCTCGCTGGCGATGCTGGCGGCGATCGCGCCGGCGACCCTCGGTGTCGCCGTCGCCCTCGCCTCCGTCGCCGGCATCCAGCGCGGCGCCGCCAGCGGCGTGCTTTTTCGCGGTGCCGAGAGCGTCGAACGGCTCGCCGACGCGCAGACGCTCGCCCTGAGCGACAGCGTGGTCGCCGAAAACGGTGTCGCCAAGCGCGGGGTCAAACGGCTCAGCAGCGCGCTGCGCGCACTGGGCGTCGAGCAGCTGCTGCTCTCGTCGCTCTCCGAGCCAGCGGCGCGCAAGATCGCGCGCGGCGCGGCGCTCGACAACGTGCTCGCGGCGCTGCGTCCGGGACGACGCGTCAGCGAGCTCAACAGCGCGCGAGGTGACGGCCAGCTCGCCTTGCTCGGCGATCCCAAACGCGACGCCGATCTGCTCGCCGCCGCGGACGTCGGGGTCGTGCTCGGCAGCAGCCAGGAGGCGGGGCGCAGCGACGCCCCCGCCGGCCTGTGGCTTGCCCGCGGTCGGCTGGACGACCTCGCGCTGGCCATCGAGACCGCTCGGGCCACGCGCCGCGTCGCCAGCCAGAACGCCGCCATCGCCATCGCCTGGCACCTGATGCTGCTCGGCGCGGCAGCGCTCGGCGTGCTCGGCCCCCACGCCGTGCTGATTGCAGCAGGGGCGTCGACACTGTTATCCTCGACGCTCGCAGCGAATGCGCGGCGTCTGCGCGGTTCTCGCTCAGCACCCTGACGGAGCTCGGGTTGCCCTTCGTTCTAGCCATTCACAGTCCCGACGGGGTCCTACGCGATGTCACCCTCAAAGATGGAGAGACCTCCATCGGTCGCGACCCGTCGAGCCAGCTCGTCCTCGAAGGCCGCGGCGTTTCGCGCCGCCACGCCAAGTTCGTCGTCACCGGCGATCAGCTGACCATCGTCGATCTCGGCTCGACCTATGGCACGCGCGTCAATGACGTGCCGACCATGCGCCGCGAGCTCAGCCCCGGTGATCGACTGACCGTCGGCATGCACCAGCTCGAGATCAAGCTCGCCACCGTCGGCTCGAGCTTCGACATCTCGGAGCTGGCAGAGCGCGGGTCGCCGCCCTACTTCAGCGAGGACGTGACGCAGGATCCGCAGTTCGCGGAGCTTGGCCAGACGCCCGCTGTCGGCGAGGACGACGAAGACAACCGCAAGACGCTGCAGCTCGATCGCTCGGCGATCAACTTCGTGCTCGACAACCCCGACGAGCAAGGCCAGGCGGTCAAGGTGCTCTCCAAGCGTCAGAGCGATCTGATGCAGGCAGTGCAGCGCCTCGAGGCGACCACCGGCAACCTCGAAGAGTTCAAGACCCCCACCGCCGAGCTGCAGCAGGCCGCCGACTACCAGGCGCTGCTGCTGATGTACAAGGTCAGCGCAGAGCTCGCCGCCGCCACCGACCTCGACAGCTTCCTCGCGCCCACCGCCGATCTCGTGATGGAGGCGGTCAGCGCCAACACCGTCGTGGTGCTGCTGCTCGACGGCGACGAGCTCGTGCCGCGTGTGATTCGCCACCGCGGCGCGCTGCATCCGGGCGAGGTGCCCGTCAGCCGCGGCATCCTCGATCTCGTGCTCGCCGAGGGCGAGACCGTCGTCAGCAACGACGTCGGTCACGACGAGCGCATCCAGACCGGCCACAGCCTCACGCTCTACAACATCCGCTCGGTCGTCGCCGCGCCGCTGATGGTGCGCGGCGAGGTCAAGGGTGTGCTGTATCTCAATCGCTCGGGGCCGATCCCGTTCTCGAGCGCCGACGGCGACCTCGTCGCCGCGCTCGGCTCGCTGATGGCGAGCGGCATCGAGCAGTCGCGCCTCAAAGAGGACTACGCTTCCGAGACGCTGCGCAGGCGCGCGCTCGAGCGCTTTCATCCGCCCGAGGTGGTCGACCGCATCTTCCGCACCGGCGGACAGGTCGGCATGCTCGAGGAGCATCAGGCCACCGCGCTGGTCTGCGACATCAGCGGCTTTCACGCGCTCACCGAGCGGCTCGGCCCGCGCGAGATCGCGCAGATCCTCCACGAGTACTACGAGACGATCTACGAGAAGGTCTTCGACAACGGCGGCAGCTTGGTCAAGCTGCACGACGGCTGGGCGCTGGCGCTGTTCGGCGCGCCCGAGTCCTCCGATCGCGACGCGGTCTGGGCGGTCGAAGCAGGGCTCGCGCTGTGCACCGAGTTCAGCTCGCTCAAGATGCTGTGGCCCGAAGCCAACACGCTGAGCCTCTGCTGCGCGCTCGACTCGGGCTCCGTGGTCGCTGGCCTTGTCGGGTCCGTCGATCGTCACGAGTACGTGGCGCTCGGCTCGCCGATCGTCACCACCGCGGCGGTGGCCGCGCAGACCAACGAGACGGCGTTGATCGTCACCGAGCGCACGTGGGCCGAGCTGCCGCAGATGCGCTACCGCGTCAAAGAAGTCGACCTGCTCCCCGACCAGCGCATCTACCAGCTCACCGAAGCCTAGGCCCTACCGCGTCGCGCGCACTGTCGTGTCGGGGTAACCGACGGTGGCTAGTGCCGCCGGCGCGCGCGCGATGGCTGCTGGATCTCCGCTGTGATCACGCCCCCGTAGCTGCCGGCCTAGCTGCCGGCCTGGCCGTTGCACTCGGGGTGCCGCAGGAGGTCGCAGATGAAAGGTCGGCTCGCTCGCTCGCTGCTCCTGTCACTCGTCGCGCTCGTCGCGCTCGCCGCGCTGCCCGCGAGACACGCGAGCGCTGCACCCGAGCGCGCGCGCTTTCGCAACCTCTATCCGATCGTGCTCGCGCACGGCATCGCGCCGTTCGACATCGTGCACAGGACGCTCACGCGCGGCTGGTCGCGCAGCATGCGGCGGCTGCTTCGTGTCGACTCGCGCAACTACTTCAAGAAGCTCGAGACCACGCTGCGGCAGAAGGGCTACGACGTGCACACGACGGCGGTCGACTTCGCTGGCAGCGTCGAGAAGCGAGCCGCCGATCTCAAGAAGGAAGTCGCGCGCGTGCTCGCCGAGACCGGCGCGTCGAAGGTCCACATCATCGGCCACAGCATGGGCGGCCTCGACGCGCGCCACTTCATCGTCGACGCCAACAACGCCGTCGCGGTGGCCGGCCGCGGAGAGCTCGCCAACGTCGTGGCGAGCCTCACCACCATCGGCACGCCCCATCGCGGCACGCCCTTCGCCGACGCGGGCCTCGGCGCCGGTGGCGACAAGCTCGTCGGCGCGCTGCGCGGCCTCGTCGACCTGCGCGGCTTTCGCGACCTGACCGAAGGGGCGGCGGCGAGCTTCAACGCCAAGGCCGCCGCCATCGAGGCCAAAAACAGCGTCGTCTACCAGGTCGTTGGCACGCATCAGCCCAAGAGCAAGATCTTCATCCCGCTGAGGCCGAGCTTCGCCATCATCCGCGACGCGCTCAAAGGCCGGCCCTCACGTGTCGAGGCCGACAAGCAGGGCCACAACGACGGTCTCGTGCCGCTGACCTCGCAGCTGTGGACGCGCGTGCTGCGCGCTGGCTCGGGCGCGCGCAAGGTCGTACGCGATCTGAGCCACCTGTTTCCGGCCGGCGACCATCTCAATCAGACCGGCTGGGCTGACATCTCCGAGGGCGGTGGGCTCGTTCGCTCGCTGATCAGCCCCAGCGCCTGGAAGCGCAAGCGCAGCTACGAGGCCAGCGTGCGCGCGGCCTACGTTAAGATCGTCGAAGGGCTGTCCGCCCTCGAGTGAGATGCACCGCAACTGCTCTGGCCTACTGGTCGTCATCGTCGTCATGATCGTCGCGTCGCTGCTCGTGCGCTGCACGCCGACGAGCGCGCCGCGCGCGACCACCGCGCCCACGACGGCCGCGCCAGCAGCAGGCGCGGCCACGCGACGGCTGAGCGTCCTGTCGCGCGCGCGTGATCGCGACGGCGACGGCATCCTCGACCACTGCGACAAGTGCCCCGACGCGCCCGAAGACTACGACGGCACCGACGACGATGACGGCTGCCCCGAGCCGCTGACCGTGCACAGCTCGTGGCATCCGTTTCTGCGCTACGTCTACTTCAAGGAAGGCTCGGCCGCGATCCAGTCACACCAGCGCACCGTCATCGGCTGGGCCGCGGCGACGCTCGGCGCTGGCGACAGCTACGCCATCGCCTGCGTCGGCACCATCGCGCCCAACGAGAAGGGCGGCCTCGCGCTCGCCAGCGCACGCGCGCGCGCCGTATGCGACGCCATCGCCAAGCGCGGCATCAAACGCGAGCGCCTCGAGACCTACGCCACCGCCAGCGGCGTGTTCACGCGCGGCGGCGCCGTGCCCAAACAGCGCGACTGGGCGCGCCGCGTGCTGCTGATGACGGTCAAGCGCAAGCCGACCACCTGGTACCAGAAACCCTGGCGCACGATGAAGTTCGAAAACGGCGTGCTCGTTGGCACCAACGACAAACCCGCGTCGCGTCCGACGGGCCCACCAACCTGCCCACCCTCCAAGCGCTGAGCGAGCTGCCTGAGGCCTGAGGCCCGAGGCCTGAGGCCGCGCGGTGCGCGCAGCGCGCAGCGCCTTACCGCTCGCGCACCCACTTGGGGATCGTCTCGCCGCGCACGAGGTCTTCGTAGGTCTCGCGCTTGCGCACGACCGCGTAGCGGTCGTCACGCACCAGCACCTCGGCCACGCGCGGGCGCGAGTTGTAGTTCGATGACATGGACGCGCCGTAGGCGCCCGCGGTACGCGCGACGAGCAGCTCGCCCGACGCGAGCGGCGGCAGCGCGCGGTCCTTGGCGAGAAAGTCGCCGCTCTCGCAGATCGGCCCCACCACGTCTGCTGGCGTGCGCGGCGCATCGGCGCTCGGCTCGATCACGGGCAGCAGCGTGTGGTGCGCGTTGTACAGCGAAGGACGCAGAAGGTCGTTCATCGCCGCGTCGACGACGACGAAGCGTTTGCTGCGACTCTGCTTCTCGAGGAGCACGCGGCAGACCATCACACCCGCGTTGCCCATGATCACGCGACCGGGCTCGCACACCAGCGTGAGGTCGAGGTCTTCGTACTCGGCGAAGAGCTCGAAGACGGCCTTGCCGTAAGCGGCCGGCGCCGGTGGTGCGTCGCCGTCCTTGTAGGGGATGCCGAGGCCGCCGCCGATATCGAGGTGCGTCAGCGCGAAGCCTTCGGCCTGCAGCCTGCGCGCCATGTCGAGCACGGCGCGCACGGCGTCGAGCATCGGCTCGAGGCGCGTGAGCTGCGAGCCGATGTGACAGTCGATACCGCGCACCTCGACGTTGGCGAGGGCGCGCGCGCGCGCGTAGAGCTCGGGCGCCCGATCGATGGGCACGCCGAACTTGCTCTCCTTGAGCCCGGTGGAGATGTACGGGTGCGTCTGCGCGTCGACATCGGGATTGACGCGGAACGAGATCGGCGCCGTGCGGCCCAGTCGACCGGCGACTTCGTCGACGAGCGCGAGCTCGGCTTCGCTCTCGACGTTGAACATCAGGATGCCGGCCTTGAGCGCCGCCGAGATCTCGTCTTCCTGCTTGCCCACGCCGGAGAAGACGACGCGCTCGGGCGGGATACCGGCCAACAGCACGCGAAACAGCTCGCCGCCGCTGACGACGTCGGCACCGCAGCCGAGCTGCGCGAGCGCGGCGAGCACGGCGCCGTTGGTGTTGGCTTTGGCGCTGTAGCAGATCAGCGTGCGCTCGCGCCGCGGCGCCGTGCCAGCGGACGCCGGGTCGGCGCCGGCCAGCGCCGCCGCGAAGACCTCGTAATGGCGGCGCAGCGTGGCGTAGCTGTAGACGTAACAAGGGCTGCCGACATCGGCGACGATGCGCGCGAGCGGCACCGACTCGCAGCACAGCTGCCCGTCGACGTAATTGAAATGGTCCACGCGGTGCCTTTCGGCTTAGGACCCGTGCAGGAACAACTTGCTCATTGAGGCCGCCGATCCATCCCGCCTGACCGTGTTGCTCGTCGTTGGCGTACGCACCAGTATGCCTCCTCCTCGCGCCTTGCCAGGCGGGCGCCTCGACGCCCTCAATTGACCAACTTATTCCTGCACGGGTCCCTAGCTGGCGGCGCGCACTTCCTCTTCGAGGAAGCGGGCAGCCGCGTCGAGCGTCGAGACGAGCGACTCGCCGACCAGGCGGGTCAAGCCCTCGGGCGGCTGGCGCAGCACCTCGTAGTAGCGCTGTCGCTCGATGGCGTGGATCACGCTCGGCAGCAGGCCATCACGAAGCAGCATCGCGTTCATGGTCAGACGCGCGATCTTTCCCGAGTGCTTGGGCCACGGGTAGATGCCGATCAGCTTGTGGTGTGCGACGGAGGCGCGGCGCACGGGATGCATCTTCTTGGCCTCGTCCGAGGTCATCCACTGCATCAGCTTGCGCATCTGATACGAGATCTTCTCGGGCGGTGCGATCTCGTGGAAATAGAGCCGGTGCAGCGGGTTGTCCTTGCGGTACTGGCCGGCTGCTTTGCCCTTGTCTTTGGAGACGCCGCCCTCTTGCGAGAGCATCGTGTAGAGGCGCTTGAGGTAGTCGAGGTTGATGGCCGGCTTCTTCTTGGCGCCGGTCATGCGCACGTAGCCGATGGCCTCTTTGTGATTGGAGATCTCGTCGTAGGCGGGGATCAAGCTCGCGTCGGAGATGATGTCGGGATCGATGGCGGAGTTGAGCTCGTGAAAGGAGAGCACCACGCCTTCGAGGGCGTTGTCGTGGTAGATCCAGCTGAAGTCCAACCGCTCGTAGAACTCGTCGAGCTGTCCCTCGACGTTCTCGTCGAGGTACTGGCGCACGAGCTCCATCTTGCGGTCGATCTCATAGTACAGCTGGTTCATCGAATCGCCACTCAAGGCAGCACCCTCACGTTCGGGACAAGAGTTATGGTCGCGGCCGCCGGTTAAGCCCCCGGAGCTTATTGACCCGAGCCCAGATTGTCAATAGAACTGCGCAGTTACGCCGCGTATCACGCCCGCTGGACCAGATTCCTCGCGTGATTCTCGCGATCTAGGCCTGGCAGCACGCGACCCCGCTCCAAACTGCAATATGACATGGATGTCATCGGTGGGCACATTGGCGCGCCGGTCGCGGCCGCTCGTCTGATGAATTCCAACAGCTTGCCGCGCCACAGGACAGCTGGCCCGCGCGTTGCTCTCCACGGCGCTCGACACTCGGTCGATCACGAATGTGGAGGGATCCATGAAGCGAGTCACCTGCGGTGTGTCGCTCGCGCTGTGCTGCGCGCTCATCGGCGCGTGCGGCGACGCCGGCGACAGCGGCACCAGCGCGCGAGCTGACAGCGCAGCCGGCGCCATCCCCTGCGTCGGCGCCAACGACTGCTTGCCCGGTCAGATCTGCAACGCCTTCGGACGCTGCGCCTATCCTCCGCCCGCCGTCGAAGCGGGCATCGCCAACGACGCGGATGGCGGTGACAGCGCGCCGCCCGAGGTGGAGGAGCGCATCGCACCGCCTGCCGCCGGCAAGCGCTACGTCTACGTCGCCGTCGCCGACCAGGACATGGTGGTCAAGATCGACGCGCAGTCGCTGCGCGTGCGCACGATCAAGGTCGGCCGCGACCCGGGCGCGTTGCGCACGGTCGGTGGCGAGGACGTCGCGCTGCTGCTCGAGCGCGGCGAGGCCAAGGCCACGCTGCTGCGCTCGCAGCCCGACGGCAGCGACAAGCGCAGTCGGCTCGACACCGTCTCCGGCGTCAACCAGCTCGCGCTGTCCCCCGACGGCCAGCACGCCATCGCCTACTACGATCCCAAGGAGAGCGGCGGCACGCTGCCAGGGCAGGCGCTGCAAGAGATCAGCGTGCTGCGGCTCACCGCGGGCAAGGAACAATCCGTTCGCATGAGCGTGGGCTTTCTGCCCAGCGACGTGCAGTTTGCCGCCGACGGCAGCAAGGCCTACGTCGTCAGCGAGCAGGGGCTGTCGATCATCGAGCTGTCAGGGACGCTGGCGCCCGCCATCGTGCCGACCATCGCGCTACGCGACGCCAGCGAGCCGCCGCCCGCCGAGGTGCGCGTGACCAGCGACGGCGCGCTGGCGCTGGTGACCATCCCGGGCAAGGCCGCGTTGCGCGCGGTCGTGCTGCCGGCAGGGACGCGCTCTGATCTGACGCTGCCCGGCGAGCCCACCGACATCGATGTCACGCCCGACGGCAAGCTCGCCGTGGTGGTGCTGCGCGACCAGAAGCTGCTCGCGCTGGTCGACCTGCCCGGCGATCTCGCCGACCCGCAGCAGGTCGAGACCCGACAGATCGGCCTCGCCCTCGGCCAAGCGGCGCTCACCGACGACGGCAAGCAGGCGCTGCTCTTCACCAACGCCAGCGAGATCGAAGCCGTCGTGCTCGTTCAGCTCGCCGGCGGCGGCGCTGGTGACAGCGGCAGCAGCGGCGTGACGAGCCTGCCGCTGAAGAAGGCCGTGCGCAGCGTGAGGCTCGCGCCCGGCGGCAAGACGGCGCTCGTGATCCACAACAAGAAGCCGGGCGAGCCGAGCGAGCAGGACCCCTTCGAGCTGTTCATCGACCGTTCGCACGGCTTCAGCCTCATCGAGCTCTCCAAGCGCTTCGTCAAGCTGCAGCTGACGGACGCGACACCGGGACCTGCGGCCTTCGCGGCCGACGGCGGCTCGGTCTACGTGCTCGCGGGCGATCGGGACAAACGCATCCGACAGGTGGTCTCCATCGACCTGAGCAGCTTCGTCGCCGACGAGATCGTGCTCGGCTCGCACCCGCTGAGCGTCGGCGTCGTGCCGCTGGCAGGGCAGATCTACGTCGCGCAGAGCCACCCACTGGGGCGCGTGACCTTCATCGACGCCAAGACCAGAGAGACCCGCACCCTCACGGGCTTCGCCCTCAACAGCGAGGTGATCGAATGAGACGCCCACGTACGCACGCCGCGTCGCTGCTGCTCGTCACGAGCTGGCTCGCTGGCGCTACGCTCGCCGCCGCGCTCCCGCTCACACTCGCGGGATGCAGCGAACGCGCAGAGATCTGGCAAGCGCCCGCGAGCGTGATCGGCCCGCTGGTGGTCGGCGAGCAGGTCGTGTGGCTCGAGCGCGCGCGCGGTCTGCTCTTCGCCCTCGACGCCGACGTGCAGTCGCCGCGCAGCTACCAAGTGCGCGTCGGCCGCAACGCGACCTTCGCCATGCTCACACCCGACAAAAGGCAGCTGCTGGTCCTCACCGCCGGCCGCGAGGCGATCAAACGCGACCAGAACGACGAACCGCCAACACTGAGCGTCGTCGACGCCGGCACGCGCGGCCAGCGTCCCGAGGTGCAGCGAGCCTACCGGCTGCCTGCAGCGTTCGATCGGCTCAGCGTCTCGAGCGACGGACGCTTCGCCATCGCGTTCTATGACGCGGCCAACGACAAGTCGCAGAGCGGCGACGTCTTTCGCAACCCCAACGAGCTGGCGCTGCTCGACCTCACCGCCGCGCCGGGCAACGACAACCCACGCTCGCGCACGCTGCGCTCCTTCGGATCGTCACCGCTCGGCGTGGCCTTCTCGCCGCCCACGGAGATCCCAGCGGGCGGGCGCTCGCGCACGCTGGCGCTGGTGCTCTCGCGCGGCTACGTGACCTTCGTCGACATGAACGAGCCCACGCGGCGCGAGATCACCGTGCCGCTGGTGACGTCTGGCAGCGAGTCCACCGTCGAACCCGAGCAGGTCGTCTTCGCCGGTCAGACCGTCTACCTGCGCGCCAGCGGCGCCGAAGACCTCTACGCGATCAGCCTCGAGGAGGTCACGCCCGACGGTCCGCAGGGCAACGATTACAGCCCGCGCATCAACCAGCCGAGCGCCGGTCGTCGCGCGCTGGACCTGCTGCTCGTCGACGGCACCACAGCGGGGGCGCCCGGCAAACGGCTGATCCTGACGGTCAACCAGGAGAACGACCTCGCCCTCATCGACGCCGACACGAGCCAGTTTTCGCGCATCCCGCTGGGCGAGCCCATCGACACCATCGTCGGCGTGCCCAAGGACAATCCCACGCTGGCGCTGCTCTACAGTCGCAGCGCCCCGCGCGCCCGCATCCACTTCGTCAACCTCGAGAACATCGCCATCGCCCTCGGTGCCAACGTCCGCAGCCGCAGCACGGCGCGCCCCGTGCGCGAGGTCGTCGCCGTGCCGGGCGGCGCCCAAGCGCTCGTCGTCCACGACAACGCGCGCGCGGTCGTCTCGCTGGTGGACCTCATCGGCGAAAACCACACCGACACGCCCATCGCCGGCACCCTGCCGCTGCACAGCTTCGACTTCGTTGGCGAGGCGCAGCTCGTCGGCGTCGCGCCCGGGCTCTCGCGCCTCGGCGTGCTCGACCTGACCACCCTTCATCCGGTCAACGTGCGCCTCGACCACGCGCCGCAGCGCGTCCTCGTCGCCGGCCAGACGCTGGTCATCGACCACGGCTCTTCTGCGGGCATGGTCACGTTGCTGCGCTCGGCCGACGCGATGGCCGGCGAACGCGAGGCCGGCCGCGTGGTGTGGGGCGTTCTGCTCGACAAGCTGCTCGACAGCGATCTGGAGGACTAGCCATGCGTTCTTCTCGATATCTACTGGCAGCGCTCGCCATCGGCTGCCTCTTCGCCAGCGAAGCCCGCGCCAACAACGAGATCTCGCTGCGCCTGAGCAGCCTCAGCACCGTCGACCGCGGCGTCGACGCCTTCAGCACCTCGCGCCAGCTGCTGTCGGCCGAGCTGAGCTACGCGCGCGCGTTGACGCACCCTCAGCGCGGCCTGTGGGTCGAGGCGGCGTGGATGATCAGCGGCTCCAAGGACCCGCTGTTCGGCACGCAGCTGACGGCGCAGGGCACCTTCCACACGTTCAGCCTCGGGGCGCGCTTTACGTGGCCGCTGTGGTCTTGGCTGGTGCCGCAGGCGCGCGCCGGCGTTGGCCTCATCGTCGGCCGCATCATCGTCGACGGCGACGGCGGCGTCGGCCAGCCGGTATCCGACACGGCCTACGGCCTCGCGGTCTACGCGCTGGCGGGCGTGCAGTTTCTGCTGCCGCGCCGCTGGATGCGGCGCGAGGACCAGAGCGGCTTCACCGTGGGCTTCGTCATCGAGGGCGGGATTCTCGCCACCACGGCGATGGCGTTTACGCTCGCGCCGAAGGCAGACGAAGAGCTGCGTCAGATCCCGCTCAACGGGGTCGACGTGGGCGACGTGTCGCTGACCGCCGGCGTGTTTCGCGCCGGCTTGCTGGTCCGCTTCTAGCTTCTAGCGCTTGTCGCTTCGAGCGCTACTGCTCGAGCAGCGCGGCCTCGGCCTCGCGCAGGCAAGCGGGCGTCGTGCCGGGGAAGCCCTTGCAGACATAGCCGCCGGGACAGTCACCGTTGCTGCTGCAGCTGGTCGTGCAGTAGTCGTCGTTAAGCGTCGTGAGCGTGCTCGGCTGGCAGAAGCCACCCTCGCAGTCCGCGTTGTTCTTGCAAGTCTTGCCGTAGGGGAAGTCGTCGCCGCAGGCCGCGAAGACGAGGACCAATGCGGCCAGTAGCGCGAAGAGATACCGCATCGTGAGCTCCTGGTAAGCGAAAGGACCTGCGTTTCGTATCCGAAAAATCCGCGCAGGTCAACGAAGTGACGGCGCCGTCGCGCGGCGCGCGCGAACGTGGGATTTGCTGCTGCTGCGGGATTAGGAACGAGGGGAGGAGAGAGGGGGCGGTCGCCAGATGGGGTCTAGGCGACCGCCCCTGCGGGCAGCTGGCTAGAAAACTACGGCCTAGGGATCGAACGGGTTCCAGTTCCAGGTCCAGCCGAGGACCTTGGACATCTGCACCACGATGTTCATCAGGTGACGATAGTTGTCGAGCTCCTTCTCGGCGTCGGCACGAAGCTGCGTCGACAGTCCAGCCACGCACGTGTCGGGCTGGCCGGCGGTCGCGTTGCACTTCGGGCTGCGCGCCTTGAGGAGGTTGGCTCGCTTGATCATCCGCTGCGCGATACCGCGGCCGTCCTTGTAGTCGATGCCGACGTACTTGGTGCCGTTCCACGGATCGACGAACGTCGTCGTGCCGTTGATGTCGTCGGTGGGCGTGATGTTCATGTTCTGGGCCGTGCCGTCGAACCACATCACCGAGCGACGCGAGAAGTCGTCGCGGAAGTTGCCCTGGAACATCAGCATGCCGTAGACGGCCATGTACATCTGCAGCGTGAAGCGCGTCGCAGGCTCGACCGCCGCGCCGTTGGCCGGCTTGGGCGGATCGAATTCCTTGTTGACGTAGTCGCGCTGCGCGATGCCGTTGATCCACTCCACCTGGTACTTCTTGCCGCTGGTCGAGGTCTTGTTCTCGACAACCGTCTGGTCAGCCGGCTTGTCGGGGTCGAACCACGGCGCGTGCGTGTCGTAGTCGCTCGAGAGCACCGAGCCCCAGAAGTCGATCAGCTGGCGCTGGAAGTTGTTGAAGTAGCTGATGCGGTACTGACGGACGTCCTCGGCCGTGTCGCGAGCGACGAAGTAGGTCGCCGGGTGCGCGAGCCAGTACAGGGTGATGATCTTGTCGATGTAGAAGCCGTAGTGGTGCAGGCACTGGTAGAACTGCAGGCCGCACGAATCGTTGAAGTCGGTGTCACGCCACGAGGTGGTGAAGTAACGACCGTTCACGATGTTCGTGTCGAAGGCGCTCGTGAAGACCGCCTCGCCGTACAGCGTCTGGCCGTCGGCGTGCACTTCCTTGTCGCGGAAGCCCTTGACGTCCGGCATCGCGAGGTTGCGAAGCGCGAAGTTGAAGGCGTCGTTGATCGCCAGCGTGTAGTCACCCCAGCCGCTGATCGGATCGGCGAAGAAGCTGTCGATCTGCTGCTGGTCGTACCACTGGTGGAACAGACCCTGGTAGAGGGCGTAGATGTTGTTGAAGTCCTTGATCAGGCGGTAGCGACGCAGCCAGCCACTGATGTAGCCCCACTGCGAAGCGCCCAGCTGATAGCGGGTGAACGAGCGGATCGGATACCAGGTGTTCATGTCGTCGATGAACATCTGCATCTTCTCGTAGGCGTCCACGCCGTAGTCACGCGTGCGGCAACCCTGACCGAGGTTGGTGCGGGTGTACGTACACATGACGTACGGAACGCGCGGCATCAGCTTGTTGCCATCCTGGTAGAAGAAGCCGATGTCGCGGCCGTTCTGCTGGACCTGGGTGACCTTCTCGACGGGAACGAGGAGACGATTCTCCTCTTTCCAGACGTTGTCGCCCATCGCCGCGTACCAGTTGGTGTAGTGGTAGCCCTGCGCACGGTTCGAGTAGAGCAGCAGGATCTCGCCGTCGTTGCTGTGCCACTGGTCGAACACGTTGGGGTTGGTCGCCGGCGCGGTGCCGGTGTCTTTGAAGACCTCGACCTTGTTGACGTGGTTGTACATCAGGCCGGCCACGTCGTAGCGACCGAGACCGTTGCCGTCGATGGTGTAGCGACCGGCGTAGTCCATGATCGACGTGTAGGCGTACTCGTAGAGCGACTTGATGCCCTGGGCCTTGTTCTTCGCATCGCGACCGAGCTGGTAGTCGTTGATCGGCTTGATGAAGAACGGGCAGAGCTGGTCGGGCTGCGGGTTCGACGGATTACACTGCTTGGTCTCCGTGAAGTTGTTCGTGCGCAGACGCCAGAACTCCTCGCGGTAGTTGACGGCGTCCTGCGAACCACCCCAGTTGTGGTGCAGACCGAAGGTGTGGCCGAGCTCGTGGGTCAGGACGGCGGTGTAGATGATCTCGCGGGCCTTGGCCCAGATCTTATCCGCCGGCAGGTCCTTGAGGCGCTCGGCGAGACCAACCATCGCGTTGTCGGCCATGCCGACGAAGAACGCGTTGAGGTTGTTCGACATCACCGACTTCCACTCCTCCTGCGCGTGCGCGAGCTGCAGGAAGCCGCCGCGAGCGAGAGAGGCGCGCTTGACGATGTCGTCCGGAAGCTGGCCCGTCTTGTAGATGTTGAGGATCTGCGGGTCGATGCCCGAGCCGAGCAGAACGTCGGGGTCGTTGACCATCTGACGCTCGATGGGCGTGCCGCGGAGAATCGACGGGTCGGTGTCGACCTTCGACGGGTCGAGCAGACCGCTCTTGCCGAACTCCGAGAGCAGGATCGTGCGCAGCTTCTTCTGATTGATCGGCTTGCCCTGCCACATCATGGCGTCGAACTCCTTGGCGGAGCCGAGCTTCTTGATGTTCTTGTGCCACGGCTGCGTCATGTTCTTGGCCATGGTCTGCAGCTGGGCCGGCGTCACGACGCGACGGTGCTGCATGTCGCGCGCGTTCTTCTGGCGGATGTAGTCCGACCAGTACTTGATGTTGGCGCCGTTGATGAAGTCGCCAGGCTGCAGCGTGCCCTGGAGCATCTGCACCATCTCCTGGACGCGCGTGGCGGCCCAGTCGTTGAGGACGTAGATGTTGGCCACGCCAGCGAGGTTCTCACCCGTGCGCGGGTCGGTGTGGCTGGGGCCGAGGCCGAGCAGACGCCAACCGTCAGAGTAGTCCTTGACGTACTTGACCTGGTTGAAGCGGATGTCGCCAGCGCGGATCAGCGGGCGCATGTCCATCTTGTCCATGCCGGCGTCGGCCAGCTTCTTGGCCTCGTCGTAGCTCTTGCGGTTGAAGCGGCAGGGCCACGGGTCGTTGTCCAGCGGCGGATTGTGCGGGCACATCACCGAGGCGTAGGGGCGCCACTTGGCGTCCTTGGCGTCGAGCTTGCCGAACTTGGCGAGCACGTCCTTCTGCGCCTGGCTGAACTGGTTGGGGTCACGCGTGTCGATCCACTTCTTGTACGAGGCGTAGTCCCAGCCGTAGGCGCCCATCAGGAAGATCTTCCAGAAGGCGTTGTCGTAGTTGGTGGAGACCTTGTGCAGCATCGACCAGACGTCCTCTTGGGTCTTCGGGTCGTTGCTGTGCTGCCAGACTTCCTTGACGCAGGGGCCGTCTTTGCCGCCGTCGTCGTGGTCGCAGGTCAGGTCGCGCGGGAGATCGCCGTCCTGGAAGTAGGCGATGGGCACCGGGATGCGCTTCTCGAGCGGGATGGTGCAGCGCGCCTCTTTCTTGCTGGCCGCCCACACGTAGTAGTCGTAGAGGTCGGCTTTGCCGTTGCCATTGGCGTCGTCGTACTGATCGACAACACCGTCGCCGTCGCTGTCGGCCGAGTTGGGGTTGAGACCCTCGACGGTGTTCTCGTAGCTGTCGGGCAGGCCGTCGGCGTCGCTGTCGGTCCAGACGTCCTCGTTGAAGAACTTGATGTCGAGGTCGCAGCGCGAGCCTTCGCCGTACTTCTGCTTGCAGGCGTCGTCGGCGGAGCAGCTGATCTCGTCGTAGTGCGAACGAACCCAGATGTTGTGGCGGTTCATGAACTTCGCACGCTCGGTGTTGACGATGCCGAGCTTGGGATCCCAGTTGAGGCGCTGGTTGTCGAAGATGCCGAACCACTCGGTGACCGCGCCCTCGTGACGACGGGGCTCGTAGTCACGGTTGGGGTGGCGACGCATGAAGGAGTTGCGGACCTTGATGATCTCGGTGTTGCACTCCGAGTTCTCGTTGCTGAAGAACCAGCACAGCGGGTAGGACGCGTCGATCGACGGGAAGTAGGCCTTACCCGGCGTGACGGCCATCGACGTGGTGACGTCGATGTAGCCCTGCTTCGAGTCGAAGATCGGCTTGTACTTGGGGTCGTTCAGATCCTCGTCGTTGAACGGGATCGACGCCTTGATGAGGTCTTCGTTGGCGTCGAGGAACATGAAGTCGGTCGCCATGTTCTGCGACCAGTCGACGCGGAAGTATTTGCAGTCGTACCACTTGCAGTCAGACGCGTTCTCCACGATGACGTTGCGCTCTTCGCCCGTCGTCGTGTTGTAGTCGCGCTTGATGTCGAAGTGGCTCGAGATGCGCCACGCACCGACGATCGCACCCTTGTACTGACCGGTGTCCTGATCGCCTGCTTTGCCGTTCTGGACGTGCTCGTACGCCTTGCGGGCATACAGCCAGTCACGCTGCACGTCCCAGCGGATGCGGTGCATACCGCCATAGTTGGTGTTGCCCACCGTGGTGACCGTCTTCGTGCCGGGCACGTCGACGACGGTCTGCTGGTAGTACCACTCACCGGTGAACATGGACTTCTGAAGCGCCAGCGATTCCGTTCGGTCGACGGGGTCACGCTGCTCACCGCAGCCTGCTCCGAAGAGCATGCCGGTGGCGAGCAGCAGTCCCCACGCCCAAGCGGTGCGCGGACTGTAACGGCGAAGCATTCTAATCTCCCTCCTACGTCGATGTGGGTGCGCTCTGAACGCTGCTTCTTGGAAAGCTTTGGGGTTCATGTCGGCCGCTCCTGATTAGCTCTGCGGCCGTGTTTGGTCTTTGTTGTCGCTCTTGCTGACCTTCTTCTTGGTGCTGTCGTTCGAGCCGAAGGCGGCCTTGATGGCCTGCGCGATCGGCACGGTGAACGAGAGGTAGAAGCTGGTCGCGTTGTTGAACAGGGGCTGGCGGAAGTCGGTGTTCGGCTTGCGGATCGAGTGGAAGCTCTGCACGCCGAGGCCGATGTAGGCCCAGCTCGCGGCCGTGTAGGTCACGCTCATCATCGACCAGATCGAGAACGGCCGGAAGAAGGCGCCCGCCTCCGGAACGGAGATGTTGGGGTTGTTCGGCAGAGACTCCGTCCCCTTCATTCCGTAGGTCACGTCGTTGATGAAGAACGCGGTCATACCGAACGACCACTTGGGGTGAATCTGCACGCCGAGGCTGACGGCGTTGAGGAAGCGCCAGCTGCGGTTGAGCCCGCCGGTCTGCGAGCAGCCGCCGAAGTCAGCGCCCGCGGTGGGGCTGAACGTGCACTTGTCACCGTTGATCGAGGCGGTGTTGTAACGGTGAAACTCTTTGATCACGCGCGTGGACGCGCTGACGCTGAGGCCCGAAAACCACTTGCCCTTGCGCAGCTTGAAGCCGCGACTAAGCGCCAAGCCTGGTCCGATGCCGAGAATCAGGTTGCGGTTGTAGAGCCAGGAGCTGGTGGGCAGGAGGAAGCGCAGGCTGGGCGTGACGCGGATCTTGGCGACGGGGATGGTCAGACGCTTGTCCGTCCAGACCCAGTCGAAGAACGTGTCGCTCATCGTGAGCCGGCGCGAGCCGTTCTGGTTGTTGGCCTCGGTCAGCTCGATATCGAGCGTGAACAGCAGCCGCGCGTAGAGGTTGTCGGTGAACCACCACCTGGGCATGAACATCAACGACATGCCGTAGTAGGGGTCGTAGCTGTTCTGTCCGTTTTGGGCGAAGCTCAGCGCGGACACCGTGGTGATGTAGGTGAGCGCGCTGCCACGCCACGGCACCTTTTCACCCTTGGAGCTGCTCTTTACCTGCAGTGCCTGGGCGAAGGCGACGGAGCCAGACAACACCATCCCGAAGAGCGCAGCTCCGAGCACGATCATCCGCGATGATCTGCTCGTTCGGCGCGACACGATCTGACCAGTCAAGACAACACCTCGTGGTAGGACCCTTTGAAGGGGTCGCATACTGGCACACACGATTTCGCTTTTTCAAAGCGAAAATGTCAGCCGCCAGCGGGCCACCAATTGAAGCTGTCATGACGCCTGGTTGGCTCGACGTAGGCCTTCCGAGAATCGGTCACGGGTGGCCACTGTCGACGATCTCTCTCGACGAGCGCTATTTAGCGATGCTGGAAGCGATGCCCTGGAGAGGTGGGGACGCAGGCAGCCGCGAGCGCGCGCACGATACAACTAGGCGCTAAACAACTCTGTGGTGGGTAACTTTCCTCGAACCGAAAAGGCTGGCTGCTGCTTCAGGTCACATACCAAATCCGAGGACCGAAGAAAAGCGTTTTGTGATTTTCTTGCGTGGGCCCCCCAGCCCAGCGACGATCGGGCGATACCTTATATATAGGGGCTACCAACAGTCGCTCCCGCCCGCCCGATCTCGAAAACACCCCACCTTACCCCACGATGCGCTGACCACTACATCTTGTGGTCGTGCCTTCGCTCAGACCCAACTTGTGGTAACCACATGAAGTCAATGCACTTTTTCGGATAGATCAACTTGACGATCTAACCGCGAGCTTGTCATATGGTGGGAGCGAGTGGGGGATCGTGGAGAGATCGTGGGGAACCGCTCGCTCGGGGAACCAACGCCACGTGTTCATCGGAACTTACGAGCACTCTCTCGACGACAAAGGGCGCGTCAGCCTGCCGGCGCGCTTTCGCGAGGTGCTGTCCGGCAACGGGGACGCGCGGCTGATTCTCACCACAAATGTAGATCCCGGCGCGCGCTGCCTCGTGGCCTATCCGATCCACGAGTGGCAAGCGTTTCAGCAGCGCATCGCCGATCTGCCGCAATTCGACGAGCACGTCATTCGGCTCAAGCGCCTGCACATCGCGGGCGCTGCCGAGTGCGCCACCGATCGGCAGGGTCGCATCCTCGTGCCTCCGATGCTGCGCGACTACGCGAACCTCTCGGGCTCGGTGCTCTTCGCGGGCCTCGGCAGCAACATCGAGATCTGGGACCGCGAGATGTGGCATGCCGAGCGCGAGCGCGCCAAGCAGTCACTGCCCGCGATCAATGACGCCCTGGCGCGGCTGGGGCTGTGAGTCGATGACGGTGACGGCCTTCTCGCACACCACCGTCTTGCTCCACGAAACCGTCGACCTCATCGATCCGCAGCCCGGTGGCCTTTATTGCGACGCGACGCTCGGCGGCGGCGGACATGCGCGCGCGATCCTCGAGCGCTCGGGGCCCGACGGACGGTTGATCGGCTTCGACCACGACCCCGCTGCGCTCGCCGCGGCGCGCGAGACGCTCGCGGCGCTGAGCGATCGTGTCACGCTGCACCACGCCAGCTTCGCCGAGCTGCCCGAGCTGCTCGCGCGCGACGGGCTGCTCGGCGCCGTCGACGGCATCGTCTGCGATCTGGGTGTCTCGTCGCCGCAGCTCGACCAGGCCGAGCGCGGCTTCTCGCTTCGTCAAGACGGTCCGCTCGACATGCGCATGAATCCTGACGCGCAGACTACGGCGGCCGATCTGATCGAGACGCTCAGCGAGCAGGAGCTCGCCGACGTGCTTTATCGCTTCGGCGAGGAGCGCAAGAGCCGTCGCGTGGCGCGCGCGATCAAGGCTGCGCGAGCGCGTGGCGAGCTCGAGACGACGCTGCAGCTCGCCGCCGTCGTCGCCGCGGCGCTGCCTTCGCGCGGCCCGCAGCGCATCCACCCCGCCACGCGCACGTTCCAAGCGCTGCGTATCGCCGTCAACGACGAGCTGGGCGCGCTGGCCAAGCTGCTCGAGCGCTTCATCGACGTGCTGCGCGTCGGCGGCCGCATCGCGATCATCTCGTTTCACTCGCTCGAAGACCGCGCCGTCAAGCAGCGCTTCGCCGAGCTGTCGCGCGCCACCGACGCGCCGGCCGGCGTACCGATCCGCGCGGCTGACTACGATCCGCAGCTCGAGGTGCTCACGCGTGGCGCGGTCAAGGCCAGCGATGACGAGATCGAGCGCAACCCGCGCGCGCGAAGCGCGAGGCTGCGCGCCGCGCGGAGGCTGCGATGAAGCGTGTGACGCCGCTCTTCGTGCCCAAACGCCGCGGCGTGGTGGTGCTGCTGCTGCTGTCGCTGTTCATCGGCGCCGGCGCCGCGGTCGCGCAGGTTTGGACCAACCTGCGCGCCATCGAGCTCGGCTACGAGATCTCGAAGCTGACCAAGAAGCGGCGCTCGCTGCTCGAGGCCAACCGGCGGCTGCGCATCGAGGTCGCGCTGCTCAAGAGCCCGGCGCGCATCGGGCGGCTGGCCCGCGAGATCGGCCTGCGCGAGCCCGAGCCCGAGCAGATCCGGCGCTTGGCGGCGCCGGCGGCCGGCGGGGTCGGCAACGTCAAGCGCAAGGCTAGCGCGAGCGACAAGCCGGGTCTGCCGAAGGACAGCGCGCGCAACGAAGAGCCCGTGCTCAGCGCGGCGAGCAACGCCTGGCCGACGGCCGCGCGCCAGGAGGCGACACCTTGAAGCTGCCGTTCCTTCGCGCCAAGGACCCGGACAAGGAAAAGCGCCGGCGCGACGACCCGCGGCGCGCGCGCCGCTGGCTGGTGGTGCGCATGGTGCTCGGCGCGCTGCTCGTCTTCGGGCTCTTCTCGGTGATCATCTGGCGCGCGTACTCGCTGCAGGTCGTCGACGGCAAGCGCATGCGCGAGATGGCCGAGCAGCAGTACCTCAAGCAGATCCAGCTGCCGCCACGGCGCGGCACGATCTACGACCGCCACGGCGCGCCGCTGGCCGTCAGCGTCGACGTCGACTCGGTCTACGCCAACCCGCGCATGATCGGCGCCAAGAAGGCACCCGAGGTCGCCGCTCGACTCGCCGCCGTGCTCGAGCTCGACAAGTGGGCGCTGACCAAGCAGCTGTCGTCGAAGCGCTACTTCACCTGGGTGGCGCGGCGCATCGATCCGCAGCGCGCCAAGGCGATCAAGGCGCTCAAGATCCGTGGCGTGTTCCTCACGCCCGAGAGCCGGCGCTTCTATCCCAACCAGGGGCTCGGCGGCGTGGTGGTGGGCTTCGCCGGGCTCGACGCCAAGGGCCTCGAGGGCGTGGAGCTGCGCTTCAACGAGCGCCTGCGCGGCACCAAGAAGCGGCTCAAGGGGCTACGTGACGCGCTGGGGCGGCCGGTGCTCACCCACGGTCACCAGCAGGCGGCCAACGGCGGCCACGAGCTGGTCCTCAGCATCGACAAGTTCATCCAGCACGAGACCGAGGCGGCGCTCGCCGACGCCTACGAGACCGTCGACAAGGAGCGCGGCGGCTGGGTCACGGCGGTGGTGCTCGACCCGCGAAGCGGCGACGTGCTCGCCATGGCCAACGCGCCGAGCTACGACCCCAACCGCTACGCACAGTTCAAGCCCGAGCTCAGGCGAAACCGCGCTATCAGCGACGCCTTCGAGCCCGGCTCGACGATCAAGCCCTTCACGGTGGCCGGCGCGCTGCAGCTGGGCCACATCCGCGCCGACCAGAGCTTCGACTGCGAGAAGGGGCGCTTCAAGGTCGGGCGCTACTGGATTCACGACTCCAAGCCGCACGGCGACCTCGACGTCAAAGCGTGCCTGCAGAAGTCGTCGAACATCTGCCTCAGCAAGATCGCGATGCAGATGGGCAAGGGCGCGCTCTACAAGACGCTGGCGGGCTTTGGCTTCGGCCGCGCGTCGGGCGTCGAGCTTCCCGGCGAGCGCGCCGGCAAGCTGCGCCGGCCGCGGCGCGTCTCCGATGTCGGCCTAGCGAACATGTCGTTCGGTCACGGCATGACGACCACGGTGCTGCAGCTGGCGCGTGCGTTCGGCGCCATCGCCAACGACGGCGTGCTGATGCGGCCGCGCCTGCTTCTGCGCGTGCGCGGGCCGCTGGGCGAGACCAAGCGCGAGATCAAGCCGCGCGGCGCGCGCGTGCTGTCGAGCGGCGTGGCGCGCACGGTGCGCGACATGCTCGTCTCGGTGACGCAGCCTGGCGGCACGGCCGTCGAGGCGGCGCTCGAGCGCTACACGGTGGCCGGCAAGACAGGCACCGCGCAGAAGGTCGATCCCGTCACCGGCACCTACGCCAAGGACCGCTGGGTGGCGTCGTTTGTCGGGCTGGCGCCTGCGAGCCGCCCGCGGCTGGTCATCGCGGTGGTGGTCAACGAGCCCGGCGGCGACAAGCACTACGGCGGCGAGGTCGCGGGGCCGATCTTCAAGCGCATCGCGGCCAAGGCGCTGCGCTACCTCGGCGTGCGCCCCGACCGCGAGCCGAGCAAGAAGAAGACGGTGGCGGTGACCAGTGTCGCGGGTGCGATCGGCACCGCGGCGACGAGCGACTTCGATCCCGCGCCGCCGCTTCCCGGCGAGCGCCCTGGCGGCCAGGTGCTGGTGCCCGACTTCACCGGCCTGAGCGTCGTCGAGGCACTCGAGGCGGCGCGCCGCGCTGGGCTGCGCCTGCGCATCGATGGCCACGGTCAGGCGGTGGCGCAGTCGCCCGGCCCTGGGCCGACGGCGGCCAACACCGTCGCGCGCGTTCGCTTCCGCCCGCCCGGCTAGTGCTATCGTGAGCGGCATGCGGCTTGGCGACGTGCTGCCCGATCTCGCGCCCGAGCTCGGCGACCTCGAAGTCTCGAGCGTCTGCGACGATTCGCGCGCCGTCACGCCGGGCGCGCTGTTTGTCGCCATCGCAGGGCTGACCGTCGACGGTCACGACTACGCGCGCACGGCGGCCGA
>JAGQIK010000026.1 GCA_020431405.1 Myxococcales bacterium
GAAAGAGCGCGAGCCGCGAGGCCGCGCGATGAGCGGGGAGGCACGTGCTGTGTATCGAACGCGGCGACGAGTCGCAGATCATCACGTGGCAAGGTTGCTCGCGACATGCGTGCTCTCCCTGGCGACGTTGCTTGCCGCCGCGCCGGCGCGCGCTGACGCCGTCGCCGACGCCATCGCCAAAGCCCAGGCTGACGGCCTGCCGGTAGCGCCACTGCAGAGCAAGGCCGCCGAAGGCAAAGCCAAGCGTGTGGCGCCCGATCGCATCGCGAAGGTCATCGAGCAGCTGGCGCGCTTCATGCGACACGCGCGCGATCACTACGCGCGCTCGTCACGCGCGACCCCGCGCGTGCCCCCTTCGCACCCCTCCGCCGCCCAGCCCTCCGCCGCCCTGCTCGCCGCCATCGCCGAAGCGCGCCTGGCCGGCATCGCGCCGGGGCAGCTCTTCAAGCTGGTGCCCAACCCGGCGGCGGCAGCCGCCGCGCGGCGCGTCGACGCGCTCTCCGATCTTCACCTGCGAGGTTTTCCCGCCGGCCGCGCGCTGAGGCTCGTGCAACGCGCGCGCGCTTCCGATCTCGCCGGGCTCGGGCGGCTCGCCGACACGCTGCGCAAGCGCGGCTTCACGCCGGCCGGAGCCATCGACGAGCTCACCGTCGGCGTAGAGCGCGGCAACTCGCTGGCGGCCCACGCCGCCAACGCGGCGCGTCGCGGTGCCGCACCGGCGGCGACCAAGGGTCGCGGCCGCGCGCGCGGGCACGACAAGAAATAGCGACCGACAGACCGACAGACCGACAGACAGGAATAGATAGGAGCCCCACATGCACGCTCGCCTGCTGATGACCTTGCTCGCCTCGTGCCTGGCGCTGGCGCCGGCCTGCAGCGACGACTCGAGCTCGGCTGGCGATGGTGGCGGCCCCGGCACCGATGGCCTCGCCGACGCGTGGGTTGGCAACCAGCCCGCCTGCAACGGCACGGTCTACGCGTGCAGCGACGGCAAAGACAACGATGGCGATGGGCTCATCGACGCCGAGGATCCCGAGTGCGTCGGTCCCTGTGACAACGACGAAGGCTCGTTCGCCACGGGTATCCCCGGCGACAACGTCGATGCGTGCAAGCAGGACTGCTTCTTCGACGGCAACTCGGGGCAGGGCGACGACAAGTGCGAGTGGAACCTCAAGTGTGATCCCAAGAGCCCGGGCGCCAACGCGGCCAAGGCTTGCCCCTACGACCCCAACTACAAGAACTGTCCAACGACGCAGTCGGCTGCCTGCATCAAGAACTGCCGCGCGCTGACGCCCAACGGCTGCGACTGCTTTGGCTGCTGCCAGGTCTTCATCAACGGCACGCCGCGCACGATCTATCTCGGCTCGGGGCCCGAGTGCAGCGTCAAGACACCGGACAAGTGCGCCGAGTGTACGCAGGTCGCCGACTGCAACAACGACTGCGGCGAGTGCGAGCTGTGCTTGGGCAAGACCATCGACGATCTGCCGGCCAAGTGCTTCGCCTCGACACCTGACGCAGGACCCGGACAGGACGCGTCGGCGCCCAAGCTGCCGACGTGCTCCGATGGCCTCACGCCGTGTCTGGCTAACACGGACTGCCCGGCGGGGCTGTACTGCGTTACTGGCTGCTGTATCGCAGCCATCCAGTAGCTTTCAGCGTTCAGCTCGCGAGGGAGACCTGCATGAAGAGACTGATGATCACGGCGGCGTTGTTGTTTCTGCCGCTCGCCTGCGGAGGCGACGACGCCGACAAGCTCGGCATCGGCGCCGAGTGCACGTCCAACGACCAGTGCGCCGAAGGACAGACCTGCCTGACGCAGTTCAAGGGCAACTACTGCGGGCTGGCCAGCTGCGCGAGCACCGCCGACTGCCCGGGAAGCTCCGCCTGCGTGGCACACACCGACGGCAACAACTACTGCTTCCGCACGTGCACCGACAAGGCGCAGTGCAATGCCAACCGTTCGGTGGCGAACGAGGCCAACTGCTCGTCGAACATCACGTTCGCCAGCGGCCAAAAAGAAGGCAAGGCCTGCGTCCCGCCCTCGAACTAGCTGAACCGCTATTCTCTGTGGTTGCCGCTGAAGATCACCAGCACGCGCGCGTCGGCGTCGAGGTGACCGTCGCGCGCTAGCGCGATGGCGCCGGCGAGGCCCGAGCTGCCGGTGTGACAGACCGGGTAGCCGGCGGCGCGCCCCAGCTCGTTGGCGCGCGCGAGGTCGTCCTCGCTGGCGGTGACGACCCAGCCGCCGGTATCGAGCAGCCCGGCGCAGATGGCGTGCCAGTCGTAGGTCTCGTCGTCGAGGATGCCGTGGGCGATGCTGTGCGGCTCGAGCTCCCAGGGCCACATGTAGCGCGAGCGGGTGCGCGCCGCGCGCGCCATAGTCGCCGCGCGCACGGCGGCCGCCGTGGGCAGCAGCAGCTGGCGCGCGCGCTCGGCGACGGGCAGATCCTGCGGGCGGTCGACGTCGAGCATGCGCAGCGCGTCTTTGGTCAGTCGCGTGAAGGCACGCGCCAGCGGTCGGGCGCCTTGGGTCTGCACGGCAAAGAAGCGCGGCAGTCGCTCGACGAAGCCGAGCGCGTAGGCGTCGCGCCAAGCGGCGATCACCGCGCTTGCCAGCGCGCCGCCGCCGACCTGCAGCATCACGGCGTCGACCTGCTCTCCGGCGCTGGCCAGCTCGACGATGTGCTCGTAGCCGAGCGGCAGCGCGCCTTCGACGGCGAGCCCGTTGTCTGCGCCCTGCACCGAGAGCGGCAGCGCGCCTTCGATCAGCGCGCGCTGGAAAGCGAGGTAGCACGGGTCTCCACGGCGGCCGGCCTCGCGCGGGCAGGGCGCCACGATCGCCTCGGCGGCGCGCAGCTTGTCGACCACCACGGCGTCGGCATCGGGGGGCACGTAGACCGTCAACGGACGTCCGGCGGCGCGTGCGATCACCGCCGCCGCCAGCGCGGCATTACCGCACGACGCCACGGCGAGCGGACGCTCGCGCGGGACATCGTAGGTCTCGAGCGCCAGGGCGATGCCCATCATGTGGCGTGACTTGTGCGAGCCGGCGACGTTGCGCGTCTCGTCCTTGACGTGCACTGAAGCGACGCCGAGCGCGCTGGCGAGCTCGGCTTGGCGTGCCAAGGGCGTGGCGACAAAGCCGTGGCCATCGAGCGCGGCGATGGCGTCGTCGAGGCGCGAGACCGCGGCGTGCCAGGCGCTGTCCACCGCGCCCCGTGCGCGCATTGCCTGATAGCCGTGAAGAAAGTGTCTCCAGCGCACGAACGGATTCTCGTCCGTGCCGGACTCGAACGGCTCCGGCAGCTGCAGCGCGAGCGCGCCGATGTCGAGCTCGCGTCGCAGCAGATGATCGAGATCGTCTTCGGCGCCGGCGTGCGGGCAGCGAAAGGGCAGCTCCTGGCGTGGGCGCTCGGTGCCGCACGCGTGACAGCGCATGCGGGTCGCCGGCGTGAAGCGCGACACGTTGCTCGCCAATGCTAGACCCCGGTGGCTTCGTTGAACTCGTCGATCATGCCGTCCCAGCGCGCGAGCAACCCACGCAGCTCGCGCCAGAAGGACTGGTCGCGACGCGCCACGAAGTCCTGCACCGAGACACCCTGTTGCTCGGTCCAGGTGTAGTAGCCGAGGTTGAAGACGCGCAAGCGCTCGTGGTGGTCGAGCTCGCGCGTCCAGTCGGTGCGCACGCCGGCGAGGTGCTCGCCGAAAGCCTCGGCAGCCGAGATCTCGTCGAAGCGCCCGCCGAAGTGTTTGTCGACGAGGCGCGGCCGCTCGCTGGTGTACATCGCGGCGCTGTCGGTGGCGACAGTGATCAGCGCGTCGTTGGGCCCCAGGCCGTGCAGCCGCGCGACCTTGATCGCCGCCAGCACGTTGCAGATGCCCGAGAAGCCGAGACACGAAAGCTGATCAACGACCTCGGGCGCGAGGCCGCGGCGCTCGACGAGGTAGCGCCGACCCGCGTCCGTGTTGAAGAGCAGGTCGAGACAGTCGGTGGAGTGATCCGAGACGCCGACCAGGATGTCGGTGTTCATCACGTTGTGGATCAGCGGCACGTGTTTGTCGCCGATGCCCTGGATGTTGTGCTCGCCGAAGCCGTTCTCGAGCAGCGTCGGACACTCCTGCGCCTCGACGGCGACGATGCGCGCGCCGAGCTGCTCTTTGAGGTAGTCGCCGGCGGCGATGGTGCCCGCCGAGCCGGTGGCCGACGTGAAGGCGTGAAGCCGCAGACCCGGCCGATCGGTGGCGACGTGGTCAAAGACGCGCTCGAGCGCTTTGCCGGTGCACAGGTAGTGCACCAGGTGATTGCCGAGCTCGGAGAACTGGTTGAAGACGACGACGCTCGGGTCCTTCGACAGCTCGTTGCACGCGTCGTAGATCTCTTTGACGTTGCTCTCGCTGCCCGGCGTGCGAATGATGTCGTCGGCGCGTTCGGTCCAGGCGTCGAGCCACTCGAAGCGCTCGCGGCTCATGCCCTCGGGCAGCACGGCCACGCCGCGGCAGCCCATGATCTTCGAGATCGCGACGCCGCCGCGGCAGTAGTTGCCGGTGGAGGGCCACAGCGCCTTGTGTCGCGCGGGATCGAACTGGCCGGTGATGATGCGCGGCGCGAGCACGCCGTAGGCGGCGAGCACCTTGTGCGCGCGGATCATCGGGAAGCGATCGCCGAGCGCGACGATGATCGGCGCCGCCACGCCGGTGAGCGACTGCTCGAGCACGATGTGGTCGGGCACCTCGACACGCCGCGAGCGGTCGGGGCCGTTGTACCAGTGCACGCGAAAGAGGTTGAGCGGGTGCGCCGCGTCCGGCTCGACCTTCGCCAGCGCCGCCTCGATGGCGTCCGGGATGGTGCTCGGGTCGGCGAGCTCGGAGAAGCGCGGCAAACGGATGCCGGCCTCGCGGAAGCGCTCGACGCTGCTGTCGTATGCGCCTCGGTCGACGACGTGGTCTTCGAGGCCGAGGGGCGCCATGGGCTTTGCTGTCGCTTTGATTTCGGATGTCGTCATGCGGCGTGGCTTTTAGCTCAAAGGTTAGACCGCGTCCATTCGTTGCCACAGGCGTTCGGCCTGTTCTCTGGCCTCGTCGCGGATGGCGTCGATATCGCCCGAGACGAGCCGCCCGTCGCGCACCACCACCCGGCCGCCGACGACGAGGTGCAGCGCGCGCGGTCCGTCGAAGACGCCGACGTCGGCGACGGCGCCTGGCGCCAGCTCGAAGGACCCATCGAAGAGCTGAGACATCAGTCGGCGACCGGCGTCGACGCGAGGCGAGTAGGTCGCGTCGCCGTGCGCGGCGGCCAGCTCGGCGAGGGCGGCGCGTTCGGCGAGCATGTCGGCCGGGTAGCCGTCGGTTCCGAGCGCCACACGGTCGCTCTCGCCGAGCGCCGCCGGGTAGCCGACCTTGTTGCCCGCGTTGGAGCGCGGGTTCTGCACCAGCCACAGCCCTTGCTTGGCGGCGTGACGCACCTGCGCGGCGTCGAGAAACACGCCGTGCGCGAGGATCGAGCCGGCGGGCAGCGCCCCGCGCGTGAGCAGCCGCTCGAGCGGTCCGGCGTAGCCGCGCTGGCGCGCGTCCTCGACGTCGGCGCCGTCCTCGGCGAGGTGCACGTGGCAGATGGCGCCGAGCTCGCCACAGGTGGCGCCGGTGGCCTCGAGCAACCCGTCGCTGACGGTGAATGAGGCGTGCAGCCCGACCGCGCCGCGTACCAGCGGGCGGCGGTTCTCGCGCACGAAGCGGCGGCACTCGGCGAGCCCGCGCTCGCCCTCGACGCGCCCGCCGTTGCGCTCGGTGGCGCCGTAGCAGAGCAGGGCGCGCACGCCGAGCTCGCGGCAGACATCGGCGAGGATGTCGAGGCTGCCCTCGATCAGCTCCGGCGACTCGTGATGATCGATCAGCGACGAGGTGCCCGACAGCAACGCTTCGGCGACGTAGATGCGCGCCGACGTGCGCAGCGCCGACGCGTCGAGCGCGCGATCGAGGCGCCACCACACGCGCTCGAGGATCTGGACGAAGCTCTCCGGCGGCGGCTCGGGGGGCGGCATCGAAAACGGCGCCAGGCCGCTGTAGATGTGGGTGTGCGCGTTGACGCGGCCGGGCCCGAGCTCGCTGCCCTCGCCGCCCTCGAGCAGCAGCACTCCGGCAGGCACCTGCTCGGGGTCGACCTCCGAGATGCGCCCGCCCTCGACCAACACCGAACGCCCTCCAGCACGCAAAAGCACCGAATCAGACGCCATAATCACTCCAGAGGACCCGAGGCCCGAGGCCCGAGGCCCGAGGCCCGTGTCACTAGTTGCGCGCCTTCTTCTTGCGGATCTTGCCCACGCTGATCGCCCGCGCCGCCGCCGAGTCTTTCATCGGCAGCTTGGTGCGGCGCACGCCATCGAACGCGTAGAGCGCGCCGGCCACCGCGCCCGCCGTCGGCACCAGACCGATCTCGCCCACGCCCTTGGCGCCGCGCGGCCCTTCGGGCTCGTGCTCCTCGACGAGGATCACCTCCACCGCGGGCATGTCGCGCGCGCGCAGCACGCCGATCTCGCGCAGCTTGA
>JAGQIK010000238.1 GCA_020431405.1 Myxococcales bacterium
CGGTCTCACCGACACCGACGACGCCAGCGAGGCGCGCAAGGAAGCGGGCGACAAGGTCGCCGTGGTCTACCCTGACGGCGAGGAGGGCGGCCTGGGCACGCTGGTGATGCCCACCACCGTGGCGATCCTCAAAGCAGCCCCGCATCCCGCGAGCGCGCGAAAGCTGTGCAAGATTCTGCTCTCGGCGCGCACCGAAGCGATGATGGCACAGCGCGCGGCGCACATGCCGCTGCGCGCGGACGTCAAGGCGCCAGCAGGCTTGCGCGCGGTGCGCAGCCTGCGCGCCATGCGCGTCGACTACGCCAAGGTCGCGGCCGAGATGCAGCGCATTCAACCCTGGCTGCGCAAGTGGGTCGGCCTCTAGGCGCGCCACTTTTCGGGGGCGCGCCGCTCTTCGAGGGCGGCGCCGCGCTGCTGCTGCTCGCCGGCGCGGCGGCGCCGCTGGCGTCTCTGCTCGTGCACATCGACGCCGCCGCGCTCGCGCCGCTGTGGTCGGCGCGCACGTACGCGCTGCTCGGCCGCTCGCTGCTACTCGCCGCCGCCGTGACCCTCGGCGCGCTCGCGATCGGCGTGCCGCTCGGCACGGTCTTCGCCCGCCGTCGCCGCGCCGCGGGACCGGCGAGCGTGCTCTTGGCGCTGCACGCCGCGCCGCTGTTCGTGCCGCCCTTTCTGCTCGGCCTTGGCTGGTTCGCGCTGCTCGGCCGCGACGGCTACATCGGCTCGCCCGCCAGCGCGTCCCTGCTGTTCTCGTCCGCCGGCTGCACGCTGGTGCTGGCGCTGACCTTCGCGCCGCTCGTCAGCGCGCTAACGGCGCTGGGCATGCGCAACGTCGACGCCGCGCTGATCGAGGCCGCACGCGTGGTGGCGCCGCCGCGCAGCGTCGTCTGGCGCGTGGCGCTGCCCGCCGCCTGGCCCAGCGTGGCGGGGGCCGCGTTGATCGTCTTCGCGCTCGCCCTCGCCGAGATGGCGCTGCCGCAGCTGCTGCGCGTGGCGGTGTATCCGTCGGCCGTCTTCGCGCGCGTCGGCGGCGTGACCCAGCTGCCAGGCGAGGCAGCCGCCCTCTCGCTGCCGCTGCTCGTGGTGGGCCTGGCGCTGCTCGCGCTCGAGCGCCGCGTGCTTTGGCGCCGCGGTCGCGTCTTCGACGTGCTCGGCGGCGCGAGGTCGCGGTCGCCCCTCGCCGATGACGAGCGCTCGCTCGCCGGCGTCGCCGCGATGACGGTGGGCGCAGCGCTGTCGCTGGCGCCGTTTGCTGCGCTGCTCGCGCGCGCGCGCTTTGCCGGCGTCGGCGCCTGGCTCGCGTCCAGCGTGCAAAACAGCCTCGTGGTAAGCGTGTCGGCGGCCAGCGCGATCACGGCCTTCGGCGTCGTCGCAGGCCACGCCGCGGCGCGCGGTCGGCGCAGCGGGCGCGCCCTCGACGGCGGCGCGCTGCTCGCCTTCCTCGTGCCCGCCGCGGCGCTCGGCGTCGGCATCAGCGCGCTCTACAGCCGTCCTGCCACCAGCGCCCTCTATCACTCGCTGGGCATCGTCGTGCTCGGGCTCTTCGCGCGCTACGCCATCGTCGGCGCGCGCGTCTTTGGCAGCGCCGTGGCGCAGAGCAGCCGCGCCGGCGAGGACGCCGCCGCCGTCGCCGGCGCGCGCTTCGCCAGCCGACTGTGGCACGTCGTGCTGCCTACGCAGCGCCGCGCGCTCGGCGCCAGCTGGCTCGGCGCCGTGGTGTTCTGCTTGCGCGACGTCGAGACGACGATCTTGTTTTATCCCCCGGGCGGCGCGACTTTGCCGGTGCGCATCTTCACCCTCGAGGCCAACGGCCCCGCACCGCTGGTGGCCGCGCTCTCGCTGACGCACGTCGCGTTGACGCTGGCCGTCGTGCTCGCCGGCGCCGCGCTGCTCAGCGCCTACGCGCGCGTGCGTCCGCTCGCCCCCGCGAGGTCGCCTTGAGCGCCGCGCTGCAGATCGAGGCGCTCAGGCTCGAGCTCGCCGGCCAGCGCGTGCTCGACGGCGTCGATCTTTGCCTCGAGCGCGCGCAGGTGCTCGCGCTGGCCGGGCCGTCCGGAAGCGGCAAGAGCAGCCTCGTGCGCGTGGTGCTCGGCCTGACGGCGCCGACTGGCGGGCGTGTGCGCCTCGACGGCGAGCTCGCGAGCGACGGCCCGCGCGTGCTCGTGCCGCCCGAGCGGCGCCACCTCGCGGTGGTCTTTCAGGAGCTCGCGCTGTGGCCGCATATGACCGTAAGCGAAAACCTCGCCTTCGGCCTGCGCGCGCGCGGCGTCGGCGCCGCCGATCGCGCGCGCCGCATCGGTGAAGCGCTCGACGCCGTCGAGCTAGGCGCCTTCGCCGAGCGTTCGCCGGCCACGCTCTCCGGCGGCGAGCGACAGCGCGTGGCGCTCGCGCGCGCGCTAGTGCTCGACCCGCACGCGTTGATCCTCGACGAGCCGCTCTCGGGCGTCGACGTTCAGCTGCGCGACGAGATGTTGGCGCTGCTCGCGCGCGTCATCGCCGAACGCTCGCTGACCACACTGCTGGTTACGCACTCCGGCCGCGAGATCGCCGCGCTTGCCGAACGCGTGATCGTGCTGGAGGGTGGCAAGGTCACACAGGACGCCGCGCTCGACGTGCTGCGAGCCGAGCCGGCGACGGCCTTCGTGCGCGCGCTGGCGCAGGACATGGGGAGCACAGCATGAGCACGGAGATCGCGACGGTCGCCCTTCACGTCGAGCGCTCCGGCGCGGGCGCAACGCCGCTGCTGTTGCTGCACGGCATGACCGGATCGAGCGACGACTGGCGTCACGTCTTCGACCTCGCGGCGCTGCGCGCGCGCTACGACGTGATCGCCCCCGACCTGCGCGGTCACGGCCGCTCGCGCGATATCGGCGAGCGCTTCTCGCACCGCGCCTGTGCGGCCGATGTGCTCGCCATGCTCGACGCGCAGGGCTTGCAGCGCCAGCCCGTGGCGGCCATCGGCCTGAGCCTCGGCGGCAACACGCTGCTTCACGCCGCCACGCAGCAGCCCGAGCGGTTCTCGGCGTTGGTGCTCGTCTCGACGACCCTCGAATACGACGAGCGCGCGCGCGCGATCATGAGCCAGATGCGTTTCGACGCGCTGCCCGAGGTCGAGCGGCAGCGCATGCGCGCCGTGCACGGCGGCGGCGAGGCGCAGATCGACGCGCTGATCGCCGCCGTGCGCGCGATGGCCGACGACCCCGCGGGGGCGACCCTCGCCGAGGCAGAGCTCTCGCGCATCGCGGCGCCGGCGCTCGTCGTCTACGGCGATCGGGATCCGCTCTATCCGCTCGAGATGGCCCTCAGACAGGCTCGCGGGCTGCCGCGCGCCGAGCTGTGGGTCGTGCCGGGCGAGGCGCACCTTCCGGTCTTCGGAGCCTGGCGCCCGACGTTCGAAGCGCAGGCGCTCGCCTTCATCGAACGTGCTATCAACGCGTCATGAGACGGGCCACATCGACGTCACGCTGCGCGCC
>JAGQIK010000239.1 GCA_020431405.1 Myxococcales bacterium
GACAACGTCGAGTCCGCGCGGCGCGCACAACGCGACTACGCCGCCGCGCTGGCGCTGCTGTCGGCGCGCGCGAGCGGCTGGCGCGCGCCGGTGCTGACCTGCAGCGCCCTCGAGGGGTGCGGCCTTGACGAGATCTGGCAGCGCGTGGTCGCGCACGGCGAGGCGGCGCGTCAAAGCGGCGAGCTGTCGACGCGTCGCGCGCAGCAGCAGGTGCGCTGGATGTGGTCGATGCTCGAGGAAGCGCTGCTCGCGCGCCTTCACGCCGCGCTGCAGCAGGACGTGGGGGAGGTCGAGCGCAAGGTCAGGGCGGGGGAGCTGACCGCCAGCGCCGCCGCGCGGCAGCTGCTCGAATCCTTCGATCGCGAGACGTCGCGCTGAGCGACCGCGTTCAGGGCGCCGAGGTCTGCTCGCAGTCCTCGGGGCAGTTGCAGTAGTTCTCGGGCGGCGAGCAGCGCCCGTCGCCGCAGCTGAGGCAGACGGGTAGCTGCTGCGGCGTCATGCCGAGCGTCTTGCCGCAACTGGCGTCGAAGATGCGGACGTCGCCGCAGCGGCGCTGCAGCTGCTTGCAGCAGGCGCCCAACGCGAGCTGTCCGAAGCCAACGCAGCCGCTCCTGCCGCCGGGCGCCAGCGGTGCGGTGCAGACGCGCTCGCCGGCGCAGTTGTCGACAGCGACACAGCCGCGGGCCTCGCAATGCTCGAGCGCCAGGCGATCACAAGGCAGCGGACCGCAGCCGCGCGCGCACCCGCCACCGGCACCCGCGTCACGTGCAACGCCGCTGCCGCCACAGACGTCCTGGCAGCGGTCCTGTGGACACTGGCCGGTGCTCGCGAAGTGCTGCTGACAAGAGAAGGAAGCGCGCGTGGAGTCTTGTTGCGGCGGAGACGTCTGCACCGTGGCGTCGGTCTGAACCGTCACGGGCGGGCGTCCACCGCAGCCACTGCTCAGCGCTGCCAACAAGAAGAACGCTGCATGTTTCATGGAGCCCGAGACACAGCAGGCCCCGTGCCAGCGGCGCTCGGACCTCAGCTGCTCGAAGTCGCGTGCGAGCTCGCTGGCCGGTTGGGAGCCGAGTGCGCCATCGCGTCAGAAATCCGTGGCACACCACGTCGACTATCGGCGGTCGGGAGCGCGCTGATCGGGGCCGCTGTCCGTCGATGTCGAAAGCGCTGCCGGAGTGCGCGTCGGCTGCCGCGGTGCGGCCTGCCGAGGCTCGCGAATGGTCGCGAACAGCGCGATCCCGGCGACGAAGGCAAGAATGGTGACGATACCGAGGATCGGCAGACGACGCTTTCGCGCCGGCTGGACGGCCGCCTCGGTCGGAGGCGTCGGCTGCGTCGCGGCCCCAGAGGCCTTCACCTGCGGCGCGGGCGCTTCGACCTCTGGCGCTACTGCTTCTTTTGCGGTGCTCTCGCCGATCGCATCGTCGGGCGGGTCGGACGGCTCTCTCGGAGATGTGGCTCGCGCCGCTTCGACCTTCGCCTCGGCCGGTGTCGTCGCGATCTCCTCGAACGATTGATATCCCGAGAGGGTGGTGGGCGTGATCTCGTCGTCGCGGATGGCGAAGGCCTCGTCCTCTACGAACGCGCTCTCCTCTCCCCCCGTTGGCACGTTCGACGCAGCGGGTTTCGGTGCTGGACCCTCGTCGATCTCGCGCATGACATCGAGCAACAGGGCGTCGAACGAGGTGTCGAGCGTGCGCGCGCATGGCTCTGCCGGCGCTGTGCGCACCGACCCCGATCGGGCGCGAAGGAGCTCGACAAGGGCCTCGCGTCCTTGCTTGTCGCCGCGTTCGGCGTGGTGGATCTCTCCGCTCACCAGATGGATCGCGCCGTCAGCACCCACCTGCAGCTTCATCGAGCGGCGCGAGAAGTGAAACATCTGCAGGATGTCGGTCAGCGACAGGCCATGTACGTTGCCCTGAAAGCCGTCAGACGACTCGATCGCCTTGCGCAGCGCCTCGCCAAGGTCGTCTGGTGTGAAGGGCTTGGTCAACACTTCCACGGCACCCATGTCGATGGCGGTCTTGTAGTCGCGCGCCGTGGCGTAGGCGCTCATCAACACCGAGCGCGTGTTGGGCGAGATCTCGCCCGCCATCTTGATCAGGTCGATGCCGTCGCGGCCCGCCATGCGTAGGTCGGTGAGCAGCAGGTCGAAGCTCGAGTTGAGTAGCTGCTCGATGGCGGCGTCGGCGGACTCGCAAGTTTCGACGTCGTAGCCCATGCGCCGGATTTCGCCGGCGAGCGCCTTCACCATGCGCGCATCGTCGTCAACGATGAGGATGGTGCTGGCGGTCATCGCGAGCCGGCGGAAGACGCCAGCGGAAGGTCGACGACGAAGACCGTGCCATCAGCCGTCGAGCTGAGCAGGCGCAGGTCACCTCCGAGCTCGCGCGCGGCCTCCCGTGCAAGGCACAGCCCGAGTCCCGTACCGCTGGCCTTCGACGTGTAGAAAGGGTCGAAGATACGCGCGCGGCTGTCGGGGCTGATGCCAGGCCCATCGTCCCCGACAGCGATGGTCACGACGTTGCTCATCGAGCCAGGAGCATCTTTGCAGCTGATGGTGACAGTGACGGGTGCCTTCTGTGACTCTACCGCGTTGTTGATGAGGTTCGTGAAAATGTGTTCGAGGCTCATGCGCATGCCGCGAATGCGCATCGCTCGATCGACATCGATGACCAAGCGGTTCGAGCTCTGCCGAAACATCGGCCCCATCATCTCGCTGATGTGATCGAAGACGGCTCCCAGAGTCATGTCGATCGGTATCTCGGCCTTCGACTGCTCCACCAGCGAGCTGATCGTGCGCTCCTGCCAATGGCAACAGCTCTCGATCTCCTCGAACAGGCTGTCGAGCTCGTCGGGGTCCAGCTCGCGCCAGCGGCGCCTGAGGACACCAACATTGAAGGCCATGCTCGAGAGCGGGGACTTGAGGTCGTGGGCGGCGCTGGCGATCAGCCGTGCGAAGACCTGCGTGGTGCTGCGGTAGACTCGTAGCGAGAGGGCTGCCTTGTCGACAGAGATCTCTCGCATCGAGAGCAGCCAATGGTCGTCGCCTAGCCGGTATTTGCTGACGCCGATGCACAGCTCGGTGCCCGGCGGTCGCCAGTCCGTAGCCTCGCCAAAGGCGCTGTGCTCGAGAACGCGGGCGAGCGACTCGGGGATCGTTGCGGGCAGCGTCGCTAGGTCGATAGAGGCCGAGGCAAGAAGCGCCACACACGCGGGGCTGGCGCCGACGATCGTCCCAGCAGCGCACACAGCCATCGGTGATGTCACGCGCGCGAGGAAGATTCTGTCGCCATCCCAAGATGGCCGAGTACTAGCGACGCTGGTTGGCACGGTCAAAGCTGGCGTACGGATACTGCGACCTACATGCTGCGGCGATACATGCCGCCCACCTGATAGAGCGCCTCGGTGATCTGACCGAGCGACAGGTGCTGCACCGCGTTCATCAGCGCGTCGAATACGTTATCTCTAGCGAGCGCTGCGCGCTTGAGCTGAGCGCGCGCCTCGTCGGCGCCGGCGGCGTGGCGGCTGTGGAAGCTCTGCAGGCGGTCGAGCTGGTCCTGCTTCTCGTCTTCCGACGAGCGGATCAGCTCGATGGTCGTCTCTTCGTCGTAGCGCGCGCTCTCGTTGAGGAAGGTGTTGACGCCGATCACGGGCAGCTCGCCGGAGTGCTTGAGCCGCTCGTAGTGCAGGCTCTCTTCCTGGATCTTGGTGCGCTGGTACATGCGCTCCATCGCGCCGAGGACGCCGCCGCGGTCGCTGAGGCGGTCGAACTCGGCGAGCACGGCCTCTTCGACGAGCTCGGTCAGGTCGTCGATGATGAAGGCGCCCTGGTTGGGGTTTTCGTTGAAAGCGACGCCGAACTCGCGCGTCAGGATGAGCTGGATCGCCAGCGCGCGCCGCACGGACTCTTCGGTGGGGGTGGTGATCGCCTCGTCGTAGGCGTTGGTGTGCAGGCTGTTGCAGTTGTCATAGATCGCGAGCAGCGCTTGCAGCGTGGTGCGGATGTCGTTGAAGTCGATCTCTTGGGCGTGCAGGCTGCGGCCGCTGGTCTGGATGTGATACTTGAGCTTCTGGCTGCGCTCGTTGCCGCCGTAGATCTCGCGCATGGCCACGGCCCAGATGCGGCGCGCCACGCGGCCGATCACGCTGTACTCGGGATCCAGGCCGTTGGAGAAGAAGAAGCTCAGGTTGGGGGCGAAATCGTCGATCTTCATCCCGCGGGCCAGGTAGTACTCCACATAGGTGAAGCCGTTGGCCAGGGTGAAGGCCAGCTGCGAGATGGGATTGGCGCCCGCCTCGGCGATGTGATACCCGCTGATCGAGACGCTGTAGTAGTTGCGGATGCCCTTCTCGATGAAGTACTGCTGCATGTCGCCC
>JAGQIK010000240.1 GCA_020431405.1 Myxococcales bacterium
AGGAGCGGCGCCGCGCCGCGCGCGCACTGACGCGGCTGCGGGCGCGATCGGCGCTGGCGGCGATGCGACGCGCGGCGAAGTCGCGTGATGAAGGGCTGCGCATCGAGGCCGTCGTCGGCGGCGCGCTGCTCGGCGACGCCGAGCTTCGCAAGCAGCTGCCGAAGCTGATCCAGCGTCCCGACCTGCCGCCGGCGCTGCGCCGCGACGCGTTGCTCGCGCTGGCCGGCGCCGGCGACAAGCGCGTCACCGCCGAGCTCTGCCGCGTGCTCGACGCGAGCAAAGACATCTACGACCGCATCGAGATCATCGAGGCGCTCGGGCAGCTCGGCGACGTGCGCGCAGCGTTCGCGCTGCGGCGGCAGCTGTCGACGCTGCGCACGCGCCGATTTGCCATCCGCGCGCTGGGCCATATCGGCGCGCGCTCGGTGGTGCCCGAGCTGATCGCCGCCATGCGCACCGATCGCTTCATCAGCGTGCGCGAGCACGCGGCGGAGGCGCTCGGGCGCATCCGCGACCAGCGGGCGCTGGCCGATCTGCGCGCAGTGGTGCGGCGCGAGGTGGAACCGTCGGTGGTGGCGCGCGCGCTGGAGTCGCTCGGTCGGCTCGACGCGCTGACCGTGCGCGGCGTGTCGATGCTCGAGGGCAAGTGGCAGTGCAGCGGAGACGTGTGCCGCATGAGCCTCGGCGAGCACTGCGGCGCCAGCGGCGAGCTGGTGCTGCTGGTCGCGGACAGCGTGCGCCAGCTCGACGCGCGCTGCGGCGGCCGCAAGCTGGCCGAGATCGATCGTCGGGCGGCGTCGTCGCAGGCTGTGCCCAACAAGAGCGCGGCTGGCGCCGATCGGCCGCTGCCGCCGCCGGCGCTGGTGGCGCAGCTCGAGGGCAAGGGGCTGCTGGTGTTGACCGCGACGGCGCCGGCGCCCGAGGTGCGCTTCGTCGGCCTGCGTCCGACGCCGAGCGCCCCGTCGCCGGTGAGGCCGCTCGTGCCCGCCACGCTGCCAAAGCGCAAGACGAAGGCGAAGACGAAGACCAAGACCAAGACCAGTAGCGAAGCCAAGTAGCGAGAGCGAAGCAGATGAGTGAACGGATCGTCGTCTACGTCACAGCTCCGGTGGACAAGGCACGTGACCTGGCGGCCGCGCTGGTGCAGGCGCAGCTCGCCGCGTGCGTCAACATCGTGCCCTCGGTGCGCTCGATCTACCGCTGGAAGGGCGAAGTCTGCGAGGACGAGGAGTCGTTGCTCGTCATCAAGTCACGTCGTTCCGCCTTCGAGGCGCTTCGCGCGCGCGTGGTCGAGCTTCATCCCTACGAGGTGCCCGAGGTGATCGCGCTGCCCATCGAGGCGGGCCACGGCGCCTATCTCGACTGGCTGGACGACAACGTCAGCTTGAAGTAATCAGCCGCGTGCTGATCGTTCAGAAATACGGCGGGACGTCCGTTGGCAGTGTCGAGCGCATCAAGAGCGTGGCGTCGCGCGTGCTCGCCACCCAGCGCGCAGGCCACCAGCCCGTCGTGGTCGTCTCTGCGATGGCCGGCGAGACCAATCGCCTGCTCGCGTTGGCCAGCGAGATCGGGCCGGTGGCGCCGCGCGAGCTCGACGTGCTGCTCGCGTCGGGCGAGCAGGTCTCGGTGGCGCTGCTGGCCTCGGCGATCCGCGCCGCCGGCGGCGACGCTGTCTCGCTGCTCGCCCACCAGATCCGCATGCGCACCGACTCGTCGTACTCGCAGGCGCGCATCCACGCCATCGACGGGCCGTGGCTCGACCGCGCCATCGAGGGCGCGCAGATCCCGATCATCGCCGGCTTTCAGGGTATGGACGCCGACGGCAACGTCACCACGCTCGGCCGTGGCGGGTCGGATACGTCGGCCGTGGCCAT
>JAGQIK010000241.1 GCA_020431405.1 Myxococcales bacterium
CGTTTCAGCCCAGCCGCGCCCGAACGCGCCCCCACCACCAACGCACGAGGCGTCCCCCCACGCTCGCGCCCCGCCCCGCCCCGCTCCGCCCCGCCAGCGCCGCTTCGCGGGCGTTCAGTGCTGTAGAACACCCTACCCGCGCGCCGCCTGGCTCCACAGCGTCGCCTGGCGATGGAGCTGGCAGACGTAGCGTGCGGCGAGCAGGCGGTCGGGGATCGAGTGGGCGCTGCTGATACTGGCGGTGGCGTTGGCTAGGCGGGTGAAGCCGGCGCTGGCGAGGGCGGTGGCGGTGGTGGCGAGCTCGCGCTCGGTTTGTGGGGCGAGGCCGCGGGTGGGGATGCCGCGTTCGGCGATGCGTTCGAGGAGGTCCTCGAGGTGGGCGACGCGGGGGTCGATGCTGATGTGCTCTTCCGGTTGCGTCTCATCGTCGTCCGGCGTGTCGAGGGCGTCAGGCTCGTCATCGTGGCTAGGGCCTTCGGGCGTGGAGCGTGGCGCTCTCGCAGCTGACGACGTGGTCGCCGCGGGGGCCGCATCGTCGAGGCCAAGGTTGATCAGTCGCAGGTCGTGGCCGAGGTCGGCGAGCTCGGGTGCGTCGAGCCACAGCGAGAGCGGCTCGCAGCAGAGCTTCACGCGCGGGCCGTCGACGCGCACGGCGAGGCGGGCGAGGATCAGGCGCACGCGGGCGAGCAGCGCGCTGTCGCTGGCGATGGACTCGAGCTGCTCGATGCTGCGCTCGCGGTGTGGCTCGTAGTCGATAAACACGGCGAGCTCGTGTCCCGCGGCGTCGCGCAGGGACCAGTCGAGGCGCTGCTCGGCCTTGTCGAAGCGGCAGGCGCCGAAGCTCGCTGGCGCCACGAGCACGATCTCGGCGTGTGGATCGCGGAAGGTCAGCCCCGCTGGCGCGATCTGGGCGGTGAGCTGCTCGAGGGCGCTGAAGTCACGCAGGCAGCGCTCGCCGAGCGCGATCGTGCGCGGGTCCGCGGGGCCATGCACGAGCGCGTGGCTCGAGGCGCTGCCGGACAGGCGCCCGGGCGCGACGCGCGCCGAAAAGAGCGTCAGGCGCGAGCGGCACAGCCGCTGCGGGCCGCCGTCGAGGCCTGGATAGGGTCCGGCTTGGCGGTAGCGATCGCGCGCGGTCCAGTCGAGCAGGTCTTGCGGGCGCGCGTCGACCCAGGTCAGCACGCGCTGATGGTTGGTCTCGAAGAGGTAGACCGTCAGCCCTTCGTAGCCGCTCTTGGTGCGCCAGCTGGTGGCGCCGAGGCCGACCAGGTCGACGCGCGGCACGGCGACGTAGCGACGCCGCGCGCGGCCGACGAGCGCCGCGGGCCACGGGCCGTCGCTGCGGCGCGCGCCGTCGAGCGCGCGACACAGCGCGTACGTGCGCGACAGCTGGTCGAAGAGGCGACGCTCGCTGGCCTGCGCCTCGCGTCGCCGGAGCGCGCGCAGCTCGCGCGCGGCGATCTCGAGCGCGCGGCCGAGACGCGGCAACCGTACGCCCTGACAGGAGACAGCCAGCGTGGTGAGGCGCTGCTCGATGCCGCGCGAGGCGTGCGTCAGACCGGCGCGCACCACGCTGCACAGCAGCGTCATCGCCGCGCCCACGACCTCGCCCCGGTCGCGCGGTGCGCCGCTTGGCGCAGCCACCGCGGTGGCCGCCGCCGCTGCGCCGGCATCGGATGCGGCGGCGAGGCCGAGCTGCTCGCGCAAGCGCAGTATCGCCGCCGCGTGCAGCGTCGCGGTCTCGTTGTCGACGCGCGGCGGCAACATGCCATCGAGGCCGGCGCCGGCAAAGGTGCGCACGTCGCGAAACAGATCATCGAAGACCACGCGGGCACCGCGCTCGCCGTCGAGCTCCACGCGCGCCTCGTGCTCGGCCAACAGCGCGTGTCCGGCCTCCACCGCGCGCCGACCGAGCGCTGCTGCGAGCGCCGCCTCGTCGAGCGCCGCGAGCTCGTCGCGCAGCGTCGCGCGCGGCTGCGGCGCGTCATCAGTCGCCGCGCCAGACAGAAAGAGGCACGCCGCCAACACGTGACGACAGCAGCGCGGCGACGGGCAGCTGCAGCGCGCCTGCGCGGGGCCGCCCACGGGCAGCGAGACCTCGGCGTCATCCACGCGCAGCACCACGTGCTGATCGTCCTCGCGCAGCAGCTCGGGTACCAAGCGCGTCAGGTCCTTGCGCGCGCGCCGCAACAGCCCTCGGCTGGCCAGCGCCTCGTAGGCCGCGTCGTCGAAGGCGGCGAGCAGCCGCTGCAGCGCCTCGCGCGCGCCGCCCTCGCCGCCGCCGCTCATCGGATCACGCGCCCCAGCCACTCGCCGAGCTTGTCCGGCGTCAGCGCGGCGATCTCCATGCCCTCGTCGGCGAGGCGCGCGGCGCTGGCTTCGTCGTAGCTCGGCGCGGCGTCGTCGTCGAGCGCAGCCAGCCCGAGCAGCCGCACGCCGGCCTCGCGCAGCCCACGCACGCGCGCGACGAGAGCCGCCTCGCTGGCACCGTCGGCGAAGTCGCTGATCAGCACCAGCACCGTGCGGCGCGGCGACTGCACCAGACCCTCGCAGTAGCCGAGCGCCTGCCCGATGTCGGTGCCCCCGCCGAGCTGCACCGAGAGCAGCACCTCCACCGGGTCGTCGACCTGCTCGCTCAGATCGACGACGCTCGTGTCGAAGAGCACCAGGCGCGCGTCTACCGCCGGCAGCCGCGCGAAGATCGCCGCCATCACCGCGCTGTGGATCACCGAGCTCGCCATGCTGCCGCTCTGGTCTACACAGAGGATCACGCGCCACGGCAGATGGCGCCGCACGCGATCGACGAAGCGCGGCGAGGCGATGACCAAGCGTTTGCTCGCCACGTCGTAGTGGCGCAGGTTGGCGCGGATCGTCGCGCGCGCGTCGAGGTTGGCCGAGATCTCGAGCGGCGTGGCGCGATGGCGGTGCCGCCGCCCGATCACGGCGCGGCGTACGGCCGGCTCGAGCCGGCGCGTCAGCTCGTCGACCACGCGCCGGATCAACTTGCGCGCCTCGGCCAACACGTCGCCTTTCATCAGGTGGCGAAAGCTCAGCACCGCGCGCGCCAGCTCGAGGCTGGGCTCGATCTTGGCCAGCACTTGGGCGTCGGTGACCAGCTCGCTCAGGCCATAGCGCTCGAGCGCGTGCCGCTCGACGACCTCCACGGTCTCGCGCGGAAAGAGCTCGCGCACCTCGGCGAGCCAGCGCGGCACCTCGAGCTGTGTTGGCGCCAGACCCGCGCCGCGCTCGCCGTCGCCGTCGCCGCTGCCGGCGCCGCCACCACCGCGCACGCCGCGCCCGCCATACTCGCGCCCGTAAAGAAACTCGAGCGCCGCGCTGCGCCGCTTGTCGCGTCCCGATAGCTGCGCGCCGAGGCCGCGCTCGGCGTAGCGTCCGAGCAGCAGGGCCCAACGTTCGCGCGTGGATCGGGGGGGCACGGCTCGCAGCATAGCGCAGCACGCGATCGATCTGCGGTAACCTCCCCGCCGATGTCCGCCGCGATCAAGCTCTCCGACGAAGCGCGTTGCGCGCTGCGCGCCGACCTGGCGCAGATCGGCGACGAGGCGCTCGCCGTGCGGCTCGTCGACTACCTCGAGCGCGGCGACGACGAGGCGGCGCTGCGCAACCTGCGCAACGTCGACGAGGCTGGCCGCAAGCTCGAGCTGGTCGGCGCCGGCTACCACTACTTCCAGCAGGCGCGGCCGCGCGAGGCGGCCATCGCGCTGCTGCCCGGCGACGCGCCCGAGCTGTGGCTGCGCCTCGGCCGCATCTACGAGGCCGCCGTCGCGCCCGAAAAGCGCCACCTCTATCTGCGCCACACCTTCGACGACACCGCGCAGTGGGTCGAGCTGCTGCTGCTCGAGATCACGGCGCTGACCGACTACGGCGAAGGCCACGTGCGCACGCCGCCGCCGAGCGCGGCCGTGCTCGAAGCGACGCTCGAGCTCGCCGGCCTGAGCCCCGACCTGATGGCGCGCGCCGTCTACGCCCACGACCCCGAGGAGTACGTCAACGTCTGGCGCGGCATCTGGTCGTGCATGGACGTGGCGCCGATGTTCTTGGCCCTCGACGGCTTCGCGGGCTCGCTGGGGCGTCATCCGCAGGCGCTCGCCGACGCGCAGGGCGACCGCAAGGGCCGACTGATCTCGCTGTCGGTGCTCGCGCGCGCCGGCGCCGACGTCGCGCCGCTGGCGGACGTGCTGGTGGCCGCCGCCGTCGGCTCGGCCAAGACCGCGCACCGGCCCGCCACCGCGCTGCTCGCGACCGCCCCGCAGGCGGCGCGCCCGGCGCTGCTGCAGAAGGCCGCCGGCAAGAACGCCGCCGAGCGCCTGCGCGCCGTCGAGGTGCTGAGCGAGATCGGCCCCGCCGACGAGGCGCTGCGCGCGTTCTTCGCCGAACGCACCAGCAGCGAGCGCTCGAAGAAGACGCAGCAGGCCATCGAAGTCGCCCTTGCCAAGCTCGGTGCGCCCGCCAGCGACGGCGCAGCGGCAGCCGCCGCGGCCGCGCCAACCACCGCGGCCGCGCCAGCCGCGGCCGACGACACGCTCGCAGCGCTGCGGCTGCCGCCGCTGCCCGCTGAGCTCGACAGCGACCCGCCGCTCGCCGAGGACGTCGCGCGCGCCCTCGACGCGCTGGTCGACGACTACAACGCGCAGGTCGCGCGCCACCAGATCGGCGACCCGTTCGACGCCGCCAAGCGCACGCGCCTGCACGAACAGATCGCCAGCCTGCGCGCGGCCGCCGTCGCGCCGTGGGAGCTGGCTTCGTTCGAAGCGCTGATGCCGGTCGACATCCGCCGCAGCAGCGACGTCGTCATCGAAGCCGCCGGCCTGTCGTTGGTGCAGCTGGCGCGCCTGTTGCTGCTCGCCGGGCGCCTCGGTCTGCGCGGCACGCCGGCCAAGGATGGCCGCTACGCCGTCTTCAACCCACACACCGCGACGCTCGGCCGCGCGCTGCGTCGCTACAACCGCGCGCACGACCGCGCCTTCGGCTTGCGCGAGCTGGCGGCCGCGTTCGACCGCGTCGGCATCGACGCCGCACTGTTCGGCGACGACGTGCTCGACGACTTCTACGAGGACGGCGAGCCGGCGGGCCTGGCACCCGAGCTGGTGTGGCCCTACTTCGCCGAGCGCCTCGAGCTGCTCGAGGAGGTCTTTCAGATCTCCGGCGGTCAGCCGTCGCGCAAGCCGCTCGACAGCTGGCGACAGCGCTACCGACGCCGCAACGCCATGCGCGTGCTGCGTGGCTTTCCCGCCCTGCCCGCAGCGCTGCGCGATGTGCTCTGGCAGGTCGCCCTCGGCAGCGCCAAGCAGGAGCGCCCCTTCGCGCAGCGCTGCCTCGAACGCGACCCCGAGCGCATCGCGCGCATCGCGGCCAACCTCGGCAGCGGCAAACAGGACGAACGCGCCGTCGCCGCGCGCTGGCTCGGTCAGCTCGGCGACGCGGCGGCGACCAGCGAGCTCGAGGCCGCCCTCGCCAAGGAGAAGCGCGACGTCGCACGCGGCGCGATGATGGAGGCGCTCGAACGTCTCGGCGTGCCGCTCGAGCGCTTCTTTTCGCGCGAGACGATGATCGCCGAAGCGACCAAGGCGCTCGCCAAGAACAAGCCACGCCACGACGACATCGCCTTCTTCGATCTCGACGGCGTCGCCCTGCGCTGGCGCAACAGCGGCGAGCCCGTGGTGCCCGCGCTGCGCGAGCACCTGCTGCGGCGCGCGCACAAGCTCAAGGACCCAGCACCCGATCCGCTGCTGCGACGCGCGGCCTCCCTGTGGGATGACGAAGGCCGCGCCGCGCTCGCCGCCGCGGTGCTCGGCCAATGGGTCGCTGCCGACACCGCGAGCGACGACACCTCGGCGATCGGTGCCAAGGGCGTCCTGGCCCTCGTCGGCGCGGCGGGCGCGGCCGCCGAAGTCGACGTGATCCGCGGCTACCTCGACAAGCACTACGGCTGGCGCCCCGCGCAGTGCAAAGCGCTGCTCAGCGCCATCACCTGGATGGACGACCCCAGCGCGGCGCAGCTGCTACTGCGCATCGCGCGCCGCTTTCGCACCTACGGCATCCAGCGCCACGCCGAGGCGATGGTCGAAGATCTGGTGGAGCGCCGCGGATGGACGCGCGAGGAGCTCGCCGACCGCACCGTGCCGGACGGTGGCTTCGGCGCCGACGGCGTGCGCACGCTGAAGTCCGGCGAGCGTACGTTCACGTTGCGGCTCGGCGCGGAGGGGGCCATCGCCATCGAGGACCCCGACGGTCGCACGCTCAAGTCGCTGCCGGCGGCGCGCAAGGCCGACGACCCACTGCAAGTCAAGAAGGCCAAGCAGACGCTGACGCGCATCAAGAAGCAAGTCACCGACGCGCTGCGCTCGCAGCGCGAGCGGCTCTACGAGGCGATGTGCACGCAGCGCGCTTGGAGCGCGGCGGACTTCGATCGCTACCTGCGCGGCCATCCGCTGGTCGGGCCGCTCTGCCAGCGGCTGATCTTTGCCGCCTACCACGTGGCGCCTGACGGCAGACAGTCGCACGCCACGCTCTTTCGCCCGCTGGCCGACGGCACGCTGAGCGACGCCGACGATGAGACGGTCACCCTCGCACCGCAGTCCGTCGTGCGCGTGGCACACGGTACGACGGTCGATAGTGCAGCGTGTGCCGCATGGCTTTCGCACCTCGACGACTACGACGTCGCTCCGCTGTTCGACCAGCTCGGCCGCGAACCCTACCGTCTGCCCGCGGACGCCGTCGGCAGCGAGCAGCTCGACGAGTTCGTCGGCTTTGCCATCGAGAGCTTCGCGCTGCGCGAGCAGGCGCTGGCGCGCGGCTTCTCGCTCGGCGAGGTGGGCGACGGGGGCGTGCTCTACAGCTTCCGCAAGAGCTTCCCCAGCCTCTCGCTCGAAGCGACGCTCACCTTCTCGGGCGTGCAGCTGCCGATGGAGCGCACAAACGTGGCGTTGGGGCCGCTCGGCTTCGAGCGCGTGACCAAGGACGAAGAGGATAACCGGCGCAGCCAGTCGGTGGGGCTCGACGAGCTGCCGGTGGCGCTGCTCAGCGAGTGCTATCACGACGTGCGCGAGATCGCGGCCGCCGGAAGCGGGCTCGATCCGCGCTTTGCAGACTAGGACTCAGCTTTGGCGCGAAAGAACAAGCGCAGCGCGACGGAGGGCACCTCGGCGGACAGCGCGATCGCGCGACCACCGGCCGAGATCCTCTACGCCGAAGAGCTCGCCCGACTCGCCGCCGAGGACGCCGGCGCCGCGCGCCCGCCGGGCTTCGCGCTCTCGCCGCGCGCCGTGCGGCGCTTCGTGCTCGGCGACGCGCAGGCGAATATCTCGCGCAAGTTCTACGGCGACGATGCGCTGGTCGAGCGCGCGATCGTCACGCTGGCCTCCAACCGCGGGCTGATGCTCGTCGGCGAGCCGGGCACCGCCAAGTCGCTGCTCTCGGAGCTGCTCGCCGCCGCCGTCAGCGGCTCGTCGCTGCTCACCATCCAGGGCACCGCTGGCACCACCGAGGACCAGATCAAGTACTCCTTCAACTACGCGCGCCTGCTCGCCGAGGGCCCCAGCCGCGAAGCGCTGGTACCCGCGCCGCTCTATCGCGGCCTCGAGCGCGGTGCCATCGTGCGCTTCGAGGAGATCACGCGCTGTCAGCCCGAGATCCAGGACGTGATGATCAGCGTGCTGTCAGACCGCGTGATGCTGGTGCCCGAGCTCGAAGGCGACGCCGGCGTGCTCTTCGCGCGCCGCGGCTTCAACGTCATCGCCACCGCCAACACGCGTGACCGCGGCGTGCACGAGATGTCGAGCGCGCTCAAGCGCCGCTTCAACTTCGAGACCGTGCGGCCGCTGGCCGACGCCAGCCTCGAGACAGACCTCGTGCTGGCGCAGGCGCGCGCGCTGCTCGCCGAGGCCGGCGCCGAGGTCGAGGTCGAGCGCGACGTGATCTCGCTGCTGGTCACCACCTTTCACGACCTGCGCCACGGGCGCGCCGAGGACGGCACCGTCGTCGAGAAGCCTTCCACCGTCGTCTCCACCGCCGAAGCCGTGGCCGCCTGCTACTCGGCGGCGCTCGACGCAGCCTATCTCGGCGGCGGCGCGCTCGAGCCGCGCCACCTCGCGCGCCAGCTCTCGGGCACGGTGTTCAAGGACGACGAGGACGACGCGCGCCGGCTGCGCCACTACTTCGACGTGGTGGTCAAAGAGCGTGCGCGCGATGACGAGCGCTGGCAGCAGTTCTACGACGCGCGCCGCGAGCTCTAGCGTCATGGCGTTGGCGGTTCGCGAGGAGCTGGCCCCGTTCGCACCGCTGCGCGCCGGGCGCCTGCGCTTCGTCCCGATCCGCCACCACAGCCCGAGCTGCGCCCTCGATCTGGAGCGCTGGCTGCGCGCCGAGCCGCCCGCCGCCGTGCTCGTCGAGGGCCCGCGCGACGCGGGCGAGCTGATCGACATCGTGCTCGACCCCGACGCGCGCGCTCCGCTGGCGATCTATCTGACGTTCGTCGACAAAGGGGCACGCCTGAGCAACGCGGCGGCAGCCAGCACGGCGGACGCGAGCGCCGAGCCGGCGCGCTTCGCCGGCTACTTTCCGCTCTGCGACTACTCGCCGGAGCTTACGGCCTTGCGCGTGGGCCGCGAGCTCGGCGCCGCGCTGCGCTTCATCGACCTCGGCTTCGGCGAGCAGGTGCTCGCACGACAGCACGCCGCGTCACGCTCGCGCCCCGCCGTCGCCGAGCTGACGCGCGACGCGCATCTTCGGCACAGCCGCTACCTCGCCGCGCTCGCCGCGCGCTGCGGGCGGCGCGATCCCGACGAGCTCTGGGATCATCTCTTCGAGGCCCGCACGCCGGCCGGCAGTGCAGCCGAGGCCGAGCGTTTCTTCGCCGAGGTGGGCGCCTACTGCGCGCTGGCGCGCGGCGAGTACGCGGCCGACGTGCTGCGCGCCGACGGCACGATCGCCCGCGAGCACGCCATGGCCTACGCCATCGCGCGCGCGCTCGAAGAGACACCCGGCGTGGCGCCGATCTTCGTCGTCACCGGCGGCTTTCACACCAGCGCGCTGCAGGCGCGCTTCGCCGCCGACGGCACGCCACACGAAGCGATCGCCAAGCCGCGCACGCCGTCACCCAAGCGCGGCGAGGCGGATCACACGCTGATGCGCTACGGCTTCGCGCAGCTCGACGCGCTGTCGGGCTACGCGGCCGGCATGCGCGCGCCGGCCTTTCACCAGCGCGTCTTCGAAGCGCTGCGCCGCGACAGCGCGGGCGGCAACGCCGACGCCACGCGCGCCGCGCGCGAGCAGGTCGCCGCCGAGCTGCTGGTAACCATCGGCGCGGCCCACCAGGACAACAGCGGCAGCGCTGCCCCCGCGAGCGAGCGCGCGCTGATCTCCGCCGCCGACCGCATCGCCGCCCTCGAGCACGCGCGCGGGCTGGCCCGCCTGCGCGACCACACCGGCCCAGCGCGCGAGGACGTCGTCGATGCCGTGCGCACGGCGCTGGTCAAAGGCGAGATCGACATCGCCGGCCGCACGGTGATGGCGCTGTGCTACGCGGCCTTGCGCGGCGACGCCGTCGGCTCCGTTCCGGCGTCGGCCGGCACGCCGCCGCTGGTCAGTGACTTTCTGCGCCGTGCGCGCGCCGCGCGCCTGACGGTCGACCGCAGCGAGCGGCGCGCGCTGCGCCTCGACCTCTATCGCCGCGCGCCCCACCGCGAAACCAGTCGCCTGCTGCACGCGCTCGACTTCCTCGAGGTGCCCTTCGCCTGGGTCACCTCCGGCCCCGACTTCGTGCGCGGCCGCCGCCTCGAGCGGCTCATCGAGCAGTGGGACTATGAATGGACGCCCGACGTGGAGAGCGCGCTGATCGAGCGTTCGGTCTACGGCGCCAGCGTGCGCGAGGCCGCCGCCGCGCGACTGCATCAGGCCGTCAGCGAGCTCGGCGACAGCGGCCACGCCCGCGCGCTGCGCCCTGCGGTGCGCCTGCTCGTCGCCGCCTGCCGCATGGGCCTACACCAGCAGGCCGCGGCGCTGATGCCGATCTGCGGCCGCGCAGCCGCCGAGGACAGCGACCTCGGCGCCATCGGCATCGGCCTCGCCGAGCTGCTGCTGCTTTGGCGCTCGCGCGAGCCGCTCGAAGCCTTCAACCTCGAAGGCCTGCCCGAGCTCGCCGTCGCGGCCTATCGACGCGGCTGCTACCTCGTCTCCAGCCTGCGCAACACACCCGAAGACGAAGCGCCTGCCGCCGTGCAGGCGTTGCTGGCGCTGCGCGAGGCGCAACGCGGCGCCGACGATCTGCAGCGCGACGACGAGGCGAGCGCCGCCGTGCGCTTCGACGCGGAGCTCTACTTCGGGGCGCTCGAAGCGCTTCTACCGGCCGACGGCCGACCGCGTCCGCGCAGCGCCGCCGTCGTCGGCGCCGCCGCGGGCCTGCTGCACATCGAAGGCCGCCTCGACCGCGCCGCCCTCGCCGCGCTGCTCTCGGGCTATCTGCGTGGCGCGGCGCGCACCGCTGACGCCACCCAACAGACCGCCTTCGTCTACGGGCTGCTCGCCGCCGCGCGCGAGCTGAGCTGGCGCGAGCCGCGCCTCGTCTCCGCCCTCGACGATCTGCTCGCCGCCTGGGACGACGACACCTTCCTGCGCGCCCTTCCCGAGCTGCGCCTCGCCTTCGCGCAGCTCACGCCGCGCGAGACCGACCGCGTCGCAGCCGCCGTCACGAAGCTCGACCCCGGCGCCAACCACACTCCGATGCCCCCCGCGCACCTCGCCGTACCCGAGTCCGTACTGCTCGGCAACGCCGCCATCGACGCCCGCGTGGGCCAGCTGCTCGACGCCGACGGCCTCGACGCGTGGGTCTCGGCAGAGCGCATAGACAAGCCGGCGAAGGCCTGATAGACCTCGCGCCATGTGGGAAGTCGTGTTCGAGCTCAGACGCCGCTTCGACGGCGAGCGGTTCCACATCAAGTTCGTCGTGCCCGCGCGCACTCGCGACGAGGCCGTCAAACGCATCGAGGAATACTACGACTTCGCCGGCGTGCAGGTGCTCAGCCACGTCGCCAACCAGCGCTTCGACCCCGTCTTCATCCCCGACGAGTGCCCGATCCCCACGCGCGGGCGCTAGCAGCCTGTTGATAAAGTCGCTTCGCGACTTTTCCAACGTCTGCTGATTACGAAGGAGGGTCTGTCCCAGACCCCCCTCGGCCGCGAAAAGCGCGGTTTTCGCGGCCTCACCCCCCAATGTCGGCTCCGCCGGCTCGCCCTGCGGGCTCGCAGCAGCCTGTTTATCAACAGGCTGCTAGGCCGCGAACCTTTCGCTGTAAGATCTCGTCCGCGCCGTCGTACTGTCCCCCGAAAGCATGCCCCACATTCGTCTTCATCGGCGCCTCGCTGCGCTCGCGCTCGCGCTCGTCCTCTCGCTGGTCGCGCTCGGCGCGCGTGAGGCTAACGCGCGCTCGCGCGTGCGCA
>JAGQIK010000242.1 GCA_020431405.1 Myxococcales bacterium
ACGAGCAGGCGCGCGGCGACGCGGCCGTTGAGCTTCTGCTGGCGCTCCTCGGCGGCGGTGGCGGCGTGCAGGCGCTTGCGCTCGGCCTCTTCCATGGCGGGCAGGTGCTGCGCGGTGTAGGCCACCTCGGCGCCGATGAGCGTCACCAGCCACGAGTAGTAGATCCAGATCAGCAGCAGCGGCACCAGGCCCAGCGGCCCGTAGATGCCCTTGAACGACTTGAAGGCGACCTCGTCGACGTAGAGCGCGAAGCCGCGCTTGGCGATCTCGAACAGCAGCACCGAGACCAGCGAGCCGGCCGCCGCGGCGCGCCACGACACGCGCGTCTTGGGCAGCAGCTTGTTGGCGAGCAGAAAGCCGATGAAGGTGGAGAACATCGGCGCCACCACGCCGACGATGCCGGCCGCGCGCCAGAAGCGCGCCGTGTAGTAGAGCGAGACGCCCATCAGCAGCGGCGAGAGGGTCGCCAGCGGATAAAAGACGGTGAACTTGCCGAGCAGGCCGCGACGATTGCGCACGCCCCAGATGTCGTTGAACAGCGACTCCATGGTGTGAAAGAGCATGTAGGCGAGCACCACGGTGCTCACCACGCCGATCACGCCGAGGGCGCCGGTGGAGACGTTGCGCGAGAACTGGATCAGCGTGTTGACCGTCTCGGGCCCGCTGACCGGCAGCACGTGGCGTCCGATGAAGTCGGCGAGCGCTTTTTCGGCGCTCAGCAGGTTGATCGCGTTGAGCAGCGCGAAGCTGACGGCGATCAGCGGGACCAGCGAGAGCGCGGTCTGAAAGGCGAGCAGCGCCGCCTGCTGCGGGCAGCGGTCGCGCGCCCACTTGCGCCCGATCTGCAGCGTGAGGCGCAGCCAGTAGGACGGATGCGTGCGCTTGCGCGTCAGCGACGGGTCGAGCGGCTTGAGCAGCCACTCGCGCAGGCGGTCCTTGATATCGCTAAAACGCGGCGCCACGTCGGACAGTATATCCTGGGGCTGCATGAGCACCGGCGAGGTGAAGGTCGATCTATCCGCTCGACAGCGCACGGCCGCGCTGATGGCCGGGCTCGTGCTGCTCGCCGGCGGCGTCTACGGCACCGGCGACGTCTGGCGCACGTGGCTGTCGCTCAACGACCGCGAGCCGCTGCTCGCCGGCCTGCCCGCGGGCGGTGCGCGCCAGAGCACCGAGGCGCCGCCGCGGCGCGTTCAGCGGCTGGTGATCGTCATCGCCGACGGTGTGGTCGCCGATAGCGGGCTCGCGCTCGCCAGCGTCAAGCGGCTGGCCCGTCGCGGCGTGCGCGCGCGCGCCACGGCGCCGGGACCGACGTTTTCGGCGCCGTCCTATGCCGCCTGGCTGAGCGGCGTCGACCCTGCCGGCTCGGGCGTGCGCCACAACCGCTACGCTGGCCCGCTGCCGCTCGACTCGCTGCTGTCGCGCGCGCGCGCCGCCGGGCGGCTGACGATGGTCTATCACGACGCCAAGCAGCCGCTCATGAAGAACCTCTTCGGGCCGCACATCGAGCTCTACCTGTCCGGTGAGACGCGCTGGTTGACCGTGCTGACGGCCGTCGCCAAGGCCGAGCTGTCGGTGGTGGTGCTCGACTCGGCCGACGAGGCCGGCCACCACGCCGGCGCCGACAGCGCCGAGTACCGCAAGGCGCTCGGCGTGGTCGATCATCGCATCGGCCAGATCGTCGCCAGCATCGACCTCGAGCGCGACCTGCTGGTAGTGGTCAACGACCACGGTCACCTCCCAGGCGGTGGACACGGCGGCCTCGAAGCGCCGGTGGCGCAGCTGTTCTGCGTGATGGCGGGCGCGGGCGTGGCGCGCGGCGTCGACCTCGGGCGTATCGACCAGCGCGACCTGGCGCCGCTTCTCGCCGCGCTCGCTGGGCTGGCGCCGCCGGCGCACAACCGCGGCTGGCCGCCGCGCAAGGCGATCGCTCCCGACGCCCCGCGCCCCGCGCGGCGCGCCGCATTTGCCGCGCAGCTCGTCACGCGACTGCGCGTGGAGCGCTACCTGGCGCGCATGCTCGGCGCCTCGCTGCCGGCGGGCCACGCGATCCCGCGCGGGCGCGACCTGCTCGCCGCGCGGCTGGGCAACCTCGAACGGGCCGACGCGCTGACGCGGCTGCTGCTCGCGCGCACGTCGCGCGCGGTGAATGCCGCCGCTGACGCGAGCCTCGCCTCGTCGCGCCTCGAAAACGGGCTGGTCAGCGGGGGGCTGTGGCTGGCGCTGCTGGTCGGCGCCGTGCTGCTCGCGCGCGCGGAGCTGGTCACGCTCGACGGCCGCGGAGTGCTGGTCGCGCTGATCCACGCCGGCGCGGCCTACGGCGGCATGCGACTGCTCGGCGCCAGCGAGTCGCTCTCGAGCGGCGGCGACCTGCTCGGCTGGCTGGTGCGCGCGTCGGGCGCCACCGCGCTGGCGGCGCTGCTGTCGCTGTTTGTCGGAGTCGCGCTGGGAGGCACGCCCGCTCGCCGCGTTGGGCGCTTCGTGGTGGCCGCGCTGGTGCTGGCGCTGCTGGCGGCGGCGGGCGCCACCCTCGCGCCCGTGGTGCCGGGCGGCGTCACGTTGCCCGATCCCTCGTGGATCGGCGCGCGTCAGCTGGCGCAAGGCTGGCTCGGCGTGTTCTGCCTGGCAGCAGGGCCCACGGTGCTGTTGGTGGCGCGCGGGCAGCGCCGTTGACGCGTGTTTGCTATGATTAGGTCGTGGCCGCTACGAGCGACACATGACCAGGTCAAGACACGCCATCGTCGCCAGCGCGGCGCTGCTGCTGCTGTTCTGCGTGCAGATCGCGGCCCCGCGGGCCGCTGCCGCAGGTAAGCCCGACCCGCGCGAGCGCGCGCGCCAGCTCTTCGTGCAGGGCAAGAAGGCCTACGCGGCGGGCAAGTATGCCGACGCGATCATCGCCTTCGAGTCCGCCGGCAAGATCAAGGCGTCGCCGATCCTCGACTTCAACGTGGCGCGCTGCCTCGACAAGCTCGGCCAGCTGAAGCCGGCGCTGGCGCGCTATCGCGCCTATCTCAAGGCGCGGCCGAAGGCGAAAAACCGCGCCGAGGTGGACAAGCGCGTCAAGGCGCTCGAAGCGGCCATCGCCAAGCACAAGGCGGATCCCTACGAGGATCTCGAGGGCGGCAAAGGCGGCGCGGCGTCGAAGAAGAAGCCGGCGAAAAAGAAGGTCGGCGTGGCGCCCGTCGGTGGCGCGGGAGTCGGTGGCGGGGTCACCGGCGTGGCCAAGGTCGAGGGCAGCGATCACGGCGGCGATGACGTCGCCGACGCGGCGGGCCGCAGCGACAAGGCGCCGGCGCCGGCGAGCCAGCCGCTGAAGGTCGCCAGCGGCCCCGCGCCGCTCAAGGCGAGCGGGCCGGCCGAGGCGGCCAAGCCGAAGAAGGCGATCACCCACGAGGCGGCGCTGCCTATCGCCATGCGCGCTCCGCCCAAGCGTCCAGGCGACAACGGCGACAGCAAAGACGGCAACAGCAAAGACGGCAACGGCAAAGACGGCAACAGCAAAGACGGCAACGGGGGCGCCGCTGACGCGAAGAAAGCGCGCGGCTCGTCCGTGCTCGCCGCCAACAGCAGCGGCGAGGGCAAGGGCGAGAGCAAGCGGGGCGTCGCCGGCAAGTCCCACGACGGGGGCAAGTCCGACGACGGCGGCAAGGACAAAGCAGGGCCGATCTACAAGCAGTGGTGGTTCTGGGTCGCCATCGGCGCGGGCGTCGTGATCACGACCTTCATCATCGCCACCGCCGCCTCGGGCAACGACTCGACGTCGAGCACCTCGCGCGCGCTGAGCAGCCGCGGCGGCGGCTTGACGGTGCTTTCGTTCTGACCGATCGCGACGCGATCGACCGCCTGCTGATCGGCTGCGTTGCGATCGACTTTTGGGGGCGCTCGTCCTAATCTGAGCGCGCTATGAGCATCACGATCCAGCAGGCCGACGACGCGTTCGTCGACGGCAAGCTCGAAGAGGCGCTTCGCGCCTACACCGCGCTGCTCGAGTCAGACCCCGCCAACGCTTACGTTTGGTATCGCACGGCGCTCATCCTCGGCAAGATGGGCAGCGCTGGCGAAGCGCTGAGCGGGCTTTCGGGCGCGTCGCGGGCGCTCGCCAAGTCGGGAGAGCTGCTGTTGTCGCTGTGCGCGCTCAAGGCGCTCGGCGAGCTCGACGGCGGCGACGCGTTAGCGCAGCAGCGGCTGCGCGAGATCGCCGAGCTCTACGCTGCCAGCTCGAGCGCCGTCGACCGCGCGCGCCGGCCGCCGCCCGGCATGGGACCGCGCGAGGTCGACCCCGGCGAGGCGGCGAGCGCCGATCTTCGCGTGCTCAAGGAGCTCGCCGCCGACGCTTGCATCAGGGCGGCCTCGGCCAAACGCAGCGACCTCGCGTCGGTGCCGCACCATCCGCTGCTCTCCGATCTCGACGTCGAGGGCTTCGAGGCGCTGATCCCGCTGGTAGAGGTGCGCGCGCTGCCGGCGGGCCACGTGGTGATCGAGGAGGGCAGCGACGGCACGGCTTTTTACGTGGTCGTGCGCGGCGTCGTCGAGGTGCGGCGCGGCGAGACGTCGCTGGCTTTTCTGCGCTCCGGCGCCTTCTTCGGCGAGATGGCGTTGCTGACGCGCTCGCCGCGCACCGCGACGGTGCGCTGTGATGGACCGACGATCCTGCTCGAGCTCGGCCGCGAGGGTGTCGAGGAGCTGGCCAACCACAACCCCAACGTCGGGCGCGTGCTGGGCGACTACACGCGCCAGCGCCTGCTCGGCAACCTGATGGCGACATCGCCGCTCTTCGCGCCGCTCGATCCCGCGCGGCGGCGCGAGCTGATGCAGATGTTCGAGACGCACCTCTACGCCGACGGCGACGTGGTGCTCGCCGAGGGTGACGTTTCGCCGGGGCTTCACGTGGTGCTCAGCGGCGCGGTGCACGTGACCAAGGACGACGACGGCGAGCAGATGACCCTCGCCGATCTCGAGGCTGGCGAGGTCTTCGGCGAGATCAGCCTGATCCAGCAGTCGCCGGCCACCGCCACGGTGCACGCGGTGCGCAAGTCGGTGGTGCTGTTGCTGCCGCGCCAGGCGTTCAACGCGCGCGTGGGCGAGTTCCCCGAGGTGCTGACCCACGTCTACAAGCTCTCGCAGGCGCGCAAGGAGGCCACCGCCGAGGCCGAGGAGGCCGAGTCGGTGCCAGTGGACGAGGATCTGCTGATCTAGATCGCGCCGATGCGGGCGCGGCAGGCTCGGCTTGCTTTTGGCGCCGCGCTGAGCTAACCCACCTGTTCGATACGGATATTTAGCGCTTATCCCGCCGCTGACGCGGGGTGGTGTTGGAGGACAGTGATGCTCAGGAAGCCTCTCATCTTGCTCGCCATCGGCGCCGTTGGATTCGGCGCTTGCGTCGAGCAGGAAGCCGATCGTCCCTCGGCGGCAGACCGCAAGGCCGTCGCCAAGCACATCCTCAAGGCGCCGCCGGCCAAGCTGAAGTTCAAGGTCGACGCGGACCTCGAGGGCAAGGTGGTCTACCTCGGCGTCGACGTCGATCGCGACAAGGTCAAGCCGGGCGTTCGCTTCACGCTGACCCACTATTGGAAGGTCAAAAAGGCCGTCCCCGGCTGGCGCGTCTTCACGCACCTGGCAGACCCGGCGCGCAAGCTGTTCGTCAACGCCGACCACAAGCCGATCAACGGCCGCTACCCGGCGCGCTTCTGGAAGCCGGGCGAGATCATCCAGGACGTGCACCCGGTGACGCTGCCGCGGCGCTGGAGCTCGCCCAAGGTCCAGGTCTTCACCGGCCTTTGGAAGGGCAAGCTGCGCATGAAGCCGAGCGGGCCCAAGGACAAGGAGAACCGCGTCATCGCAGCGACGATCGACGTCGACCTGTCCGGCCGCAGGGTGGTGCGCAAGAAGGCCGAGCCGCTCAAGCAGCTGCTCGCGGTGCAGGCCAAGAAGGCGCCCAAGATCGACGGCAAGCTCGACGACGAGGTCTGGAAGACGGCGCCGTCCACCGGGCCGTTCGTCAACACGATCAGCGGCCAGCGCGCCGCCATCGCCACCGAGGCGAAGGTCGCCTGGGACAAGAAGTACCTCTACGTCGCGTTCGACAACAAGGACACCGACATCTGGAGTGACTTCAAGAAGCGCGACGACAAGCTGTGGACTCAGGAGGCGGTCGAGATCTTCATCGACGCCAATGGCGACGGCAAAGAGTACATCGAGCTTCAGGTATCGCCTGCCGGCGTGATCTTCGACAGCTACCTCGCCAGCTATCGCAAGAACGACAACGCTTGGAACAGCAAGGTCATCGCCAAGGTCAAGATCGACGGCACGCTCAACAAGCGCAAGGACACGGACAAGGGCTGGACGGTGGAGGTCGCGATCCCGTGGGCCGACGTGCAGGGCAAGGCCACCGCCAAGATCTCGCTGCCGCCCAAGGTTGGCGACAAGATGCGCATCAACCTCTTCCGCATGGACAAGCCGGCCAAGGGCCCGCAGCAGGCCGCGTGTTGGTCGCCGCCGAAGGTGGGCGACTTCCACAAGCTCGACCGCTTCGGATGGCTGGTCTTCGCCGACGCCGAGGGCAAGGCGCCCGCGCCTACGCCGAAGAAGGCCGCCGCCGTGCAGCCCAAGGTCATGCCTCCGGGCGCCGCGCGCGGTCGCGTCGTGAAGATGGCGATGCCCGCCAAGCGCACGGTGCACTCGCTGCAGCCCAAGTCGATCATCCCGATGCTGCGCAAGCAGAAGGCTGCCCAGGCTGCCGCCAAGAAGAAGGCCGCCGCCAAAGCGGAGAAGTAGCGCACGCATGCGGCGCGCCCTCGCCGCGCTCGCGCTGGTGATCGTCGCGAGCGGCTGTCCTGCGCGCGGCCCGACCGCGCATAGCGGGCCGTCGCGTCGCGTCGCCAGCGCGCGCTCGGCGCAGCTCGTCGGCCAGTCGGCCGCGTTCACCCCCTCCAAGACCTACGACACGCGCGAGCCGTGCAAGCTCGGCGTCGTCGAGCAGCTCGCGCTGCGCGAGGTGCGCCGCGCCGCGGTGAGCCTCTCGCGCGTCCCGCCCAGCACCGACGAGGCGATCCGCCGCGCGACGGTCGAGATCTGCCGCGGTCTGCCGCGCACGGGGCCGCCGGCGGCGGCGCTGGTGGAGTTTGGCCTGCGCACGCACGGGCTGGTGGAGCCGCCGCCGCACATGGTGATCTCCGACATCGGCAGCTCCGCCGAGCAGGCGGTGCGCGCGCTCGGCTCGCGGCTCGCTGCGGTGCTCAAGAGCGGCAGCTACAACCGCGTGGGCATCGCCATGTGCCGCCCGCAGATGACGCCAGACCTCTCGCGGCTGGTGATCGCGCTCGCCGAGTCGCGCGTGCAGATCACGCCGATCCCGCGTGCCTGGAAGCTCGGCGCGGCTTACCGGCTCGCCGCGCAGGTCGACGTGTCGTACAGCGGGCTGCAGCTGGTGGTTGCCGACCCGGCCGGCAAGGTCAACACGCGCGCGATGATCGGCAGCGGCTCGCACCATCACCAGCGGCTGCGCTGTCGCGCGCGCGGCGTCTATCGCGTCGAGATCACCGGACGCGGCAAGTTCGGCAGCGAGGTGCTGGCCAACTTCCCGATCTACTGCGGCCGCGCAGCGCCGACGTCGGTGCGTTTCGCGCGCAGCATCGGCGAGCTCGGCAGCGTGGCCGAGCTCGAGGCCGAGGTGGTGCGGCTGACCAACGAGCGGCGGCGGCGCGCTTCGCTGCCGGTGCTGCTGCCTCACGCCGCGCTGGCCAAGGTGGCGCGTGCGCATAGCCTCGACATGAAGGCCAACAACTTCGTCGGCCATCTGTCGCCGACCACGGGCTCGCCCGCGTCGCGCGTCAAGCGCGCCAAGATCCCGTACATGGTCGTGCGCGAGAACGTGGCGCGCGCCTACTCGCCCAGCGAGGCGATCATCGAGCTGATGAACAGCCCGGCGCACCGCGGCAATATTCTCAGCGACGACGTGACGCACATCGGCGTCGGCGTAGTCGTCGACAGCAGCGCGTCGACGCCGGTGCTGCTGGTGACGCAGAACTTCATCCGTCCAGCCACGCCTTACAACCCGGCGACGGCGCAGGCTGACGCGCTCGAGATCATCCGCCGCGCGCGGCGCAAGGCAGGGGCGAGGAGCTTGGTGCGCTACGACAAGCTCGAGGTGCTCGCCGAGCGCTACGTCAAGGCGCTGACCGCCGACAAGAAGACGCAGGCCGCAGCGGACGCGATGCTCAGCGGCTGGCTCAAGTCGGGCAAGCTCGGCCTCAAGCGCGTCGATGGCTTGTTGGTGAAGCTGACCGCGCTCGAGTCGCTGGCTAGTGCCAAGGAGCTTCTGCGGCGCGGGCTGACGCACGTGGGCTTGGCGGTGGCGCGCACGGCGGAGCGGGTGGTGGTGTTCGTGCTGTTCGGCAAGCGGTGAGCGCGCCCTATGGGCGCGCAGGCTTCAGGCCTCGGGCTTCAGGCCTCGGGGCAGCGGCTTCCGGCGTCGGTTGTTGCTGCGCTGACTTTGGCGTTCGTGTTCTTCGTGCCGTTGGTGCCGCTGGTGGGCGTCGTGTTGGCTGTGCGCCGAGTGCGCGAGGGGCAGCGGCGCGTTCGGCGGTTCGCGGTGGCGGCTCTGCTGGTGGGCTGCCTGATGACGGCGGCGCAGGTGACGGCGGCGGCGATCGTGGTGCCGCGGCTGTTGGGGCTGATGCGGCGCTCGCGCGCGGCGGAGGGGCCGATGGCGCTGGGCGTGATGCGCACGCAGATCGAAGTGCGCGGACCGGAGCGGCCGCTGCCGCGAGGCGACACGGGGTGGACGCCGTCCACGCCGTGCTGCAAGCGCGCCGAGCGGCGCTGCGCCAACAAACACTCCGCGTGGGGACATCCGATCTGGCGCGTGCTCGACTTTCGCGCCTACGGCACCCGTCACAGCTTCCAGTATCGCTATCGCTCGGCCGACGGCGAGCACGCCGTGTTCGAGGCGCGCGCTGATCTCGACTGCGATGGCGTGTACTCGAGCTATCAGCTGCACGTGCAGCGCCGCCGTGGCGCGCTAGGCTTCTCGCGGCGCGTCGAGCGCCCTTACGAATAGCCTCAGCGAAACGAGGGATAGCAGATGAGCAAGTCGACGTGGATCCTGGCGCTGGCCGTGACGCTGCTCGCGGCTGATGTGCCGCGCGCCGACGCGAAGGTGGCGGCGCCGCCAGCGCGCGGCGACGACAGCAAGCGCAAGAGCAAGAACGGAAAGGCCGACGGCACAGTTGGGGGCGTCAGGGTGCTGGTGCAATACGGTCGCCCCGAGGTGCGTGGACGGAAGGTCTTCGGCGAGCTGGTCAGCTGGGGCAAGCTCTGGCGCGCCGGGGCCAACGAGGCCACGACGGTGACGTTCTATCGCGACGCCAAGGTCGAAGGTCGAAAGATCAAGGCCGGCAGCTACGCGCTCTTCGCAGTGCCGGGCAAAAAGAAGTGGGTCTTCGTGTTCAACAAGCAGCCCAAGCAGTGGGGTGCCTACAAGCACGACAAGGGCAAGGACGCGCTGCGCGTGACGGTCAAGCCGAAGGCGAGCAAGCACACCGAGGCGCTGACCTTCGACGTCGGCAAAAAGAAGGTCACCCTGCGCTGGGCCAAGGTGTCGGTGGGCTTTCGCGTGAGCCGGTAGCGCTCGCTAGCGCTAGAAGAAGCGCACGCTGTAGATCGGCGGCAGGTGCGCCGAGACGGTGGCGAACGAGTCGCCGCCGTCGTCGCTGACCCACAGCGCGCCGGTGGTGCTGCCCAGGGCGAGTCGCTCGCCGCTGTCGTCCACGTCGAGGGCGTGGCGGTAGACCAGGTCGTAGGCGTGCTGCTGCGGCAGGCCCTCGCGCAGCACCTCGCAGCTCTTGCCGCCGTCGCGCGTGCGCACGACCGTCACGGCGCCGGCCGCCGGCATGCGGCGCTGATCGCTCTCGGCCGGCACGAACCAGGCAACGTCGGCGTTGTCGGGGTGCACCGCGACGGCAAAGCCGAAGGTGGACGGCGGCGCGTCGCCAGGCCACGTGAGCTCGCGCCAGGTGGCTGCGTCGTCGTCGCTGCGGAAGATGCCGTTGTGATGCTGCACCCACAGGGTGTCGGGCGCCGACGGGCAGCGCGCCATCAGGTGCGGGTCCTGGATCACCGGGTCTTCCTGGCGCTCCGGCGGCATGAAGCGCGCGATCATGCCTTTGGTCGAGACGCGCCAAGTCTCGCCGAGGTCGTCGCTCTTCCAGACGCCGCCGCACGACACCGCGACGCTGACGCGCTTGCCGTCGCGCGGGTCGACACAGATCGAGTGGATGCCGGGCCAGTCGTAGCCGCCGCCGAACCACTGCTTGCGCTCGGGCAGCTCCCACAGCGAGCGCACCAGCGCCCAGCGCTTGCCGCCGTCATCGGAGCGAAAGAGGCCGCCAGGGATCGTGCCGCACCACAGCAGCCCCGGTTGGTCGGCGTTGCCCGCGGCCAGCGCCCAGATCTGCTGCACGCTCCACGGCGTCTCGCGCCCCTGCTCGTCGCGATCGTCGAGGCCGTCCGGCTTTTCCGGATACGCCGGCGTGGCCTGCTCTTCGAAGCTTTTGCCCCCGTCGTCCGAGCGCATCATCTTCACGCCGAAGTGGCCCAAGTTGAGCGCCGCGTGCACCGCGCCGTCGCGCCGGTCGTGCATCGCGAACGAGACGGGATCACCCACCATCGCCGCGCTGTCGATGCGCCACCCCGCGCCGCCGCGCGCGGCAACGAACAGCCCCTTGCGAGTCGCGACAAGCAGTCGGTCACTCATTGCCTATCCTCCAGACAGCGCCTGCATGATGTAGATCTCGGCCCCAGGTGCGACGGCGTCGCTCAGCCCCACGCGGTCCTGCACCACGTCGCCGTCGACAAAGACCATCACGTGCTTGCGCACCGCACCCTGGTCGTCGAGCACGTACCCCCGCGCGCGCGGATTGTCGGCAAAAGCCGCCTCGAGCGCTTCGCGAACCGTCGCTCCCTCCACCTCGCTCGGCGGACAGTCGACGTGACGGCGCAGATTGGGCGTGAAGGTTACGCGCGGCATCGGGCGCACGAGGGTGTCAGGGGCGGGGAGCGGTGGTCAAGCGTTCTAGTCTGCCTAGCAGCGCAGGGCCCAGGTCACGGGATCGCAGCATGGAAGGGCCTCAGGTCTCAGGCGTCAGGCTTCAGGTCGCGCCTCCTGAGTTGGTGGCCAGGGCGCGTTCGGGCTCGGCTGGGCTGAAACGGGATGGGAAGCCTCGCGGCCTGCGGGCGTTTGACGTGGTTGGCGGGCGTGGGAGGCGCTGCGGGCGTGCCTTTTCGCGGGCCGCGGCGAGACGCCTCGGGGCGCTATGCGCACGCGGGCGTTTGGGGCGCGGCGCTGATGGACTGTCGTCTTGGCGCGGCGGGCCGAGTTGCAGGATTCGCAGCGTCGCGGGACTTCTCAGCGCATTTGGGCGCCTCTGTGGGTCCTTTTGGGTCGACTGGCGCAGTGTTTCGCAATAAGCTAGCGGATATCTAGATGGCCAATTCGACACCCAATCGCCGCAAGCCTCGCCAACTCGAGCTGAGGCGCAAGCCGCCAGCCACTTGGGGCGGGTGGCGACC
>JAGQIK010000243.1 GCA_020431405.1 Myxococcales bacterium
CGAGCTCGAAGATCGAGACCGGCTGCACGAGCTTGAAGCGCTCGAGCACCTCGGGGTGGATCTCGCCGAGACAGCCGAGGCGCTTCTTCTCGCCGCCGCGCACGCCGATCACGCCGGCGCCGCGACCGTCGATGAAGAACGCACAGTCTCCCGCCTCGAGCGGCACCGTCTCGAGCGCGTAGCCATACTCGCGCAGCAGCGCCTCGCAGGTCGAGCGGATGTGCGCGAAGTCGACGCGCGGCCCGATAGCCGACGCGGCCAGCAGGCACTGCTCGCGCGCGCCGGTCTCGCTCTCGACGTCGACGTGCGTGACGTTGCCAACCTCGAAGACGTGCTGCGGCAGCTCGTGGTCGGTGTTGGCGCTCAGCGTGTCGAGCAGCCCCGGCACCAGCGAGGTGCGAATGATCGTCTGCTCGACGCTGATCGGGTTGTCGATCATCACGCAGTCGTCGCGCACAGGCAGGCGCAGCGCCTCGTACTGCTGCTCGGGTGACGACAGGATCAGCGTCATCACCTCGAAGTAGCCCAGTCCGCACATCGCGTCGCGCCCGACGCGCATGGTGCGCTGGCGCCCGAGCTCGTCGCCGACGGTCATCGTCTCGAGCAGCTTGGGGCGGATGTTGTGATAGCCGTAGGCGATTGCGACGTCCTCGACGAGGTCTACCGGGTGCATCACGTCGTTGCGGTAGGCCGGCACGTCCACGTGCAACATGCCCTCTTCGCCCACGCCGCCGCGTTCCACCACGTGCCCCATCCGTCCGAGCAGCGTCTCGACCTCGGCCGAGCTGAGCTCGACGCCGATGGTGCGCGCCGCGACATAGGGATCGACCGTCACGCGTTGCGGCGTCAGATCCGGCGTCACGCACGCGGCCCGCTCGTCGCCCTCGCGCGTGATACGCACGCGCTCGATGGTGGCGGCGCGGTCGAGCTCGACGAGGCTCGTGACCAAGATGTTGAGCGTGCGCTCGACCACGCGCCGCTCGGTGCCCGTCACGTCGACGAAGACATCGCGCGTCTCGTGTGTCACGCGCGTGTCCTCGCTGTTGATGATCGGCGGCATGGAGAGCACCTTGCCGGCGCCATCGCAGAGCAGCGGGTAGCGCGAAAACGGCTCGAGCAGCCGCGCGTAGCCGACACCCTTGGGGTGCTCGGCGAGGATGCGCGCCGGCGTCAGCGCGCTGTTGGAGGCGGCCGGGTCGTAACCGAGCGGCACGAACGAAAGCTCGTCGGGGCCCACCGTGCGGTAGGCAAACGGCTTGTCGCAGCTCAGCGTCGACAGATCGTAGACGCCGATGGACGCGCGCTTGCGGTCGCGCCCCAGCGCCCAGTGCAGGTTCTCCTGCAGCTTCATCATCGTGCGGATGATGTCTTCGTCCATGGTCATGCCGCGCACCACGGCGCAGGCGATCTCGGGACGGAAGCTCGTCGGCTCCGCGAGCCGCGCCTCGACCTTGACCTCGAGCTTGGCCTCGCCGAGCCGATATTTCGCGGCGCTGCCGCGCTCGGCCAGGTAGCTGCGCAGCACGCGCGCCAGACCACCCGGATCGAACATGTCGGGCCGCACGGCGAGAAGCTCCATGCGGATCACGTCGCTGGCGCCGAGCTCGCCTCGAAGCTCGGGCCACGCCTTGTAGTCGGCGCCGCAGCGATCGCAGAGCACGGGCGGGTCTTCGGTCTCGGTGGTCTCGGCGATGTTGCCGCAGCGCGCGCACGAGAAACGCTGCACCGTGGCGTAGCCTTCGACGTCGCAGCCGAGGTGCTGCAGGCGCTCGACGAGCGCATCGCGCTCGAGCGGCGCGTCGAGGCGCGACATCAGCATGTCGACGGGGATGCCGATCACCGGCATAGCGGAGTCTCCTTGAGCCACGAAAGGCGCGCGCGATAAAGCTCGCTGATGTTGCTCAGCTCGTAGCGGAACATCGCCAGGCGCTCGAGGCCGAGGCCCCAGGCGAGCACCGGCTCGTCACAGCCGAGCGGCTGCGTGACCTCGGGCCGAAACATGCCGGCGCCGCCCATCTCGACCCAGTCGCCCTTCTTCTCGAGCCACACGAAGACCTCCACGCTCGGCTCGGTGTAGGGGAAAAACGCCGGGCGGAAGTCGAAGCGCGAAAAGCCCATCTTGCGATAGAAGGTCGCCAGCGTGCCGAGCAGATTGGCGAACGACGCTTTGGCGTCGATGACCACGCCGTCGACCTGGTGAAACACCGGCAGGTGCTTGTAGTCGACGGTCTCGCGGCGAAACACCGGGCCGACGCAGAAGACCTTGCGCGGGCCTTTGGGCTTTTTCGCGAGCGCGCGGATCGTCGCCGCCGTCGCGTGCGTGCGCAGCACCGGGCGCCGCGAAAGCTCGACGTCCCAGTCGTAGCGCCAGCCGAGCGACTCGGTGCTGCCGCCGTCTTCGTGGGTCGCCTTGACGCTTTGTACCGTCGCCTCGTCGGGCAGCTGCGCCTGCGCCGGCCGCGCCACGTAGAACGTGTCCTGCATGTCGCGCGCGGGGTGGTCTTGCGGCTGAAAGAGCGCGTCGAAGTCCCAGAAGCTCGACTCGACGTAGGGGCTCTGGATCTCGTCGAAGCCCATCTCGAGAAACACGCGCCGCGTCTGCTCGATGATGCTCACCATCGGATGCGACTTGCCGGCGTAGATCGGCTCGGCGGCGAGCGTCACGTCGTAGGGCCGAATGTCGGCGTCGCGCCACTCGCCCGAGCGCAAAAGCTCGTCGGTGAGCTGCGTGATCTGCTTGCGCGCGGTGAGACCGCCCTTGACCAGCGCGCGGCCGGCGTCGGTGAGCGCGACGAGGCGCGACTTGCGCTCGCGCTCGTCGAGCACGCCGCTGCGCCCGGCGAGCAGCGCGCGCGCCGCCGCCACGTCGTGCCCTTCGGCGACGAGCTCGGCCTCGCTCTTGCTCTCCACCGACGCGAGCGCCGCGACGAGCTTCTCGTCGGCGAGCTTGGCGTTCATCGCCGCGCGCCCCGCCGCCGTGAGCGTGATCGTGCGCCCCTTCTGCTCGGCCCAGCCCTTCTGCTTGAGCCAGCGCAGCGACTGGCCGACGGCCTTCTTGTCGAGCCCCGACGGATCGGCGAGCTCGGGGATCTCGCCGCTTCCGCCGAGCTTGTAGAGCGCGCCGATGATCGCGCGCTCGGGAAACGGCGCGTCGGCCAGCTCGCGGCCCTTGGCGCCGAGGCGCAGCTCGAGCTGCGAGCGCTCGTCGATCGAGATGTGGTCGATCTCGGCGCGCGCCAAGCAGATCGCCGAGACCTGACTCTGATCGACGCCGATCTCGGCGGCCAGGTCGCGCAGCAGCAGCGGCTCGCCGCGCTTGAAGAGCGCGTCGAGCACCTTGTATTCGTTTTCGGGGACGGCGGTCTTGGAGGCGCTCACGTTTTACATTTCCTCGAGCACGTCGATGCCGAGCAGCGACAGCGCGACGCGCAGCGTCTGACCGACGGCGGCGGCCATCATCAGGCGCGCCGCGCGCAGCTCGGCGTCCTCGCAGGTGACGATGGGGTGATTGGCCTTGTCGGTGAAGACGAAGGCGAAGCTCTTGCAGAGCTCGAAGCAGTACTCGGCGATGCGCGACGGGTCGTAGCTTCGCGCCGAGCGCGCGACGATGTCGGGGAAGGTCGACAGCAGGCGCACGATCTCGAGCTCGCGCTCGCTCTCGAGCCGCGCCACCGTGGCCGCATCGAAGGACGGCTCGCCGCCAGCCTTGCGCAGCAGCGACCGCGTGCGCGCGTAGTTGAACAGGCAGTACGGTCCGGTCTGGCCCAGAAAGTCGATGCTCGCCTTGGGGTCGTACTCGAACGAGGTGCGCGGCGCGAACTTGAGCAGGTGGTACTTGAGCGCCGCCATGCCGATCACCTCGGCGCGCGCGTCGAGCTCTTCGTCGTTGATGCCGGCCGTGTGCGCCTTGCCTTCGTCGGCGCGCTGCTCGGTCTCGGTGCGCGCCAGCGCGTGCACCTCGTCCATCAGATCGTCGGCGTCGACCACGGTGCCCGTGCGGCTCTTCATCTTGCCTTCGGGCAGACGGATCATGCCGTACGACAGGTGATAGCAGCGCTCGGTCATGCCCTCGCGCAGCAGCCCGAGGATGCGAAACAGCACGTCGAAGTGGTAGTTCTGCTCGTCGCCGACGACATAGACGAGGCGATCGGCGGCGAGCTTATCGACGCGCTCCATCGCCGTGCCGAGATCCTGCGTCATGTAGACGCTGGTGCCGTCGCTGCGCAGCAGCACCTTCTCGCCGTCGAGGCCAACCTGCGAGAGATCGCAGACCACCGCACCGTCGTCGCGCTTGTTGAGCACGCCCTTTTGCAGGCCGAGCTCCACCAGCGACTTGCCGAGCTTGTAGGTGTCGCTCTCGTACTGCACGTGCTCGAAGCCGACGCCCATGCGCGCGTACGTCTCGTCGAAGCCGGCCAGCACCCAGCCGTTGAGCTTCTTCCAGAGCGCGATGGTCTCGTCGTCGCCGGCCTCCCACTGGCGCAGCATCTCGCGCACGTCGGCGCCGAGGCACGACTGCTGATTGAAGTAGTCGTCCTTGTAGCCCGAAAAGAACGCCTCGGCCGGCGGCTTGGGCATCTTCTTGGGCTTCTTGTCGGCAGGTGCGGCCTGCGCTTTGTCGTACGCCTTCTTGTGGCCCTGCCCCTTGGGGCTCTCGAGCCACTCGGCGAGCTTCTCCTGGCCCTCGCCGCTCTTCTGCCAGGCGTCGTATTCGGCCTCGAAGTACTTGTCGAAGAGCACGTAGAAGTCGCCCACCAGGTGGTCGCCCTTCTTTTCGGCCTTCTCGGGATCCGTGCCGCCGCCCCAGTTTCTGTAGGCGAGCATCGACTTGCAGATGTGCACGCCGCGGTCGTTGACGAGGTTGACGCGCGTGACGCGGTCGCCGGCGTGGGCGAGCACCTTGGCGATGGACGCGCCGAGCAGGTTGTTGCGCACGTGGCCGAGATGGAGCGGCTTGTTGGTGTTGGGCGCGCTGTACTCGACGAGCACGTGCTCGCGCTCGGCCTCGGGGCGCGTCGCGGCGCCGAAGCGGTCGCCCTCGCGCAGCACCTCGCCGATGACCACGCGCACCCAGCTGTCCTTGCGCAGCGTGAGGTTGACGTACGGCCCGGCCGTGCCGACCTCGGCGATCACCGCGTCGGGCGTGATCGCGGCGGCGAGATCCTTGGCGATCAGAGGCGGCGCCTTGCGCAGCACCTTGGCCAGCGGAAAGCAGGGGAAGCCGAGGTCGCCCATCTCCGGATTGGGCGGCGGCGCGAGGTCCACCGAGACGTCCTCGCCGGCGCCGGCGGCGGTCAGCGCGGCGCGCACACGCGCCTCGAGGTGTTGAAAAAGCGCGGCGATGCTCTGCGGCGTGTCCGACATGAGGCGCAGACTAGTCCATTTCACAGTACGATCAAGCGTTGGGCGAGCACGGACAGAGCAGTTTGCGGGCACCGACAGGCCCACCGGCGGACCCGCTCGTCGGGCGCGTCGTCGCCGGCCACCAGATCGGCGAGCGCGTCGGCGAAGGCGGCATGGGCGTGGTCTACGCGGCGCGGCCGGCGGGCGCCGATGCCAGCGCGCCAGCGCGCTTCGTAGTCAAGGTGCTGCGCCCAGTGATCGCCGCCGATCCGACGATGGTGGCGCGCCTGTTCAACGAGCTTCGCGCCACCGAGAAGGTGCAGCACCCCGGCGTGGTGCGCGTGCACAGCGTCGGCGAGGCGCCCGACGTCGGTCCCTACGTCGTGATGGAGCGGCTCGAGGGCGAGGGCCTCGGCGATCTGATGAAGCGCCGCGGCCAGCTCGCCGTCGAGGAGGCGGTGCGCCTGTGCTGCGCGCTGAGCGACGTGCTCGGCGCCGCGCACGCCGCGGGCATCGTGCACCGCGACCTCAAGCCGGAAAACGTGTTCGTGCTGCCGGCGGGCGCCGTCACGCCGCTCAAGGTGCTCGACTTCGGCATGGCGCTGGTGTCCGACCACAGCTCGCCGCGCATGACCAAGAGCTTTCAGACCTTCGGCACGCCGATCTATATGTCGCCCGAGCAGTGCGCCAGCGCCAAGCAGGTCGACCACCGCACCGATATCTACGCCTTGGGCGTGATCGCCTTCGAGATGATCGCCGGTCGCCCGCCCTTCGACGCCGAGGGCACGGGGCGCCTTTTGGCCATGCACCAGTACGAGCCGCCGCCGCGCCTCGATCGCCTCGCCATGCACTGCCCACAGGGCGTCGCCGACGCCATCGCGCAGGCGCTCGCCAAGAAACCCGACGAGCGCTACGCCTCGGCCGGCGCCTTCGCGCGCGCGCTGGCCCACGCGCTGAGCGACGCGCGCGGCAAGAGCCCGGCGAGCCTCGGCGTGACGCTGCCGCCGCAGCGCGCGCCGTCGCCCGTACGCACGGTCCAACAGCAGCACGCCGCCGTCGCCGCGACGCTCCCGCCGACCGCGCCGCCGACCGCGCCGCC